>JBBIPL010000029.1:0-22088 GCA_037442845.1 Hydrogenophilales bacterium | reverse complement strand
CCAGCGCCCTGGCGAGGGAGATCAACGCCATGCTCACCTGCCTTTTGTTTGGTGGCCAGGGGCGGAATCGAACCGTCGACACGCGGATTTTCAGTCCGCTGCTCTACCAACTGAGCTACCTGGCCTGATTGAGCGGTCGGGGATGCCGACCGAAAGAAGGCGCGCATTTAAGCGTGAAAGCCTGCGGCGCGTCAAGGCGGAGGCGAGTCGGCGCGCGGGAGGGCGGATCGGGCAGGAAGCCCGCCGGGCAATACCCGACTATTTGACTCGGTCTTGTGCGGCCGCGTGGCGGCTGGCACACTAGCGCTCCATTACTGAACGCTAATAAAGGAGTTGCCATGGGCGGCCTGACGCCAGACACCCCGATCCCCACCGAGATCAAGCTGCACAAGCAATCCCGCATCCTGGAAGTGGCTTTCAACGATGGCAGCCATTTCAATCTGCCCTGCGAGTACCTGCGGGTTTTCTCGCCCTCGGCCGAGGTGCGCGGCCACGGCCCCGGCCAGGAAGTCCTGCAGGTCGGCAAGAAATACGTGGAGATCAACGCCATCGAGCCGGTCGGCCAGTACGCGGTGGTCCTGGTGTTTTCCGACGGCCACGATTCCGGCATCTTTTCCTGGGACTACCTCTACGACCTTGGCCGCAAGCAGGATTTCTACTGGCAGGCCTACCTGCGCCGCATGGAGGAGGCGGGGGAATCCCGCGAGCCCAAGTCGCTGGTGTGAGCCACGCAGCGCTGGCCTCGGCCATCGCTGCGGCCACCGGACGAGGTTTCGAGGCGGCGCGTGCGACGGCTGTAGGCGGTGGCTGCATCAACCGCGGCCTGGTGCTGGAAGGCCGCGATGGCCGGCGCTTTTTCGCCAAGATCAACGCCGCCCGTCACGCCGAAATGTTTGCCGCCGAGGCTGAAGGCCTGCGCGTACTGGAGGCGGCGGCGGCCATCCGCGTGCCGCGCGCGATCACGCACGGGGTGGAGGGGGCGGAGGCCTATCTGGTGCTGGAATGGCTGCCACTGGGCGGCACGGGAAGCGGCGCCGAGCTCGGCCGCAGGCTGGCCGCCCTGCATCGCGTCAGCGGACACAGCCATGGCTGGCGGCGCGACAACACCATCGGTGCCACGCCACAACACAATGCGCCGAATTCCGACTGGGCGGCCTTTTTCCGCGAGCATCGCCTGGGTTTCCAGTTGCGGCTCGCGCGCGAACGGCAGGCGCCGGGCGAACTGATCGACCTGGGTGAGCGGCTGCTGGCGGACATGCATGTCTTCTTCGCCGCGCATCGGCCGACGCCCAGCCTGCTGCACGGCGATCTCTGGGGGGGCAATTACGGATACGCCGACGGCGAGCCGGTACTGTTCGATCCGGCGGTGTATTTCGGCGACCGCGAGACCGACCTGGCCATGACCGAACTGTTCGGCGGCTTCCCGGCCGATTTCCGGGCGGCCTACCGGGAGTCCTGGCCGCTGGACGCGGGATACGCGACACGCAGAACGCTGTATAACCTGTATCACGTGCTCAACCACTTCAACCTGTTCGGCGGCGGTTATGCCGGACAGGCGCGGGCGATGATGGCAAGCCTGCTGGCGGAGACGCGCTGACAGCAGGCACGCGGATGCATCGCGGTTCATCCACGCAGATTGAAGACTAGGGTTTGCCCGATCGCACGTTTTTGTGGATAATCGCCCGCTTTCCAGGTTTCCTTTCCAGGTAACGCATCATGAAAGCCGGCATCCATCCCGATTACCACGACATTACCGTGACCTGCAGTTGCGGTAATACCTTCACCACCCGCTCGACCATGAACAAGGCGCTGCACGTGGAAGTCTGCTCCGCTTGCCACCCTTTCTATACCGGCAAGCAGAAGATCGTCGACACCGCCGGCCGCGTCGAGAAGTTCCGCCAGAAGTACGGCATCGCCAAGAAGTGAGGCGGTGCTCGCGCATCCCCGAGAGGCAGCCGCGCGCTGCCTTTTTTGTTGCAGCCCAGCGCCCATGAACCCCACGCCCCGCGCCAACCAGTTCTGGCTCATCGTCCTGGCCGCGCTCTGGGCGTTTTACGGTCTGGTGGGCCGCGATGCCTGGAAGGGCGAGGAGGCGCTGGCGCTGGCCGCGGTGCTGGATTGGCTGGCCGGCGCCTCCAGCGCCTGGGCCACGCCCGCTCCCCTGTACACCCTGGTCGCCGGGTTGACGGCGCAACTCGCCAGCGGCCATTGGGATGTCCAGGACGGCGCCCGCCTGGCGAGCGGCGTGTTCACCCTGCTGGCGCTGCTGTTCGCCGGCATGACCGCCCGTTCCCTGCACGGTCCCGGCCATGGCGCCGCCGCCGTGCTCGCCCTGATCGGCTGCATGGGCCTGATGTTGCGCGTGCACGCGCTGTTGCCGGAAACCGCCCTGCTGGCCGGCTGGTCGGCCCTGCTCTACGGCGTCGCTGCGGCCCGTCAGCATGCGCGGCGAGGCGCCGTGGTCATCGCCCTGGCCCTGGCCGTCCTCAGCCTCGGCCTGCGCGGCGTGCTGGACCTCGTCGCCGGCCTGCTGGTGGTTGGCCTGCCCCTGCTGTCGGCGACCTGGCGCACCCGCGAGTACCGGCGCGCCGCCCTCGCCGGAGTTGGTCTGGCCCTAGCCATCATCGCCGCCTGCCTGGGCGTGCTGGCCGTCTTCGACCTGCTGCGCGACTGGCTGAATTTCCGTGGGCCGGGCCGCTACGCGCTGACGGAACTGCCGACCGGCCCCTATTCCGAACTGCCCTGGTTCGCCTGGCCGCTGTGGCCGCTGGCGGCCTGGGCGGTGTGGCACGTACACCGCAAACTGGCGAGGACGCCGGAGCTGCACCCCAGCCTCATCGCCCTCGCCGTGCTGCTGCTCACCGTGCCTTTTCCCATCGCCTCGCGTGATGGCGCGCTGCTGCTGGTGATGCTGCCCCTGGCCCCGCTGGCGGCGTTCGCGGTGAACAACCTGCGGCGCGGCGCGGCCCAGGCCTTCTACTGGTTCGGCGTGCTCTGCCTGCTGTTCTTCAGCCTGACAGCCTGGGTGTACTTCTCCGCCATCGAGTGGGGCATGCCGACCCGACTCGCCCAGCATCTCGCCAAGCTCGCGCCCGGCTATGCGGCGGGCTCGGTGGAAACCGGCGCCTTGCTGTTCGCCCTGGCCGTCAGTCTGCTCTGGCTGATCGCCATCCCCCTGTTTCCGCGCGCGAAAACACGCCCCCTCCTGGTCTGGGCGACGGGCATGGCGCTGCTCTGGATCCTCCTCGCCACCCTGTTTCGTCCGTGGGCGGAGTACAACTGGGGCTACCGCCCGCTGATCGCCGACATGGCCCGCCATCTGCCCCAGGATGCCTGTCTGGACGCGCGCGTGGATGCCCCCATGCAGGTCATGCTGCGCTATCACCTGGCGCCGCCCGCGCAAGCCGATTGCGCCTGGACCCTGCGTCTGGTGGAACGCCGCGCCGCGCGAACCGGAGCGGATGCGCCGGAAGGCGCGCAAGTGGTCTGGGAAGGCTTCCGGCCGCGCCACAAGTCGCAGGTCTACCGTCTGCTGAAACATGACGGCGAATGAGCTTGCGCCGGTCACCGGCATCGTCCTCGCGGGCGGTCTGGCGCGTCGCTTCAGGGGCGAGGACAAGGGCCTCATCGAGCTCGCCGGGCGTCCGCTGGCGGGCTGGGTCGCGGACGGCCTGCGCGGGCGCGTCGCCGAAATCGTCGTCAGCGCCAACCGCAATCTGTCGCGCTACGCCCGCCTGGGCCACACCGTGGTATCCGACGCCTTGCCCGATTACCCCGGCCCGCTCGCGGGCCTGCTGGCCGCCGCCGCAACCGCCCAGCAGGAATGGCTGCTCACGGCGCCCTGCGACGCGCCCTTCCTGCCGCTCAATCTGGTCATCCATCTGCTGGAGCATGCGCGCGCCGCCGCCGTTCCGCTGGCCCGCGCCGCCGACGAGACCAGCACGCATTACGCCATCATGCTGGCGCACCGCGACCTGATGGACGACCTGCGCGACTACGTCGACGGGGGCGGCCGGCGGGTGCAGGCCTGGCAGGCGCGGCATGCCTGTGAAACCGTGTATTTCGGCGACGATGCCTACGCCTTCCTCAACGTGAACACCCCGGAAGACCTGAGAACCGCGGAGCGGGTCGCGCATCGCTATCCCCGCTGAAGCGGAACCCGTCATGAATCCCGCGCAACGTATCCTGGTCGCCCTCATCCGCTTCTATCAGCTCGCGCTGTCGCCCTTCGTCGGCAACCAGTGCCGTTTCACCCCCACTTGCTCGCAATACGCGCGCGAAGCCGTGGAACGGCACGGCGCTTTGCGCGGCAGCTGGCTCGCCGTGCGCCGCGTCTTCCGCTGCCATCCCTGGCACCCGGGCGGGCACGATCCGGTACCATGACGGAGTGAGATGCTTCGCCATTTCAGGCGCCGGCTTCTGGTATGCTGTTGCGCTGATAACGATTTAGGGCAAGGTGGTGTTCTCCTTTTTCCGCAAGGACAAACCGGATGATCTGAAGGCCTTTCTGCGCGGGGCCCAGCCCGAGTTCGGCCCGGGCACGGAGTACGCCCAGGTCAAGCCGCCCGCAAAAGACCTCAGCTCCGGTATCGAGGTGCAGGAAGCCATGGGTGGCCTCGCTGCGGAACTGGAGGAAGCCGCCGTGCTGTACGCCAACGGCAAGATCGGCGAAACCGCCGCCTTGCTCAACCGCTACCTGCTCGACCATCCGGACAACCGCGACCCCCTGCCCTGGTACATGCTGTTCGACCTCTACGAGGCCAGCGGCCAGGCCGAGCCCTTCGAGGATGCCGCCGTCGACTTCGCGGTCAAGTTCGAGCGTTCCCCGCCCACCTGGTCGCCGCGCAACCGTCCGCAGGCCGCCAGCCAGCCGGCGCCGGTCATGGTCTACGGAGAGAAATACGGCAGCCTGGAACGGGTCAAGCAGGCCCGCTTCATGCAGGACGCCGAGAAGGCGCCCTACGTCAGGCTGGATTTCTCCAAGACCCAGGCGCCGGACGAGGACACCGCGCATGCCCTGCTCGACGACATCGTGCGCCTCAACGACATGAAGAAGCCCATCGAGCTGATCGGCGGGCCCGGCTTCTCCGTGCGTCTCGACGCCGCTCGCCAAGGCGGCCGGCTGACCGAGGCGGGCTGGTTCCTGCTGCTGGCGATCCTGCAACTGCTGGGCCGGCAGGACGACTTCGAGAATATCGCCGTCGACTACGCCGTCGCCTTCGAGGTCTCGCCGCCTTCCTACACGCCGCCGCGCGACGTGCCGACGCGCTCCGGCGGCGCTCCGGCGGCGGCGGCAGCAGCGAGCGAGGATGGCTTCGCGCTCAGCGGCAGCATCGTCCCCGGCAACGAGGGACAGTTCCTCGCCCTGAAAAAGTTTGCCAGCGGGCGGCAGCGCGTGGAAATCGATCTGTCCCAGGTCATCCGCATCGACTTCGCGGTCATCGGCATGCTGCTGGAGACCCTGATCGAACTCTCCCAGGCCGGCTGCAAGGTCCTGTTCAAGAACGGCAACGAGCTGATCAACACCCTGCTGCAGATCGTCGGCGTCAACCAGTTCGCCATGATCCTCGGCCGCACCCGCGCCTGATCGCGGCGGACTCCCGCGCATGGAACAATTCCACGGCACCACCATCCTCTCGGTCCGGCGCGGCGAGGCGGTTGCCATGGGCGGCGACGGCCAGGTCACCCTCGGCAACATCGTCATCAAGGCCGGCGCGCGCAAGGTCCGCCGCCTCTATCAGGACCGCATCCTGGCCGGCTTCGCCGGCGGCACGGCGGACGCCTTCACCCTGTTCGAACGTTTCGAGGCCAAGCTGGAGAAGCACCAGGGCCATCTGGTCAGGAGCGCGGTGGAACTGGCCAAGGACTGGCGCACCGACCGCATGCTGCGCCGCCTGGAAGCCATGCTGGCGGTGGCCGACCGCGCCAGCACCCTGATCATCACCGGCGCCGGCGACGTGCTGGAACCGGAACTGGGCATCGCCGCCATCGGCAGCGGCGGCGCCTACGCGCAATCCGCCGCGCGGGCCTTGCTGGAGCACACCGACCTGGACCCGGAAAGCATCGTGCGGGAAGCCATCGGCATCGCCGCCGACGTCTGCATCTACACCAACCGCAACCTCACGCTGGAAACGCTCACGCCCTGACCGGGCGTTTCGCCAGCTTGCGCTGCAGGGTCCTGCGGTGCATTTTCAGTGCCCGCGCCGTGGCCGACAGGTTGCCGTCGTGTTCCGCCAGCACCTTCTGGATGTGCTCCCATTCCAGCCGATCCACCGACATCGGCTCCTCCGGCGCGGCGGTGTCCGGATCGCCCTCGATGCGGCCCAGGGCCTGAAGAATCTCGTCGACGCCCGCCGGCTTCGGCAGGTAGTGGACCGCCCCCAGCTTGATCGCCTCCACCGCCGTGGCGATGCTGGCATAGCCAGTCAGCAGGAGGATGCGGATGCCGGCATGTGCCGCGATCAGCGGCGGGATCAGGCGCAGGCCGGAATCGGCGGCCAGGCGCAGGTCCAGGACGGCGGCGTCGAAGCGCCGTGGCCGCGGCGCCAGGGCCGCCTCACCATCGGCCGCGACGGCCACCTCGTGGCCGCGCCTGGCCAGGGCGCGGGCCAGGGTTTCGGCAAACACCGCGTCGTCGTCCACCAACAGGATATGCCAGGCCTTCATGCGCCGGCCTCGCGCACGGGAATGCGGAGGCTGGAGACGACGCCGCCGCCCGCTCTGGGCGCCACCTCCAGGCCGCCGCCCAGGCGCTCCAGCCCGGCCCGCGCGAGATCCAGCCCGACGCCCCAACCGGGCGTGCTCGCTTCCGCGTCGAGCCCACCGCCCCGGTCGGCAACGCGCAGCAAGAGACGCTCGCCTTCCATGCCAGCTTCCACTTCGATGTCGGCGCCGCCGGCCTGGGCGGCGTTGTTGAGCAGGGTCACCAGGGCCGCCTCCAGCGCGGCATCGGCCCCGACGTCGGGCAAACCCGCGGCCACATCGAGCCGCACCCGGACGTGGGGCCACATCAGGCCCCAGTGTTCCAGCACACCGGCGAGCCAGTCCGTCACCCGCACCCGCGCTGCGCCGCCCTCCCGGTTCCTGGCGGACTGGGAAAGCCGGGCCAAGACGCTTTCCATGCGCTTCAACTGGCCGGACAACAGGGTGAGGGAAGGATCCAGTTCGTCGTCGCCGGCATAGTCGCGGCGCAGCTCGTCGAGCGTGATGCGGGCGGAGGCCAGCGGCGTGGCCAGATCGTGCGCCGCCGCGGCGGCCTGCAAGCCGAGGGCGAACAGATGCTCGTCGCGCAGGCGCCGCTCGCGGGCTTGGGCCAGTTCGGCGTCGCGCCGCCGCAGGGTGGCCGCCAGGCGCCCGGCGAAGGCCGCCACCAGGGCGGCGGTGAGCAGGAAATTGAGCCACATGCCGGTCAGGTGCAGGTCCACCGCGTCGGCCGACGACACCGGGATATCCAGCGGCACGTAATAGCGCATGAGCAGGGTATAGAGCGCGCCCACCCAGGCGGCCATGCCCCAGGCGTATGGCGCGGGCAGACTGACGGCGGCGAGGATGAGGGGGACCAGCAGCAGCGAAATGAAGGGATTGGCATAGCCGCCGGTGAGGTAGACCAGGGCGGCGATCACCGCCGCGTCCACCGCCAGGTGCAGCAGCACCTCCGGCGTGGCGCCGCCGCCCGCGCGCAGCCGCCAGACAGCGACGGCGTTGAGCAGGGCGTGCAGGGCGACGATGAGGCCCAGCGCGGCAAGCGGCGGACTCGCCTGCAGCCCCCCCACCAGCAGGCCGATGCCTGCCGCCTCAGCCAGCACCAGCGCGGCGCGGGTGACGATCAGGCGGCGTTGCGCGCTGACGGGCAGCGCGTCGCGGCCCGAGGCGGATTCAGGAAAGACCGGCATGGCCGGATTTTACGGCAGCGACGCCACACCCCCCCGCGACAACATGTCGCATTCCCCCGCGCCGACGATTCTTCTACGCTGCGCGGGCTTCCATACGTGCAAACGTATAGCTTCGGGCTCGCCGCGGCGAGCCCATTTTTTGTGTCGGCCTGGTGTGGAGGGCCTCCAAAGAACTCGCCTGATGTACCTGCGCATGCGGCGATATGTCACATTCCCGATGCAACCGGCGCTTCCTAACATACGCTTTTTTTCAGCAAGCGCACAGCCATGCAAACTCGCCTCAAACCCCTCGCCGCCCTGCTTGCCCTGAGCGCCAGCCCGGCCCCCGCAGCGGATATTCACACCCTCGACAGCATCGTCGTCACCGCAACTCGAGCCGTACCCGATCCGCTCATGCTCCTCCGCCTCGACGACGCGGACATCGCTGCGCGACGCGCCGCCACCAGCGACAGCGCCAGCCTGCTGCGCGATATTCCCGGCGTCAGCCTCTACGGCGCCGGCGGCGTCTCCAGCCTGCCGGCGATGCACGGCCTGGCGGACGACCGCCTGCGCATCAAGGTGGACGGCATGGATTTGATCGCCGCCTGCCCCAATCACATGAATCCCCCGCTCTCGTACATCGATCCCAGCGCGGTGAGCAACATCAAGGTCTATGCGGGCATCAGTCCGGTCAGCGCGGGGGGCGACAGCATCGGCGGCAGCATCCTCGTGGAATCCTCCCCGGCGGAATTCGCCAGCCCCGTCCAGGGCAAGCTCCAGAAAGGGGAAGTAGGCGCCTTCTATCGCAGCAACGGCGATGCACGCGGCGCAAATCTGGCCTTCACCCTGGCCAGCGAAAGCCTCAGCCTGGGCTACACCGGCGCCTATGCCAAGGCCGGCAATTACTCCGCCGGTGACCATTTCAAGACCTACGCCTTCAGCGGACGTGCGGGGCACACCCTGGATCGCGACGAGGTCGGCTCGACGGCTTACGAAACCATCAACCAGGCTCTGAAACTGGCCTGGAGGAACGACGATCATCAGTTCGATTTCAAGGTTGGCCGCCAGCATATTCCCGAAGAGAACTACCCCAACCAGCGCATGGACATGACCGACAACGTCAGCGACCAGTTCAACCTGGCTTACACCGGCAAGCAGGATTGGGGCGTCCTCAAGGCGCGCGCCTATTACGAACATACGGAACACGAGATGGATTTCGGCGATGACAAGCGTTACTGGTATGGCGCGAACTCGGGCGGCAACAATCCCCCCGGCGGCAATGCCAACCCCTGCGCGCCCATCGGCCCCAACTGTGCCGCCGGCATGCCCATGTACACGGACGGCAAGAACACCGGTCTCAGCCTCGGCGCCGATATCCGCATGGCGGCCGATGAGCTCCTGCGCGTGGGCGCCGAATTTCAGGCCTATCGTCTGGATGACTGGTGGACCCCTTCCGGCGGGGGGATGTGGCCCAACACTTTCTGGAACATCAACGACGGCCAGCGTGATCGCTATGCCGTGTTCGGCGAATGGGAAGCGCGCCTGACCCCGGAGTGGACCAGCCTGTTCGGCCTGCGCCATGAAACGGTCAAGATGGATGCGGGCAAAGTGCATGGTTACAACCTGACCGCGCCACCCACTGCCGGAGCAGGGGGACCGGGTAATCAGACCCGGGACGCCGTGGCCTTCAACAACGCGGACCGCAGCAAGACCGACCACAACTGGGATTTGACCTGGCTGGCGCGCTACAGGCCTGACGCCACGCGAACTATTGAGCTGGGCCTGGCACAAAAGACGCGTTCCCCCAACCTGTACGAGCGCTATAGCTGGTCTACCTGGCAGATGGCGGCGCTGATGAACAACTTCGTCGGCGATGGCAACGGCTATTTCGGCAATCCCGATCTCCAGCCGGAAAAGGCGTATTCCGTCTCGACCAGCTTTGCCTGGCATGCCGCCGACCACAGCTGGGAGTTCAAGGCCACGCCCTATTACACCCATGTCGAAGACTACATCGACGCGATCCAGTGGGATGCCACCACCAACGCGCCACGCGCGGTCCCGCTCAGCAACCAGTTCAGCGTCCTGCGCTACGCCAACGCGTCGGCTCGCCTGCATGGCATCGACCTTTCCGGCAAGATGCCGCTGGGCAGCACCAGGGCCGGCGATTTCGGCCTCACGGGCCTGCTCAACTACACCCATGGCAAGAACCGCGATACGGGCGACTACCTCTACAACATCATGCCCCTCACCGCCCGCCTGACGCTGACCCAAAAGCTCGGTGCCTGGCGCAACAGCATCGAAGGCGAGTTCGTGTCCAGCAAGAACAAGGTTTCCGAAGTACGCAACGAAATGGAAACCGCCGGCTACGCCCTGATTCATCTGCGCGCGCGTTACGAACAGAAAGGCTACAGCATCGACTTCGGCATCGAAAACCTGTTCGACCGCATGTATGACCTGCCCCTGGGTGGGGCCTATGTGGGTCAGGGCACGACCATGACGAATCCGCCCCTGCCCAATTATCCGCAGTGGGGCACCCCCGTACCCGGCCCGGGTCGATCGATCTATGCCGGTTTGAACGTAAAATTCTGAGTCTCATCACGCGCTCTTCCCGGAGAAAGGAAACCCATGTACCGCATCCCGTTCGCAGTCCTCCTGAGCATCACCCTGGCCAGCCCGGTCCAGGCCGACAGCCTCAAGGTGGAGGCGCCCTGGATACGCGCCACCGCGCCTGGCCAGAAGGTCGCGGCGGGCTTTATGACCCTTACCGCAGACAGCGCCATGACCCTGGTGGGCGGCTCCAGCCCCATATGCGGTCATGTCGAGCTGCACTACATGAAGATGGAAAACGGCGTCATGGAAATGCGCGAGATGCAGGAAATCCCGCTGCCCGCCGGCCAGGCCGTGCACCTCGAACCGGGCGGCCTGCACGTGATGTGCATCGGCCTGAAGAAGCCCGTCGTCGCCGGGCAGAAGGTGCCCCTTACCCTGCACCTGCGGGGAAACGACGGCAAGACGCGGAAGCACGCCGTGGAACTGCAGGCGCGCAAGACCAGCGGCCACTGAACCGCCGCGAGGGCGGGCCATGCCCCGCCCTTCGCACCGACAAAAAAGCCGGCAAGCGCCGGCTTTTTTGCGCGCGATGCCAGCCGCCTACTGCAGCTGGCGCTCGAGTTCCTCGATGGTGGTGTGGCGCACGTCCTTGCCCTTGACCATAAACACCACGTACTCGGACATGTTCTTGGCGTGGTCGCCGATGCGCTCGATGGCCTTCACCACGAACAGCAGGTCGATGAAGGTGGAGATGGTGCGCGGATCTTCCATCATGTAGGTGATGAGGTGCCGCGTGATGAGGTGGAACTCCTCGTCCACCTCCATGTCCTGGCGCGCCACGCCGGCGGCGCCCGAGGCATCCAGGCGGGCGAAGGCGTCGAGGGATTCGCGCAGCATCTTGGTGGCCATGCCGGCCATGTATTTGATTTCGTTGTAGCGCGGCATGACGATGCGGTCGTTGTCATAGACCTTGATGGCGAAGCGCGCGATCTTGCTAGCCTCGTCGCCGACGCGCTCGAGGTCGGTGATGGTCTTGATGATGGTCAGGATCATGCGCAGGTCGCCGGCGGTGGGCTGGCGCAGGGCGATGATCTGGGTGCAGGCCTCGTCGGCGGCCACTTCCAGGGCGTTGACTTGATGGTCCTGGCTGATGACCCGTTCGGCCAGCTTAGTGTCGCCCGTCACCAGCGCCTCCACGGCCTGGGTCACCTGTTCCTCCACCATGCCGCCCATTTCCAGGACGCGGGCGCGCACCGCCTCAAGGTCGGCATCGAATTGCTTGTAAATGTGTTCGCTGGGCATCGCCCCTCCTCGATCTCTCGACTTCGCCGGTAGCGGCGCATTATATGCGCGCCGATAGCGGCTTTTATTACATGTTGGTGACGAAGGGCACGCTCAGGCGACTCCCGTCCAGGTCCAGGGTCATCAACCACTCGCGCGAGCCGCTGACGCATACCGGCAGCGTCACCGTGGCGCGCAGCACGCCATCGGGGCCGGGGCGCAGGACGTAGAGGTTGAAGCCCATGTCCATGTCCGGCATCGTGAAGCGGACTTCCGCCTTGGTCACGCCCGGCGCCTCCAACCATAGCCCGAATGGCTGCAGCGCGCGGATTTCGCGATCGACCCCCAGGCGGATGGCGCGACCCTCGACGCTCAGCGCGCAACCGCGCGTGAGCTCGGCGCAGTCCGCGCGCGTCGCCGCAGGCTCCTGTCGCGCCGGCTTGAACCAGAGCACCGCGCCCACCAGCGCCGCCAGCAGCAAGGGAGCGAGCACGCCCATCCAGCGGGACGCCTTCATGGCGCGCGCCATGCCTGGCTCTTCAAGGCCACGCCATGGGCGCCATGGGCGCGGGCGATTTCCAGGTCATCCAGACCGAGGCCGCCAAGGGCGAACACCGGCAGCGGGTAGTCCGCCAGCCATGCGGCGAAGCGCGCCCAGCCCAGGGTTTCCGCGCCGGGATGGCTGGCGGTGGGCAGCACCGGCGACAGCACCACCAGATCCAGTTCCAGCTCGGCGGCGCGCGCCAGTTCGGCGGGATCGTGGCAGGAAGCGCCCGCCCATTCCAGGTCCGGCCGCGACGTAGCCGCCATGAGCTGGCCGGAAGAAAGATGCACGCCCGCGCCCAGCTCCGCCGCCAGCGCCGCGTCGCCGTTCAGCAGCAGGCGGGCGCCGAATTCGCGGCAGCGCGCCGCCACTTCGCGCGCGAGGCGGCGCCAGTTTTCCCTGTCAAGTTGCTTCTCGCGCAGTTGCAGCAGTCGCAGGCCGCCTCGCAGGCGCGCGTCGAGGGCGCGCAGGAAAGCCGCCTCGCCGAGCGCGGCGAGATCGGAAACCGCATATTCCAGGGGCAGGCCGAGACCACGCAGGATGGGGCCGTTGGCGGGCAGAATGGGGGCCGCCTCGGCTTGCTCGGCGCGCGTCCAGGCCAGCGCCTGGCCTTCGTGCGGATGCGGCTCGCCGCGCCAGCCGGTGACGCGGAAGAAACGCAGCAGCACATGCGCGTGCGGATAGACGAAGGCGCGGTTGAGCCAGGGAAAGGCCTGCGTCACCTCGATGCCCAGTTCCTCCCGCAACTCCCGCCGCAGCGCCTCGCGCGCGGTTTCGCCCGCCTCCAGCTTGCCGCCGGGAAACTCCCACCAGCCGGCATAGGCCTTGCCTTCGGGGCGGCGGGTCATGAGGAAGCTGCCGTCGGCGCGCTCGATGACCGCGGCGGCCACCTCGACCGGAGGCACGCTCATGGCGCCAGGCGGGCCAGGGCCTGTTCGGCCTGGCGCGGCAAATCGATACCGTTGCAAAGATCGGCGAACCGCCCCTTGCAGCGGGTCTCCTTGAAGCTGGCCAGTTCGGCCGCGCGCCGGTAGTACTCGACGGCCGCGGGCAGGCTGGCCGGCTGGGCGGCGGCCTCGGCATACAGCGGGCGCAGGTGCGGCGCCAGCTCGTTCAGGGTTTCCATGCGGCTCTCGGAAGCGGGGTGGGCGGAGTCTTCGCATACGGCGCCAGCTCCGCCTTGTAGGCGCTGGGCGATCACCGTGTTCTCCGGGGCAAGGCACGCCAGTGCTTCATGCCGGCCCGTCTCCTTCCAGGCGGGCCAGGCGGGCTTCCAGGTCGCGCAACTGCTCGCGCGTGCGGGCCAGCACCTCGCTCTGCACGTCGAACTCCTCGCGGCTGACCAGATCCAGCCGGGTCAGCCAGGCCGACAGGGCCGCCTTCAGGTTTTTTTCCATGTCGCGCGCCGGGCTCGCGGCCAGCACCTCGGAGACCTTGCCGGCCATTTCGGTCACCAGATTCTGCTTGAGCATTTCGTCATCCTTTTCGTTTGTCGCCAAGTGCGGCAAGGGTAATCCCTCCCCCGCCGGGCGCAAGTGCCAAGAAGGTGCACTACCCTGCCGCGCATGCACCAATATCAGGCATCGGCGCGCACCATGTCCATAACAAATACGTAACACATTGTTTATTAACGTTTAATTTTCTGGCACAGAGCATGCTAAACGTGGCTGTGCACTACCGCACCATTCCTTGGAGAACGTCATGAAAAAAATCTCTACCGCCCTGCTGTTGAGCGGACTGGCGAGCGTACCGGCCCTCGCCCTGGCCGCGGAGGAAAGCCCGCACAGCATCACCGGCAACCTGACCCTGGTCAGCGACTATCAGTTCCGCGGCGTGTCGCAGACCGACGAGGATCCCGCCATTCAGGGCGGTTTCGACTATGCACACAAGAGCGGCTTCTACCTGGGGGTCTGGGCCTCCAACGTGGAATTCGGCGATGCCAATTCCGAGTGGGACGTCTATGGCGGCCATGCCGGCAGCGTCGGCGACCTGGGCTACAACGTCGGCCTGCTGCAGTACATCTACCCCGACCTCGGCGATGCCAACACGCTGGAAGCCTACGCCGGCATCACCTACATGGGCCTCGGCCTGAAGGCCTCCTACACCCTCTCCGACGAGTATTTCGGCGCCAGGAACGGTGACGGCACCATCTACTGGGACGCCAGCTACAACCACACCTTCGCCAACGGCTGGGGCCTGGGCCTGCACTATGGCTACACCGCCGGCTCGGGCGACCAGGACGACTACGCCGACTGGAAGGTCGGCCTTGGCGTGCCGGTGGGCAAGTTCAACTTCGGCATCGCCTATGTCGGCACCGACAACGATGGCCGGGACTTCTATGGCAAGTGGGCGGACGACCGCTTCATCCTGTCCCTCGGCGCCACTTTCTAACCGCATCGCCGGGGCGCCTTCGCCGCCCCGGCCCGCACAAGGAGACGGACCGTGAAATTCATTACCGCCATCATCAAACCCTTCAAGCTCGACGAGGTGCGTGAAGCCTTGTCCGGCCTGGGGGTGTCCGGCATCACCGTGACCGAAGTCAAGGGCTTCGGCCGCCAG
Source organism: Hydrogenophilales bacterium (assembly GCA_037442845.1). Classification (GTDB taxonomy): domain Bacteria; phylum Pseudomonadota; class Gammaproteobacteria; order Burkholderiales; family Thiobacillaceae; genus PFJX01. The sequence continues at coordinate 7,283 of JBBIPL010000029.1, read as the reverse complement.
AAGGGCCACACCGAGCTCTACCGCGGCGCGGAGTACGTCGTGGACTTTCTGCCCAAGGTGAAGATCGAGATCGCCATCAAGGCCGAACTGCTGGAACAGGCCATCGAGGCCATTTCCAAGGCCGCGCAGACCGGCAAGATCGGCGACGGCAAGATTTTCGTCTGGGACCTCGAACAGGTGGTCCGCATCCGCACCGGCGAAGCCGGTGACGCGGCGATCTAAGGAGAAGCCATCATGAAACGACTATTCGCGACCTTGATGTTGCTAGGCTCGCTGGGATTGTCCGGCGTCGCCCTGGCAGAGCAAGCTGTGCCGGCTGCGGCCCCCGCCGTCACCGCCGAGGCGGTTGCAGCCGCCGCCCCCGAAACGGCGCCGCCGCCGCAAGCCGCGCCGGCTCCCGTGCCAAACAAGGGTGATACGACCTGGATGCTGGTTTCCACCCTGCTGGTCATCCTCATGACCATTCCGGGCCTGGCCCTGTTCTACGGCGGCCTGGTGCGCGCCAAGAACATGCTGTCCGTGCTCACCCAGGTCTTCGCCATCTTCTGCGTGATCTCGGTGCTGTGGGTGGTGTATGGCTACTCCCTGGCCTTCACGCCGGGTGGCGACCTGAACAGCTTCATCGGCGGCTTGTCCAAGATGTTCCTGGCCGGTGTGGACCCCGGCGTCAACGTGGAGACCTTCTCCAAGGGCGTGGTGATCCCCGAACTGGTGTTCATGGTGTTCCAGCTCACCTTCGCGGCCATCACCGTGGCGCTGATCGTCGGCGGCTTCGCCGAACGCATCAAGTTCTCCGCGCTGCTGGTGTTCTCCGTGCTGTGGTTCACCTTCTCCTACCTGCCGATGGCGCACATGGTCTGGTTCTGGGGCGGCCCGTCCGCCTACGGCGACCCGGCCGGCTTCCTGTTCGCCAAGGGTGCGTTGGACTTCGCCGGCGGCACCGTGGTGCACATCAACGCCGCGATGGCCGCGCTGATGGGGGCCATCGTCATCGGCAAGCGGGTGGGCTACGGCCGCGACGCCATGGCTCCGCACAACCTGATGGCCACCATGATCGGCGCTTCGCTGCTGTGGGTGGGCTGGTTCGGCTTCAACGCCGGCTCCAACCTGGAAGCCACCGGCACCGCTGTCCTGGCGATGGTCAACACGGTGGTGGCGACGGCGGCGGCGGCGATGGCCTGGATGTTCGCGGAATGGATGATCAAGGGTAAGCCCTCCATGCTGGGCATCGCCTCCGGCGCGGTGGCGGGTCTGGTGGCCGTCACCCCGGCGGCGGGCTTCGCCGGTCCCATGGGCGCCATCGTTCTCGGCATGGTCGCTGGCGTCGCCTGTCTGTGGGGCGTCACCAGCCTGAAGCACGCCCTGGGCTACGACGACTCCCTGGACGTGTTCGGCATCCACGGTATCGCTGGCATCCTCGGCGCCATCGGCACCGGCATCCTGGTCAACCCGGCCCTGGGCGGCACTGGCGTGTTCGACTACGCCACCAATGCCGTCGCCGAGTACAGCTCGGCACAGGTCATCAGCCAGCTATGGGGCGTGGGCACGGTCGTCGTGTGGTCCGGCGTGGTCAGCTTCGTGCTGTTCAAGCTGATCGACATGAGCATGGGTCTGCGCGTGCCGGAAGAACAGGAACGCGAAGGTCTGGATACCGCCACGCATGGCGAGCGGGCCTACAACTACTGATCCCGCATCGAATCCATCTCACACCCGTGAGTTCAAGGGCGCCGCGAGGCGCCCTTTTTTCTGCCGCGCACCCCGGCGTTCCGCTGTCACGAAACCTTCACGAAACCGTCATAACATGGCGTGGATTTCATCTCATCGGAGGCGCGCATGTCCGCCACCATACTCGTCATCGAAGACGAACCGGGCATCCAGGAAGTCCTCAAGTTCAGCCTGGGCCAGCATGGCCATGACGTCCTTGTCGCCGACGACGCCGAGTCGGCCCTGGGCCAGTTGCGCGGCGCCCTGCCGGATCTGATCCTGCTGGACTGGATGCTGCCGGGCATGTCGGGCATCGAACTGGCCCGGCGCATGCGCGGCGACGCCCGCCTGAAGGAAGTGCCCATCATCATGCTCACCGCGCGCACCCAGGAGAACGACAAGATCCTCGGCCTGGAGACGGGCGCCGACGACTACATCACCAAACCCTTCTCGCCGCGCGAACTGATGGCCCGCATCAAGGCGGTGCTGCGCCGACGCGCGCCGCAGATGACCGAGGATCCCGTGGAGATACGCGGGCTCAGGCTGGATCCCCGCTCGCACCGAGTGTTCGCGGCGGAGAAACCAGTGGAACTGGGCCCCACCGAGTTCCGCCTGCTGCATTTCCTGATGACCCATCCGGAGCGGGTCTATGCCCGTTCCCAATTGCTCGACCAGGTCTGGGGCGATCACGTCTTCGTCGAGGAACGCACCGTCGACGTGCATATCCGACGCCTGCGCGCCGCCCTCGAGGCGAACGGCCACGACCGCCTGATCCAGACCGTGCGCGGCGCCGGCTACCGCCTGTCCGCCACACCGGATTGAGCGTGGCCGCGTCCGGCCGGGCCCGAATCGACGGCCATGCGCGCAAAGTAGAATAAGCGTCCCGTTCCCCCGCCGCTTCCGCTGATGCCGTCGTTCTGGTGGCGCCCCCTCGGTCTCGTCCTTGGCCTGGCCGTGCTTTCCGCCCTGCTTTCCACCGGCTCGGAGCCGGGTACCGGCTGGGCCCTGTTCGCCGGCGGACTGGGCCTTTATCTGCTCTATCACCTGCGTCAGTTGCGCAAGCTTTTGGACTGGCTGGCCAGCGATCAACAGGCGCCGCCTTCCGCCGACGGGCTCTGGGGCGACGTCCTCTACCGCCTGGCAAAGCTGTTGCGCGCGCGCCAGGGCGCCCAGCAGAAGGTCAGCGCCGACCTCGAGCAGATGCTGGAGGCCACCCGTAACCTGCCCGACGGCGTGATCATCCTCGGCGAGGACAACCGCATCGACTGGCTGAACCAGGCCGCGGAAAGCTTGCTTGGCATCTCGCCGGCCCGCGATCTCGGCCAGTTCGTGCATTACCTGATGCGCCAGGCGCGCTTCTCCGCCTGGCTATCGGCCGAGGATTACGGACAGACCCTGAGCATGACTTCGCCCAGCGCACCGGGAAAAACCCTGTCCCTGCAACTGGTGCCCCTGCCGCGCCGGCAGAAAATGCTGCTGGTGCGCGACATCACCGAAATCGCGCGGGTGGAGGCCATGCGCCGGGATTTCGTGGCCGACGTCTCGCACGAGTTGCGCACCCCGGTCACCGTCATCGTCGGCTTCCTGGAAGCCTTCGAGGACATGCCGGAACCCGATCCGGCGCAGTTCCGCAAGCACATCCCCCTGATGCGCGAACAGTCCGATCGCATCCGCCGGCTGGTGGACGATCTGCTCACCCTGGCGCGGCTGGAAAGCGAGCCGGACACCCGCGACGAAAGCGTCGACGTGCCGGCGCTGGCGCGGCGCCTGGCCGAGGAAGCGCGCACCATGAGCCAGGGCCGGCAGCACATCGAGTTGCGCGAGGACAGCGCGGCCCGCCTCATCGGCAACAGCCAGGAGTTGTACGGGGCGCTGGCCAACCTGGTATCCAACGCCGTGCGCTACACCCCGGCGGGAGGACGCATCGAACTGCGCTGGGCGGACGCGGAGCACGGCGGCGCGGTGTTCTCGGTAAAGGATACCGGCGAGGGCATCGAGCCGCAGCACATCCCGCGCCTGACCGAGCGTTTCTACCGGGTGGATCGCGGCCGCTCCCGCGCCACCGGCGGCACCGGCCTCGGCCTGGCCATCGTCAAACACGTGTTGCAGCGCCACCAGGCGCGGCTGCGCATCGACAGCACGGTGGGCAAGGGCAGCACCTTCGCGGCCGTGTTCCCGGCCGAGCGGGTCATTCCCGCGGCGGCCCCAGACGCTGGCGCAGCAACGCCTCGCACTGCGACCTGAAGTCGGCCGCCGGCAGGCGCGGCGGCGACCAGATCGCGCGCAAGAGGTTTGGGTTTGGACTCGCCGTGTGCGGAACCTATCGTCGTCGCTCCTATTGGCCTTATGATCGCCAAGAACCCGGTCATCGGCATGCGGCAAGGGCAAGGCCGGCAGCCGCCGAACCCAGGCAACAGGAGCAAGAGCGATGCGCGCAAGCGAACAGGTATTGATCGAGAAGATCCGGCAATTGCCGCCACGGCGGCTGGCGGAGGTAGAGGACTTCGTGGATTTCCTGCGCATGCGCGAGGACGACCGGCGCCTCGCCCAGGCCGCCGCCTGTGCGAGCGAGGCCAGCTTCGCGGCTGTGTGGGACAACGACGAAGACGCCGCTTACGATCGGATGTGACGATGGCGCATGCCTTCGGCGAGGTGGTGTTGGTGCCGTTTCCATTTACCGATCAGTCGGGCGCCAAAAAACGGCCTGCCGTCATCGTTTCCAGCAGCGGCTATAACGCCAGCCGGCGCGATCTGGTCATCATGGCGATCACCAGCCAGGTGCGGCAACCGCCCGGCTTCGCCGAGTCGATGCTGGCCGACTGGCAGGCTGCGGGACTCATCAAGCCTTCCATGCTGAAGCCGGTCTTCACCGCCATCGCGCAAGATCTCGTGCTGCGCCGCATGGGCACGCTCTCGGAGGCCGATCTGCGTTCCCTGCGCGAGACCCTCGCTCAGGTCTTCGGCTAGACAGCACCTTCGCGGCCGTGTTCCCGGCCGAGCGGGTCATTCCCGCGGCGGCCCCAGACGCTGGCGCAGCAACGCCTCGCACTGCGACCTGAAGTCGGCCGCCGGCAGGCGCGGCGGCAAGGTCTCGCGCCGGGGCGGCGCCCAGATCGCGTCGGGAAAATGACGGTCGTCGGCGAAGCGCGGAATCACGTGCCAATGCAGGTGCGGCACCAGGTTGCCCAGGCTGGCCAGGTTGATCTTGGCCGGATCGAACACGGTGCGCACTACCGCCTCGACGGCGAACACCACGTCCATCAGGCGGCGCCGGTCCGCCGCCGGGAGATCGGTCATTTCGCGGACGTGGGCGTTGAGGATGACCCGGCAGAAACCGGGATAGTCGGCATCGTCCACCCAGACCACGCGGCAGAAGTCGTCGCGCCAGAGCACGGTTTCAGCGGCAGGTGAACACAGCGGGCAGGTGTCGAGCATTTTTACACTTCAGCAAGGCAAGGCAAGGTCTTGAATTATAAGTGGACGCTCTTGTTGGCACAAAAAATGCTTTCAAGATTCATGTATCGTTTGAAGGAGGAAAGTGATCACGAAATTCAAGCTTGCACTCATAACCGCCCTCGTCTGTGTGTTCCCTCTTCACAGCCAGGCCAACCTCATCACCAACGGCGATTTCGCCACCAACGCAAACGGATGGACGTACAACAATCAAGGTGTCGATGCCGGGTATCAATCCACTCTCGGTAATCCCCCTGGTTCGTTCTGGATTAACCACAATGGCGGCAATGTTGGCAGCGATCCGGACCCCATGTTGTCGCAAGTCATCACGACAACGGCTGGCGATCAGTACGAGTTGGTCTTTGATTACGCAAGGCATGTTATTTACGGCGGCATCGGCCTGGCCGTGGACATCAACGGCGCCCAGGTCAACACTTACTTGATCCCTCACTCTGGGTCGTGGCTCACCCAGAGTTTGCTCTTCACCGCCACGGGCACGAATACGACTATCGCATTCCGCACGGAAATCAACGGAACCGACTATGACGCGATGATCGACAATGTCAAAGTCACCCAGTACCAAGGCGGCGGCGGCAACGGCGTGCCCGAGCCCGCCACCCTCGCCCTGCTGGGCGTGGGCCTGGCCGGCCTGGGCTTCGCCCGCCGCCGCAAGGTCTGAGCGACTTTCCGGCAGCAACAAGAACGGCGACTTCGGTCGCCGTTTGTTTGTGGGCACTTATTCCTTGTTCGCGACTTGGTTTGTGACTACACTTCAAGCCGTCATCCAACCCGAGAGCCCAGCATGGAAGTCTCCGTGCGTGAATTCAAAAGCCATCTTTCCAGCTATCTGGCGCGCGTCCAGGACGGCGAGGAACTGGTGGTCACTTCACACAAACATCCTGTCGCACGCGTCATCGGCGTGCCCGCCGATGTGCCGGCCGGCATCATGCGTCTGTTGCAAACCGGACAAGCCGAGTGGCATGGCGGAAAGCCGGCTGGCGCACGAATCAAGCTTGCCCCGCAAGGCAAGTCGCTTGCTGACATGGTGATCGAGGACCGGGGGTGATCCTCTACCTGGACACCTCCGCCCTGTTCAAGCTGTATGTGGACGAAGCAGGTAGTAACGCGGTTCATGGGGCGGTGGCGGCTGCGGAAACGGTCGCGGTGTGCAGGATCACATGGGCCGAGGCCATGTCCGCGTTGGCGCGACGTGGGCGGGAAGTCCCCGTTGACCTGGAAGCGCTCGAGCAGGCCAGACAGGCTCTGCGCACGGATTGGCCGCATTTTCTGGTGCTGGATGTGAGCCAGCCATTGGTGGAACAGGCTGGAGAGTTCGCCGACACTTTCGCATTGCGCGCTTATGACAGCGTGCAACTGGCCAGCGCGTACCTGACGCAACAACGGGTTCAACAACCGGTCACCTTCGCGTGTTTCGACAGGCGGTTGAACAAGGCCGCGAGGATATTGGGGCTGACTGTACTGAAGGAGGTGATCGAACGACTCATTCCGCCCACAACCCGCCCAGGGAAAAACTGACAGCATCAAACGGCGGCATGCTGACGGCATCGTCGTCCTTCAGCGTCGCCATGAGCACCCACCGCCCATTCTGGTTCTCATACGCCTCCAGGGTGCGCAAGTCGGGGTCTACCAGCCAGACGTGGGCCACGCCCCAATGCGCGTAGATCGGCAGCTTTTCCGCGCGATCGACGCGGGCGGTGTAGGGCGACAGGATTTCGCACAGCCAGTCCGGGGCCAGGTCGAACCAGGCCGTTTCCGGCAGCTTGGGCATGCGTTCGCGCCGCCAGCCGGCGATGTCGGGGACCAGGATGTCCCCCATCAGGTGGATTTCAGGTTCATCCAGAATCCACCAGCCGCCGGGGCCGTTGCGATCGAAATCAAACGAACCCCCAATCTCCATGCCGAGGCGTGAATAAGCCCGCGCATGTCTCGGCGCTGGGCGCGGATGAGTCACCAGGCGCCCGTTGATGATCTCGCCCACGATGTGTTCGGGCAGCTCGAACAAGTCCTCGTAACTGGCTGGCTTGCGGTCCGGCAATCCCATGCGCGCCTCCTAGAGCAACACCCTTTCGATGCCGCCATTGTTGGCCCGGTCCAGGAATTTCGCC
>JBBIPL010000028.1:0-22133 GCA_037442845.1 Hydrogenophilales bacterium | reverse complement strand
AACACGCCGGTGGAGAGGTAGCGGTCGCCGCGGTCGCAGACGATGGAAACGATGACCGCGTGTTCCACTTCCTTGCACAGTTGCAGCGCCGCGTAGAGGGCGCCGCCGGAGGAGATGCCGGCGAAGATGCCTTCCTCCGCCGCCAGGCGGCGGGCGGTTTCCTCCGCCTCCGCCTGACCGACGTAAATCATGCGGTCGACCCGATCGTAGTCGCAGATCTTCGGCACGTACTCGGCGGGCCACTTGCGGATGCCGGGGATCTGGGCGCCCTCCTCCGGCTGCACGCCGACGATCTGGATGGCCGGATTGACTTCCTTGAGATAGCGCGAACAGCCCATGATGGTGCCGGTGGTGCCCATGCTGGAAACGAAGTGGGTGAGCGTGCCCGCGCTATCCCGCCAGATTTCCGGGCCGGTGGTCTCGTAGTGGGCGACCGGATTATCCGGGTTGGCGAACTGGTCGAGGATCTTGCCGCGGCCTTCGCGCTGCATGGCTTCCGCCAGGTCGCGGGCGCCCTCCATGCCCGCCTCCTTGCTCACCAGCACCAGTTCCGCGCCATAGGCCTTCATGGTCTGGCGGCGCTCGATCGACAGGTGCTCGGGCATGATCAGCAGCATGCGGTAGCCGCGGATGGCGGCCGCCATCGCCAGGGCGATGCCGGTGTTGCCGCTGGTGGCCTCGATGAGGGTATCGCCGGGGCGAATCTCGCCACGCGCCTCCGCCCTGGCGATCATCGACAGGGCCGGCCGATCCTTCACCGAGCCGGCCGGGTTGTTGCCCTCCAGCTTGACCAGGACGACGTTGGAAGTAGCGCCCGGCAGCTTGCGCAAGCGCACCAGGGGGGTGTTGCCGACGAAATCTTCGATGGTCTTGTACATGGCGGAGGCTCCATGGCGAACGGCTAGCGGATTTTACTTGCCGAGCGATCAGCCGACGCCGCCGCGAGGCCTCAACACGCGGCGATTTCGGCGGCGATTCTTTCCAGTTCGGCGACGGGATCGGCTGCCTGGGTAATGGGGCGGCCGATCACCAGATCATCGGCGCCGGCGCGCACCGCCTGAGCCGGCGTGAGAATGCGGGTCTGGTCGCCGGCGGCGCTGCCGGCGGGGCGGATACCGGGCGTCACCAGGCGGAAATGCGCGCCCATGTGCCGCCGCAGCGCGGGGGCCTCCAGGGCGGAGCAGACCACGCCGTCCAGACCCGCGTCGCGCGCCAGTCCGGCGAGACGCAGGACCTGCAGCTCCGGGTCGGCGTCGACGCCGATGGCTTGCAGTTCCTCACTGCCCATGCTGGTCAGCACCGTCACCGCGATCAGCAGCGGCCGCGCCGGGCCACTCTCGACGGCCTCGCGCGCGGCCGCGAGCATGCGCGGACCGCCCGCGGCATGCACGTTCAGCATCCACACGCCGAGGCGGGCGGCGGCCTTGCAGGCCTGGGCGACGGTATTCGGGATATCGTGGAACTTCAGATCGAGGAACACGGCAAAGCCCTGTCCCACCAGCTCGCACACGAAATCGGGCCCGGCCGCGACGAACAGCTCCTTGCCCACCTTCAGGCGGCACAGGTCCGGGCGCAGGCGCGCCGCCACGGCGCGGGCGGCGGCGGCATCCGCGTAATCGAGGGCGACGATGACGCGCGGATCAGTCATGCTCCACCCGTTCCGGCGGGATGCTTTCCCAGCGCGCGCAGGCCGGGCACTGCCAGAAGAACTGGCGCGCCTTGAAGCCGCAATTGCCGCACAGGTAATAGGCCGCGCGGCTGACCTGGCGATGCACCAGGTCCTGCGCCAGTCGCCCCTCCACCGATTCCGGCTGCACGGCATTGCTGGCCTGCAGATAGTCGTCGAGAGCGCGCAGGCTGGGATGCCGCTTGAGCTCTTCCGCGGCCAGCTGGCGGGCGGCCGGCCAGCCCTGATGCTCGGCCACGGTCTGAAACACCAGATGCAGCAGGTCGGGGCTGGGCTGGCGGTCGAGATAGGCTTTCAGCAGAGCAATGACCTGCTCCTGCCGGCCCAGGCGGAGGTGGGCCTGCACCAGGCGCTCGGCCACGGTGGGCAGGAAGGCGGGGTTGATCTCTTCCAGCCGGCGCCAGGCGGCGATGGCTTCTTCATCGCGTCCCGCCTTCGCCTCCAGATCGCCGCGCAGCATCCAGGCCCGCGCGGAACGCTTGTTTTCCCGCAAGGCATCATCCAGGTGCGCCCGCGCCGCCGCGAAATCGTCCTTCAACAGGGCGGCCACGGCCATCTCGCTGTAGTAATGCGCGGTATCCGCGTGCTGCGCCGGACAGCCCAGCTTCTCCAGGCGGGCGGCGGTCTGGATGGCTTGCGGCCAGTCCTTGGTGAGCACCTGGATATCGAGGATGTTGCGCAGGGCCTCGCGCGCGTGGCTGCCCGATTCCAGGCGGCGGAACACCGACTCGGCGCGGTCCAGCAGGCCGGCCTTGAGGAAATCCTCGCCGAGTTCGTAGAGCGCCTTCATGCGCGGGTCCTGCGACAGATCGGCGCGGTCCACCAGGTTCTGGTGGATGCGGATGGCGCGGTCGAGTTCGCCGCGGCGGCGGAACAGGGCGCCCAGCGCGAAATGCAGCTCGAGGGTATCCGGGTCCATCTTGGCGACTTCGAGAAATGCTTCGATGGCCTTGTCCGGCTGCTCGTTGAGCAGGTAGTTGAGGCCCTTGAAATAGGAGCGCGGCACCGCGCGCGATTCCTGCATGACGTGGCGGATGTCGATGCGGGCGGCGATCCAGCCGAGTGCGAAGAACAGCGGAATGACCAGCAGATACCAGGATTCGAATTCCAAGCTCATTCCTTGTGCAGTGCACGGCGCAGCTCGCGCAATTCGCGGTGACTGCGCAGAAGTCGGCTGGTGCAGGCGAGCAGCCCGGTCAGCAGGCCGACGGCGAAGACCAGAAGGATGACCAGGGACAGCGGCGCCTGCCACTCCAGGCCGAGGAAATAGCGCAGCGTGACGCTGTCGCTGTTGAGCGCGGCAAACCCCAGCAGCAACAGGAAAAGGATGAGCTTGAGGGGAAGCGCCAGCGTGCGCACGGGAACAGGCGAGGGATGGAATGGCCTGGAATTGTAGCGGCATGGCCGGTGGCAGGCCACAACGCCGTCCGCGGCAACGCCCCCGGCGGGGGCGTCGAAGCATGCGGGAATACTGGTTAGTCCTTGAAATCGACGCGGTCGCGCAATTCCTTGCCCGCCTTGAAATGGGGCACGTGCTTGCCTGCGACGTGCACCTTCTCGCCGGTCTTGGGGTTGCGTCCCACCCGGGGCGGGCGGAAATTCAGGCTGAAGCTGCCGAACCCGCGGATCTCGATGCGTTTCCCTTCCACCAAACTGCTGGTCATGGCATCGAGGATCGTCTTCACCGCGAGTTCGGCGTCCGCCGCCACCAGATGAGGATGGCGCTCCGCCAGCCGGGCGATCAGCTCCGACCTGGTCATGGCGCCCTTCTCGATCATTCCGCGCTCTTGTTGTCGAGCTTGGCCTTGAGCAGGGCGCCCAGGTTGGTGGTGCCGGTGGACTGCTCGGAAGCCAGCTTGCGCAGAGCCTCGGATTGCTCGGCGGCATCCTTGGCCTTGATGGACAGGTTGATCTGGCGGTTCTTGCGGTCAAGATTGATGATCACCGCCTCCACCGCGTCGCCTTCCTTCAGGTGGTTGCGGATGTCCTCGACGCGCTCGCGGGAAACCTCGGAGGCGCGCAGGTAGCCTTCCACCTCGCCGTCCAGGGTGATGACCGCGCCCTTGGCATCCAGGGACTTGACCGCGCCCTTGACGATGCAGCCCTTGTCATGGGTGGCCACGTAGGCGTTGAAGGGGTCGTTCTCCATCTGCTTGATGCCCAGGGAGATGCGCTCCTTCTCGACGTCGATGGCCAACACCACGGCTTCCACTTCCTCGCCCTTGCGATAGTTGCGCAGGGCCTCCTCGCCGCTCAGGCTCCAGGACAGGTCGGACAGATGCACCAGGCCGTCGATGCCGCCGGACAGGCCGATGAAGACGCCGAAGTCGGTGATGGACTTGATCTGCCCCTTCACCTTGTCGCCCTTCTTGAAGTTCATGGCGAAATCGTCCCAGGGATTGGACTTGCACTGCTTCATACCCAGGGAGATGCGGCGGCGATCCTCGTCGATATCCAGCACCATGACTTCGACCTCGTCGCCCAGGGAGACCATCTTCGACGGATTGACGTTCTTGTTCGTCCAGTCCATCTCGGAGACGTGCACCAGACCTTCGATGCCGGGCTCGATCTCGACGAAGCAACCGTAGTCGGTGAGGTTGGCCACCTTGCCGAACATGCGGGTGCCGGCGGGGTAGCGACGCGACAGGCCCACCCAGGGGTCCTCGCCCAACTGCTTCAGGCCCAGGGAGACGCGGTTCTTGTCCTGGTCGAACTTGAGCACCACGGCGGTGACCTCGTCGCCGACGGTGACCACTTCGGAGGGATGCTTGACGCGCCGCCAGGCCAGGTCGGTGATGTGCAGCAGGCCGTCGATGCCGCCCAGATCGACGAAGGCGCCGTATTCGGTGATGTTCTTGACGACGCCCTTGACCTGCGCGCCTTCCTTCAGGTTGGCCAGCAGGGTCTCGCGCTCGGCGCCCATGCTCTGCTCGATCACGGCCTTGCGGGAGACCACCACGTTGTTGCGCTTGCGGTCCAGCTTGATGACTTTGAATTCGCATTCCTTGTTCTCGAACGGCGTGGTGTCCTTGATGGGACGCACGTCCACCAGCGAGCCGGGCAGGAAGGCGCGGATGCCGTTGCACATGACCGTGAGGCCGCCCTTCACCTTGCCGTTGATCACGCCCTTGACCACGCGGCCCTCTTCCATGGCGGCCTCCAGGTCCAGCCAGGCGGCCAGGCGGCGGGCGCGGTCGCGCGACAGCTTGGTGGAGCCGTAGCCGTCCTCGATGGACTCGATGGCGACCTGGATGAAGTCGCCCACCTGCACTTCCACTGCGCCGCGGTCGTTCTTGAACTCCTCGACGGGAATCAGACTCTCGGACTTGAGGCCGGCGTTGACGGTGACGAAGTTGTCGTCGATGCCGACGACCTCGGCGGTGATGACTTCGCCATGACGCATTTCCTGCTTGGAAATGCTTTCTTCAAACATGGCGGCAAAAGATTCCATGGATTCCATGGGTTGGCTGGCGGTTGCGGTGGACATGTGGAAACCTAGAAAAAACCGTGTCGCCACGGCGGGTTGGTTAAAAAAACAAAAACCGAAAGGCGCACCGGCGTTTCCGGGCACGGCCTTTCGGCGGTTCAGACGGCGGAAGCGGCGCGGTAATCCCGCAGCACCTGCTGCACGGCCTCGTCGATGCTGAGGCCGGTGGTATCCAGCAACACGGCATCCGCCGACTGTTTCAGGGGAGCCGCGGCCCGCGCCGCATCGCGCGCATCCCGCTCGCTCAAGTCCTCAAACAGGGCCGCGAGGTTAGCATCGAAGCCTTTTTCAATCAACTGCTTATAGCGTCTTTTCGCCCGCTCCTCGCAGCTCGCGGTGAGGAAGATTTTCAGCGTCGCGTCGGGGAACACCACCGAGCCCATGTCGCGGCCGTCGGTGACCAGGCCGGGCGCCCGGCGGAACGTGCGCTGGCGCTCCAGCAGAGCGGCGCGCAGCACCGGCATGGCGGCGATCTTCGAGGCGGCGCGGCCCGCCTCCTCGGTGCGGATGGCGTCCCCCACCGGCTCCCCGTGCAGGAATACCTCGACACCGTCGAAGCGCAGGTCCAGCCCCTTGGCCAAATCCGCCAGTGCGCCTTCGTCGTCCAGGGACACCCCGGCACGCTGGGCGGCATGGGCGGTCACCCGGTAGAGGGCGCCGCTATCCAGATAATGGAATCCCAGAGCCTGGGCCACCAGGGCGGCGACGGTGCCCTTGCCGGAGGCGGAGGGGCCATCGATGGCGATGACGGGAATAACTTGGGATGAGGGATGAAAAGTTGGCAATGAAATGGGCATACAAAAAATTCCTGATTCAGCCGACCGACACCGGCGCCCTGATGATCTCTTGCCGGCTCATGTAATCGAGAAGTCCACCGCCCAGTAGTCCACCCAGTCGGTCCAGTGCTTGGTGAGCCTGTCACGGGAGATGACGCCGTCCTTGCTCTTGTTCAGCTTGTAGAGATGAGCTTGTTGGTCCAGCCCTTGATCTGCCGGCCGCGCGGATCGAACAGATCGGCCTGGATGACCGGCGCTTCCCGGCGCGGCTCTTCGATGTGCTCCAGGGTCTGGAAGGGCAGCACGGTGGTACGCACGTCGCGGCTCTTGCCGTTCCACACCAATTCCACCTCGCGCTTGTCCTCGAACAGGAGAAAGCGGTACTTCTCCGGCAGCGGCCGGGCCTGCTGGATCAGCGCGATGAGGTCGCGCTTCTCGGTTTCGGTCAGGTCGTAGGCGGGGGGGGCGAGCCATGGTCAGACAGCCGGCGCGGCGCGTTGGGCGACATCCAGGATGGCGTCCAGCATGTCCGTGATTTCCGGGGCAAGCTGTTCCAGGGGGATGGCCTCGGCCAGGCCGTGGTAGTCGCGTTTGTAGATCTGCTGGGGCGTGCCCAAGCGCAGGAAATAGTTTTCGAACAGCGGATCGAGAAATTCGTCGGTGACCTTGATGTCCGGTCCCCAGGGATCGGGGCGGCGTGCCACGGCCAGGGCCTGGACCAGTTCGGCGATGCACGCTTCCATGATTTCCAGGCGCCGGGCGCGTTCCGCCTGCTCGATCGGGTCGTCCTCGCGCAAGCCGAGTTGGACGAAGGCGCGCAGGCTCTCGGGAGTAACCAGGTAGTTTTCGATCTCCCGCCGCGACCACATGCGTTCGAGCAACTGGGAACCGATATGCAATTTCCTTTCCAACCGATCGAACAAGGCCATGCCGACCAGGTCCGGCTTGGCTTCGCGCAGCCCCTGGAAGTGGTGGCGGGCATCCTGGGGTTGATTGCTGCCCAGGTAATTCACCGGCACCGAACCATGCAGAAAAGTTCTGGCGGGATGATCCAGGCGCTCGGCCAGGCGGCGCAGGATGGCCAGATCGGTGGAGCCTTCCAGATAGAGCATCCAGCCCTTCTGCTCGGCCAGGTAATAGTCGGCCATGCGGATGCTTTTCAGGGCTTTCTTCATCTGGCCCCGGGCGCGGGTGTCGATACGGTGGGGCTTGCCGACGAAGGCCATGACCACATCGCGCTCGGCAGCCTCCTGCAAGACCACCTCGGAATGGCTGGCGGCGACGATCTGGGAACCGTTGGCCTCGGCGATGTCGGTGAGCAGGTTGTAAACGTCGCGCTGGCGCAGGATTTCCAGATGAGCGTCGGGTTCATCCAGCAGCAGCACGGCGCCGGGATTGGCGAACATGAAGGAAAGCAGCAGCAGCACCTGCTGGCAGCCGCGCCCGGAGGACGACAAATCCAGTTCGACGCCGCTGGGTTCCTTGTAGGTCAAGGTTAGTTCGGCGCGCTCGCGGATATAGACCGGTTCCCGAAGCCTGATCTGGAACAGGTCATCGATGTGCTCCACAAGTTTTTTCCAGGCGCTCTTGTCATCCCTGGAAAACAGTTGCCAGCACAGGTTGCGCAGTACCTGGGCGGTCTGGCCCTCGCCGATGAGGACGCTGATCTCGCCCGGTTCCTTGCGGTGCTCCCGCTCCGCCAGGCCGGACATGGGCGGCAGGAAGACGATGGCGTGCTTGCGGGCGCCTTCCGGCACCTTGGCGCCGTTGCCTTCCCCCTCGCCTTCCTTGAGGCGGCAGTAGAAGGATTCCTCGTTGGCATAGTAGAACTCCAGTGCGCAGCGCCAGGGTTTGTCCTCATGCACCCCCTCGGCTTCCAGGGTGATCAGTACCTTGTTGGTTCTAGGCTTGCCGGAACCGCGGTCGCTGTCATGGGTGTGGAGGTCGTTCCATAACAACTTGGCGCTGGGTACTGGGATGGCATAGAGATCGCGGCGGTTGATGGTCACGCCCTGACGCTCGGCGGGCGAACTCTTGTCCCGCTTTTCCGCCCAGCGCTTCCAGCCGATGTCCCACAAGGCCAGCGCCTGCAAGGCCGTGGTCTTGCCGGAATTGTTAGGACCGATGAATACGGCCGCGTTGCCGAGTTCCAATTCCGCGGTGACCAGGCGCTTGAAGTTGGAGATGCGGAAGCGGGTGATCATGGCTGGTACTCCACAAAACTGGCTATGAGACGAACGTCTTCGGGGTGTGCTTGCTGAAACCATCCTCGTCAACAAAGACGAAGTCGTAACGAACTCGACCCTGTTCCGCCTGGGCGGCATCCGCGCACCACTGGCTCAGCCTTGCCATCTTGCGGGGCAGGTCGAACTCCGCGCGGCCCTTGGTTTCCACCACGTAAATCGTGCCGTCGGTGACCTTTACGAAGGCGACGACGTCCGGGCCCTCGTCCAGCCAGGCGGCGAAGAAGCCCTCGCACAAGAGCGAGTCGCCTGTTTGGCTGATCAGATCGTATATGGCTGACAACAGATGCCTCCTGTTTTCGTTCCGGCGTCAGAAACCCGCCACCTTTGCTGGCAGGAACAGCAGCAAGGGATAATCCGGCGACGCCTCGAAGCCGAAACGCCGGTAGTACCCGGCCGCCGCCTCATCGAGCGCATCGACGAACAAGCCGATGCCGCCCGCCTCGGTGTAGATGCGTTGCGCCCGCGTCAGCGCATCGATCAGCAGCAACTCGCCGAGGCCCTTGCCTTGGTATACCTTGTCGACAGCCAGACGTCCCAAACGCACGCCGGGAATGCGACGCGGCAGTTTCTTGCGCCAAGCCTCAGGCAGATGGCGGTTTTCGAGTTCGGCGAGCGTCAGCGCCAAGTAGCCGCAGATCCGAACAGGTTCCTCCTCGCGAATGGCGACAAAGGTCTTCGACAACCCCTTGTCCTGGTGCTGGCGGGCCACCTGCCGCAGCCAGTCGTTCAGTTCCTGGCGGCCGCAATCGAAGCCCTGCCGGTCATGGCTCCCAGTTAAAGGAAGCGCCTGCATCGTCTCGCTTAGCCTTCTGGTAGCGCTTCATGGCGGCTTTCAACTTGGCGTTGGGCTTAGGCGGGTTTTCCATCAGATCGAGCAGCCAGTTCCAGTCGCGGGGTGACAGGCGAATCAAATCCTCCCGCTCGATGACGGCCTGGGCCTCCTTCAGCGCAGCCTGCACCAGAAACTGATTAACCGTGGCGCCCGTCAATTCGGCGGCGCGGCACAGGGTTTCATAAACTTCGTGGGGCACGCGGGCGCCGATGCGATCTTGCTTTGCCGTAGCGGTTCCCATCGTGAACTCCTGCTTTCAACAGAGTGGCCAGTGTAGCACTGGCGCCAAAATGGCGACAAAAATA
This sequence comes from Hydrogenophilales bacterium, assembly GCA_037442845.1. GTDB lineage: Bacteria > Pseudomonadota > Gammaproteobacteria > Burkholderiales > Thiobacillaceae > PFJX01. The sequence goes on along the minus strand of JBBIPL010000028.1, from coordinate 12,800 downwards.
TCAGTTAAAACTTCGCGGTAGTGGTGATGGCGCCGAACCTCTCGAAATAATCCGGGAAGGTCTTCGCCACGCACTTGGGGTCGTTGATGCGCACCGGCACGCCGCCCAGGGCCGCCAGGGAGAAGCACATGGCCATGCGGTGGTCGTCGTAGGTGTCGATTTGCGCGTGAGGCGTGAGGCGGGAAGCGGGCGGCGTGATCCTGATGAAGTCGGCGCCCTCCTCCACCGTCGCGCCGAGCTTGCGCAACTCGGTGGCCATGGCGGCGATGCGGTCGGTCTCCTTCACGCGCCAACTGGCGATGTTGCGCAGGGTGGTGGCGCCGTCGGCGAACAGGGCCAGCACCGCCAGGGTCATGGCGGCGTCGGGGATGTGGTTGCAGTCCAGGTCGATGGCGTGCAGCTTGTCGGCGCAGCCCAGGCGGCATTCGATCCAGTCCGGGCCGAAGCCGACCTCGGCGCCCATGCGGGCCAGGGCCTCGGCGAAACGCACGTCGCCCTGGATGCTGTCGCGTCCCACCCCCTGCACCCGCACCGGGCCGTGGCCGATGGCGCCGGCGGCTAGGAAGTAGGAGGCCGAGGAGGCGTCGCCTTCGACCAGGATGTCGCCGGGGCTTCGGTAGGTGACGGCCGGCACGATGAAGCGTTGCCAGCCTTCCCGGGCCACTTCCACGCCGTAGCGTCGCATCAGGTTGAGGGTGATCTCGACGTAGGGCTTGGAGATCAGCTCGCCTTCCACGTTGATGACCACTTCCCGGCCGAGCAGGGGCGCGGCCAGCAACAAGCCCGTCAGGAATTGGCTGGAAACGTTGCCCTTGACGGCCATCTCCCCGCCCTGCGGTTCGGGGGGCAGGATGTGCAAGGGCGGGAAGCCGTCGTTTTCCGTGTAGTCGATGTTGGCGCCGGCCTGGCGCAGGGCCTCCACCAGGTCGCCGATGGGCCGCTCGTGCATGCGCGGCACGCCGGACAGGGTGTAATCGCCGTGGGCGAAGGCGCAGGCGGCGGTGAGGCTGCGAAAAGCGGTGCCGGCGTTGCCGAGGAACAGGTTGGCGTACTTCACCGGGAAGGGGCCGCCGATGCCCGCGACCCGATAGGCATCCGTGCCCTCCAGGCGTTGCCAGTTCACGCCCAGGCGATGCAGGGCGTCGAGCATGACGCGGGTGTCGTCGGAATCGAGCAGGCCCTTCACCAGGGTGCTGCCGGAAGCCAGGGCGGAGAGCAGCAGGATGCGGTTGGAAATGCTCTTGGAGCCGGGCAGGCGCACCATGCCGCGGGCGCCGGACAGGGCCGGCAGGTCCAGATGATCGATCAATGGGGTCTCCCTTTTAGGCGGTGCAGGCGGGCCTCGCGGGCCCGCGCGAACAAGGCTTCCAGGGCCGCGCTGTCGCCGGAAGCGAGCAGATTGCGCATGCCGGACAGCTTGGCGACGAAGGCGTCGAGTTCGGCCACCAGCGCTTCCTTGTTCGCCATGCTGATGTCCCGCCAAATCTCCGGGTGGCTGCCGGCGATGCGGGTGAAATCGCGGAAACCGCTGCCGGCGTGCTGGAAATAGAGGTCGGCGTCGGGACGGCCGGCGAGTTCCTCCATCAGGGCGAAGGCCACCATGTGCGGCAGATGGCTGACGGCGGCGAAAACATGGTCGTGACGATCCGGCTGCATGAGGCTGACCTGGGCGCCGCAGGCTTTCCAGAGATCGGCGATCGTATCGACGGTGGCCGGGGCGTTCTCCGCCAGCGGTGTGAGGATGACCGGCTTGTGCTGGTAGAGCCCGGCCCGCGCCGCCTCGGCGCCGCTGGTCTCGGCGCCGGCGATGGGGTGGCCGGGGACGAAGCGGCCAAGCTTGTCTCCCAGCGCGGCGCGGGCGGCGGCCGCCACGTCCTGCTTGGTGCTGCCGGCGTCGGTGACGATGCAGGCGGGCGGCAGGGCGGGGGCGATGGCGCGAAACACCGCCGGCATGGCGCCGACGGGAATGGCCAGGAGGACGAGATCGGCGTCGCCTACCGCCTGCTCGGCGGACTCGGCGATGGCGTCGATGATGCCCAGTCGCCTCGCCTTCTCCAGGTTGGCGCGACCGCGCCCGACGCCGGTGACGCGGCGCACCAGGCCTTGCCTCCTGAGGTCCAGGGCGAAGGAGCCGCCGATCAGGCCGACGCCGACGACGACCAGATGCCCGATCACCGGCCCCCCAGGATGTCGCCCAGGACCGCGAGGCATTTCTCGTTCTGCGCCGGCAGGCCGATGCTGACGCGCAGGTATTCCGGCATGCCGTAATTGCCCACCGGCCGCACGATGACGCCGCGGCGCAGCAGGGCCTGGAAGATGGGCATGGCATCGCCGCCGGGGGCGACGCGCACGGCGACGAAGTTGCCGGCGGAAGGAATCCAGTCCAGACCCAGTTTGCGAAAGCCCTCGGTGAGTTGGGCCATGCCGGCGTCGTTGATGCGCTTGGTCTCGGCCAGGAATTCCGCATCGTCGAGGGCCGCGGTCGCCGCGGTGAGGGCCAGGCTGTTGACGTTGAAGGGCTGCCGCACGCGGTTGAGCAGGTCCGCCAGTTCCGGCGCGCACACCGCGTAGCCGACGCGCAGGCCGGCCAGACCATAGGCTTTGGAGAAGGTGCGGCAGACGATGAGGTTGGGAAATTCCTTCAGCCAGGCGATGGAAGGCGCACGCCGCTCCGGGTCCAGATATTCCACGTAGGCCTCGTCCAGCACCACCACCGCCGAGGTCTCGGCGAAGCCGGCCAGGGCGGCATGCAGCGCCTCATTGCCGAGCAGGGTGCCGGTGGGATTGTTCGGATTGGCGATCCACACCACGCGTGTGTGGCGCTGCACGCGCGCCCGCATGGCTTCCAGGTCGTGGCCGAAATCCCTGGCCGGCGCCTCGATGCCGATGGCGCCCGCGGCCTGCGTGGCCAGGGGATAGACGGCGAAGGCATGGCGGGCATACACGGCCGAGGTGCCGGGCGCCAGGAAGGCCCGCGCCACCATTTCCAGCACGTCGTTGGAACCGTTGCCGAGGACGATCCGCTCCAGGCCGACTGCCAGCTTGCGGCCAAGGGCGGACTTCAGCGCGAAACCATTGCCGTCCGGGTAAAGGGCGAGTTCGCCGATCCCGGCGGCAATCGCGGCCCGCGCCAGCGGGCTGACGCCAAGAGGATTCTCGTTCGAGGCCAGCTTGACGATGGCGGCCTCGTCCAGGCCCATTTCCCGCGCCAGTTCGGAGATGGGCTTGCCAGGCTGATAGGGGGCGATGGCGCGAATATAGTGGGGGGAGAGTTCGGCGAGGGACATGGCGGGCTCAGACGGCCAGGGGATAGGCGCCCAGCACCTTGAGGAAGATGGAGCGGGCCTCCACCTCCTTGAGGGCGTCCTGGATGTTGGGATCGCTGACGTGGCCTTCGAGGTCGACGTAAAACACGTATTCCCAGGCGCCGCTGCGCGCCGGCCGGGATTCCAGCTTGGACAGGCCGATGCCGTGGCCGGCGAAGGGCGCCAGCAGTTCCATGAGGGCGCCGGGACGGTTGCGCACGGAGATGACCAGGGAAGTCTTGTCCTTGCCCGAGGCGGCGGTCTCCTCGGCGCCGAGCACGAGGAAGCGGGTGGTGTTGTTGGGCTCGTCCTCGATGTCGCGGGCGACGACGGCCAGGCCATGGCGCTCGGCCGCCAGCTCGCCGGCGATGGCCGCGGCCTCGGGGTTCTCCGCCGCCATGCGCGCGGCCTCGCCGTTGCTGGTGACGCGGATGCTGTCCACGCCCGGCAGGTTGCGGCTGAGCCATGCATGGCACTGGGCCAGGGACTGGGCGTGCGAATACACCACGCGGATGCCCTCCAGGCTGTCCCGCTTGCGCAACAGGTGCTGGCGCACGCGCAGCATGACCTCGCCGCAGATCTTCAAGGGACTGTTCAGCATCAGGTCGAGGGTGCGGTTCACCGCGCCCTCGGTGGAGTTCTCCACCGGCGCCACGCCGTAATGCGCCTCGCCGCGTTCCACCGCCTGGAACACCTCGTCGATGCTAGCGCAGGGCAGGCCGATGGCGGCGTGGCCGAAATGCTTGATGGCGGCGGCCTCGGAGAAGGTGCCCTCCGGCCCCAGGTAGGCGATGGTCAGCGGTTGTTCGAGGGAGCGGCAGGCGGACATGACTTCCTTGAAAATCACCGACACCGACTCCGCCGTCAGCGGTCCCGCGTTGCCGGCCTGCATGCGGCGCACGACCTGGGCTTCGCGCTCAGGCTTGTAGATCACGCCGTTCTTCAGGTGGCCGATCTCCTGGGCCAGGCGGGCCCGCTCGTTGAGCAGGCGCAAGACCTGGTCATCGACGGCGTCGATCTGCCGGCGCAGGGCAAGGAGCTGGTCGCTCATGATCGCATTCAGTCCGCCGGCAGATAACGGACGCGCAGCACGCCCTGGATCGCGCCGAGTTGCGCGATGACCGCGTCGGACACCGCGCTGTCCACGTCCACCAGGGTGAAGGCCTGGTCGCCCTTGGACTTGTTCACCATGTTGTGGATGTTGAGGCCGGCGCCCGCCAGGCAGGTGGAAATCTGGCCCAGCATGTTGGGCACGTTGGCGTTGGCGATGGCCAGCCGATAGGCGGACTCGCGCGGCAGAGCGATGTTGGGGAAATTCACCGAGTTGAGGATATGGCCGTTCTCCAGGTAATCGCTGACCTGCTCGGCCACCATGATGGCGCAGTTCTCCTCGGCTTCCTCGGTGGAAGCGCCCAGGTGCGGCAGGGCGACGAAGCGGGCATGCTGGCGCAGCAGGTTGCTGGGGAAGTCGCAGACATAGGCGTGCAGGCGGTTTTCATTCAAGCCCGCGAGAACCGCCTCCTCGTTGACGATGCCGTCGCGCGCGAAGTTGAGCAGCACGCAGCCCTTCTTCATCAGCTTCACCCGGTCGGCGTTGATCAGGTCCTTGGTGGCGGGCGCCAGGGGGGTGTGCAGGCTGATGAAGTCGGCATGCCTGACCAGATCATCGACGCTGGCCGCCTTCTTCACCTGGGAAGGCAGGCGCCAGGCGGCATCGACGGTGATCTCCGGATCGAAGCCGATGACGTGCATGCCTAAGCGGATGGCGGCATCCGCCACCAGCGAGCCGATGGCGCCCAGACCGATGACGCCCAGGGTGCGGCCGGGCAGTTCGTGGCCGACGAAGTGCTTCTTGCCGGCTTCCACCTGTTTGTGCAGGGACTCGTCGTCGCCATGCAGGCCTGCGACGAAATTCAGGGCCGGAAACAGGTTGCGGGCGCCCATCAGCATGCCGGCGATGACCAGTTCCTTCACCGCGTTGGCGTTCGCGCCGGGGGCGTTGAACACCACCACGCCGCGCTCGCTCATGGCTTTCACGGGGATGTTGTTGGTGCCGGCGCCGGCGCGGCCGATGGCGAGCACGCTGGCGGCGATGGGCATCTCGTGCATGACCTGGGAACGCACCAGGATGGCGTCCGGGTCGGCGATGTCGTTGCCCACCGTATAGTTGTTGGGAAGGCGGGCGAGGCCGCGCCTGGAGATGGCGTTCAGGGTGAGGATTTTCTGGGCCTTGGCCATGATGCTGTGTTCTCCGGAAACAAAGACAGGCCGGCGCGGGGCGCCGGCCGCGGACGGGGCCTTGCTCAGCCGCGCGCCTTCTCGAACTCCTTCATGTACTCCACCAGCGCCTGCACGCCTTCGACGGGCATGGCGTTGTAGATGGAGGCGCGCATGCCGCCGACGGAACGGTGGCCCTTCAACTGCGCCAGACCGCGCGCCTTCGCGCCCTTGAGGAAGTCCTCGTCCAAGGCGGCATCCTGCAGGGTGAAGGGCACGTTCATGAGGGAGCGGTTCTCCTTCGCTACCGGCGAGTTGTAGAAGCCGGTGGAATCCAGGTAGTCGTAGAGCAACGCGGCCTTCTGGCGGTTGGTCTTTTCCATGGCCGCGAGGCCGCCCTTGGCCTTCAGCAGCTTGAACACCAGGCCGGCGATGTAGATGCCGTAGGTGGGCGGCGTGTTGTACATGGATTCGTTGTCCGCGTGGGTCTTGTAGTCGAACATGGTCGGCGTGCCGGCCACGGTCTGGCCGATCAGATCCTCGCGCACGATGACCACGGTGACGCCGGCCGGGCCTATGTTCTTCTGCGCGCCGGCGTAGATGACGCCATATTTGGAGACATCCATGGGCCGCGACAGGATGGTGGAGGACATGTCCGCCACCAAAGGCACGTCGCCGGTCTGGGGCGTCCAGAAGATTTCCACGCCGCCGATGGTTTCATTCGGGGTGTAGTGCACGTAGGCCGCGTTGGGGTCCAGCTTCCAGGCGTCCTGGCTGGGCGCGTAGGAGAAATTCTTGTCTTCGGAACTCGCCACCACGTTCACGGCGCCATACTTCCTGGCTTCCTTGATGGCCTTCTTCGACCACTCGCCGGTGTTCAGGTAATCGGCGGAAGCCTTGCCGCGCAGCAGGTTCATGGGAACCATGGCGAACTGGCTGGAGGCGCCGCCCTGCACGAACAACACCTTGTAGTTGGCGGGGATGCCCATCAACTCGCGCAGGTCGGCCTCGGCCTGGGCCTGGATGCCCATGTATTCCTTGCCGCGGTGCGACATTTCCATGACCGACATGCCGCAGCCCTGCCAGTTGACCAGCTCGTCGCGGGCCTGTTCGAGGACTTCACGGGGCAATACCGCCGGGCCGGCGCTAAAGTTGTAGATGCGTTCCATGATGCTCGGTTTCCTTCCTTGAGGGAGTTGCTTGCGGGTTCGCGGGCGGCCAGCGGTTTTCCTCCGCCCCCTGGAAGGCTTGCCCGGACGGCGCCCGGCGGGCGCGGGCGCGGTGCATGGCTGCGGAAAAAGTCATTGGAAAACTTCGGTCACCCCAGAAAGAAAAAATTGTAACCAAATATCCGGGGAGCGGCCCGAATCTTCATGATCTCAGGGCGGGTCCGGTCAATTCCGCCCCGAGCGCCAGATGGAATAGAGGATCCAGAGGCTGTTAAAGAAGGCGACGACGAAGCCGAGCAGCCCGAACAGGGGCAGGCCGAACAGCTCGGGACCACCCTCGACGGTCATGATGATGCTGGAGCCCACCACCAGCGAGGCGGTCAACACCCCCATGGTCAGCCGGTTGGCGGCGTGGTCGAGCTGCAGGCCGAAATGGTCGAGCCGCTTGAGATCCAGATCGATGCGCAGGCGCCCGCGGCGGGCCATGCGGAACAGGCGGGCGACGTCGCGCGGCAGGCCGATGAGGATTTCGGCGATCTCGCGCAGGCCGTGGCGGGCGCGCCGCGCCAGGGCCTGCGGCGCATAGCGCGCTTCCATGACCCGCCGCACGAAGGGCGTCAGGTGGTCGACCATGTGGAAATCCGGGTTGAGCTGGTAGCCCAGCCCTTCCAGGGTGATGAGCGCCTTGAACAACAGGGTGAGGTCCGGCGGCAGCGACAGATGGTTGTCGCGCATGACCGTGGTGACCTCGTTGAGCAGCGCGCCGACGCGGATGTCCTTGAGGGTCAGGTTGTCGTAGCCGAACACCATCTCCGAAATGTCGTAGGCCAGGTGATCCTCGTCGATCTCGGCGTCGCCCGACCACTGCACCAGCACGTTGAGCATGCCGGCCTCGTCCTTCTTGATGAGGGCTTCCAGGAAATCGATGAGCTGTTCGCGGCGGCTGTCGGTGATGCGCCCGACCATGCCGAAATCGAGCAGGCCCAGGCGGTTGCCGGGCAGGTAGACGACGTTGCCCGGATGCGGATCGGCGTGGAAATAGCCGTCGATGAGGATCATGCGCAACACCGCGTCGGCGCCGCGCGCCGCCAGCAGGCCGAGGTCATGGCCCTCGGCGCGGGCGCGCTCGATGTCGGTGCCGGGAATGCCGATCAACTCCTCCTGCACGTTGACCGTCTCGCCGCAGTATTGCCAGTACACGCGCGGCACGCGCACGCTGTCGTCCTGGCTGAAGCGCTCGGCGAAGGACTCCAGGTTGCGCGCTTCCTTGACCAGGTCGAATTCGCGCAGCAGCGAGCGCTTCAACTGGCCGACGATCTGCGCCGGCCGGTAGCGGCGCAGATCCGGCATCTGCAGTTCCATCAGTCTGGCCAGGTGATTGAGGATGCGCAGGTCGGCCTCGATCTTCGGCAGGATGTCGGGACGCCGGATCTTCACCACCACCGGCGTGCCGTCCGGCAGCCGCGCCCGGTGCACCTGCGCGATGGAAGCGGCGGCGAAAGGCTCGGCCTGGAAGTCGCCGAGCACGTCCTCCACCTTGCCGCCCCAGACCCGCTCCAGTTCCGGCCGCAGCAGCTCGAACGGGACCGGCGGCACGTGGCTGTGCAGTTGTTCGAACTCCCTGATCCAGGCCGGCGGGAACACATCGACGCGGGTGGCGAGGATTTGCCCGAGCTTGACGAAGGTCGGCCCCAGGTCGGTGAGGGCCATGCGGATGCGCACCGGCAAGTCGAGCCGGGTGATTTCGTTGGAGGTCTGCCAGTGCAGCAGGCGCCCGGCCCGCTCCAGCAGGTGGGACACCCCCAGCAGGCGGACCATGTCCCCCCAGCCATAGCGGATCAGAACCGACGCGATCTCGTGCAGGCGCGACAGATCCCGCACCATGGACAGGGTTTCGCGCAGCATCGGGGGGCGCGGTCAGCGCTTGGAATCGAGGGCGTCGGCGAGACCCCGCAGGATGCCGGAGGCGACGGCGGTCAGGCGCTGCCGCGCTTCCGAGGCGGTGGCCATGGTTTCCGCGCCGGAGCCGGCCATCACTCCCGCCATGCGGCTGTTCAGCTTTTGCATCACCTCCAGCACCTGGCTGCCGGTATCGGTGCCGGTGCGCGCCAGATGGGCGGCGAGATCGGCGTACTCGCCCCGCAGCCAGCCCTGGGTTTTGCCGGATGCCTCCTTGAGGGCGGCCAGGAGATCGCCTTCCAGGCTCTTGAAGGTGTCGATGGTCGCCTTCAGGTCGGTGGCGGCGAAGTTCTGGCCCATGCCCCAGGCCTCCTCCATCGCCATCTGCATGGCGTACACCGAGCGTCCCACCGCCTCGTCCATGCCCACCACCGCCTCGCGCAGGGCGCCGCTGGCCCGGTTGCCGCGCGCCATGAGGCCATCCCCGACGCCTTCTAGGGTGTCGCGCATGATCTCGCGGATGGCGGCCGGATCGGCCTGGCGATCGACCAGCGCCTTCATCACCAGGGCGCGCACTTTTTCCCGCAATTGCGCGTCATCGCCTGCGGACGCACGAATGGCTTCGGCAACTTCTTGTTTATTTTCCATGGACATGGAATATCTCCTTCATGTTGGTTGTCAACAGTCACACTACCATAGTAGACAAGCTTCCCGGTTTGATGGCTTAATCGCCGCACTTTTTGTGTCAAATTTTTCGACAAGCCGCGCATGTCTTCCCTGCCGAAACGTTTGTCCACGCTTGGCCTCCTGCTGCTGGCGCTGATCGTCCTGCCTAGCGCCGGCGCGACGGAAACCGAAGCCGAGCCCGGTCTGGTCGAGGACATCAAGGTCACCGCCCGGCCCATCCTCAAGGCCCTCAGCATGCTGGGCACACCCTACAAGTTCGGCGGCAGCAATCCCGATCAGGGCGTGGATTGCAGCGGTTTCGTCAAGCACGTGTACAAGGAAACCGCCGACCTGACCCTGCCGCGCAGCGCGCGCGACATGAGCAGGCTGGGCGAGCCGGTGGCGAAATCCGATCTCAAACCCGGCGATCTGGTGTTCTTCAACACCCGCCGCCAGCCCAATTCCCATGTCGGCATCTACAAGGGCAACGGCGAATTCGTGCATGCCAGCAGCACCCGCCGCAAGGCCGTGACCGTCTCGCGCATGGACCAGAAGTACTGGGCTTCCCGCTTCAACGGCGCGCGCCGTGTGCTGCCGGTCGAATAAGCCCGCTTTCACGGTTCTGCTGTGCCTCGCGGCCGCGCCCGCCTGGGCAAGCCCCACGGAAGAGGAACTCTTCTTCAAGAGCGTCGCCGACGTCAACGAGGGGGCTCTGCGCTTTCTCGCCAGCCCGCCGGCCAGACCGGCGCACCACCACCACAACAGGATCCTCATCACCCGCGACAGCCTGAGCAACGGCTGGGTCGGCCTGGAACAATGTCATCACCACCTGGACGCGGTGGCCAGCCTGCAGATCGTCTACCGGCCCGATCGCATCCGCGCCCTCAATATCGTGCAAAGCGAGAACATCGGCAGGGCCTGGGTGCACGAAAACACGGTGCAGATGGAACAGATCGCGCGCGACGCGCTGATCTGCATCCGCGGCGAGACCCTGGCGCTGACGAATGACGGGAACGGCATCTACAGCCTGGCCAACGGCCCCTACATGCGGCAGTTTCTCGACGGTTTCTATCCCATGCGGGTCAGCATGCGGGTGCGCATCGAACACCCCGGCTTGCGCTTCCTGGACGTGACGCCAGGCTCGCAGCCGGGCTTCAACGTCGACATCGGCGCGGCCGAGGTCGGTTACGACGCCTGGTTCGAAGGTCGCCTCAACACCCTCATGCGCTTTCGCCTCGGCGGCGACTGAGCGCCTCCGCCCTGTTCCGGACGATCGCGCGCCGCACAGGGCCGCATTACCTGGGAATTGTTCTCATATGTGTTGATAACCATTCCTATTTGTGTTTATCATGGCATGTCGCTGTGCGCGACCTGTTCAATCAACCCAACTCAGGAAACCGTCATGAACCGTAGCTCACTGTTTGCCCTCGCCGGCGCCCTGCTCATCAGCACGGTGCAACCCGCCCTCGCTCAGGAAAACGTGCTTAATCTTTATACCGCGCGCCACTACCAAACCGACGACGCCCTGTACGCCAACTTCACCAAGGCCACCGGCATCAAGGTCAACCGCATCGAGGGCAAGGAGGACGAGCTGTTCGAGCGCATCCGCCGCGAAGGCGCGGCCAGCCCGGCCGACGTCTTCCTCACCGTGGACGCCGCCCGCCTGCAAAGCGCCGACGATGCCGGGCTGTTCGCCCCGGTGCGCTCCAAAACCCTCGAATCCCGCATCCCGCCCCAGTTCCGCGATGCCGATGGCAACTGGTTCGGTTATTCCTACCGGGCCCGCGTCATCGCCTACAACAAGGACAAGATCAATCCTGCCGAGGTGCAAAACTACGCCGATCTGGCCAGCCCGAAAATAAAAGGCAAGCTGTGCGTGCGCAGCGGCGGCCACGTCTACAACCGCACCTTGATGGCCGCGATGGTCTACAACACTGGCGAAGAGAACGCCCTCGACTGGGCGCGCGGCATCGTCGCCAACCTTGCGCGCGCCCCCAAGGGCGGCGATACCGACCAGATCCGCGCGGTAGCCGCGGGCGAATGCGACGTGGCGATCAGCAACCACTACTACTATGCCCGCCTGATGGCTTCGGACAAACCGGCCGACCAGGAGGTGGTGAAGAAGGTGGGCCTCGTCTTCCCGGACCAAAAGGGCAAGGGCACCCACGTCAACATTTCCGGCGGCGGCATGCTGAAGCACGCGCCCAACAAGGCGGCGGCCGTGAAGTTCCTGGAATACCTGGCCTCGGACGAAGCCCAGGCCTATTTCGCCAACGGCAACAACGAGTGGCCGGTGGTGGACAGCGTCGAGCTGGCCAACCCCCAACTCGCAGCCATGGGCAAGTTCAAGGTGGACAAGCTGGCTGCCGGCACCCTGGCCAAGTACACCCCCAAGGCGCAGCGCATCATCGACCGCGCCGGCTGGAAGTAAGCGCCACCCGAGGGGCAACGCCCCTCCCACGCTCAGCCCCTGCCGCTGCGTCCATGACGGCGGCCTGGGCGCAGGTTCTCCCCTCCTCGACGAAGTACCCAGGCCCACCTCCACGGGGATCGTCGCGTCGTCCTTGCGCAGGCCGCGCAGAACCATGCCGCCGCCCATGGCGCGCGGATCGCAGGCTGCCGCATGTGGCTCTCGCGCAATTGCACGTGGCGCCGCCGCCGCTCTACGGGCAGCAGGCGGAGAAGCCCCTAAGGGCGCCGCATGGTGCGCGACAGCATGAGCACGGGAATGAGGCCGACGGCGACGATGATGAGGGAGGGCGTGGCCGCCTCGGCGAGGCGTTCGTCGGCGGCGAGGATGTAGACCTGGGTGGCCAGGGTTTCGAAATTGAACGGGCGCAGGACGATGGTCGCCGGCAGTTCCTTCATCACGTCGACGAACACCAGGAGCAGGCCGGAGATCAGCCCGCCGGAGAGCAGCGGCACGTGCACCCGCGCCAGCAGGCCGGCGCGGCCGGCGCCCAGGCTGCGCGCCGCCTCGTCCAGGCTAGGGCGGATGCGCGCCAGGCTGGATTCGACGGCGTTCAGCGCCACCGCCAGGAAGCGGGCGAGATAGGCGAACACCAGGGCCAGGGCGCTGCCGGTGATGACCAGGCCCAGGTTCATGCCCCAGTGCTCGCGCGCCCAGGCGATGAGGGCATGGTCCAGGGCGGTAAGGGGGATGAGCGCGCCGACGGCGATGACGGTGCCGGGCACCGCGTAGCCCAGCGAGGCGAGGCGCTTGACGGCCGCCATCAGGCGTCCAGGCTTGGTGCGCCCGGCATAGGCCAGCAGCAGGGCGACGACGACCGCGAGCAGGCTGGCGCTGGCCGCCAGGCTCAGGCTGTTGGCGGCCAGGTCCAGATACTTGACGCCGAACTGCGCGTCGCCCTCGCTCAGGGCCATGGATAGCAGCAGTCCGGCGGGCAGCAGGAAGCCGCCCAGCAGCGGCACTGCGCAGGCCGCCAGGGCCAGCAGGGCGCGGCCGCCGCGCAGGTGCGGACGCTGCGCGGGACGGCCGCCGGCGTCGTCGAAGCGGGCGCGGCCGCGGCTGGCCGTCTCCAGG
>JBBIPL010000027.1:0-22233 GCA_037442845.1 Hydrogenophilales bacterium | reverse complement strand
ACTAGCCGGGCCGCGACGCATGGCGCTCAAGGCGACCATCTTCAAGGCCGAACTCGAGGTCGCCGACATGGACCGCGAGCATTACGCGGCCTACAGCCTCACCATGGCGCGGCATCCTTCCGAGACCGATGAGCGCATGATGGTCCGCCTGCTCGCCTTTGCCCTGTTCGCAGATGCAGGGCTCGCCTTCGGCAAGGGACTCTGCGTCGATGACGAACCGGAGCTGTGGCAAAGGGATGCGACTGGCGCCGATTGCGGGGCGACCACGTCGCGCTCTGCGATCTGCTGAAACTGGTCGGCCTCGCCGACAGCGGCGGCCAGGGCAAGGCCCTGGCGGCCTCCGGGCGGGTGCGCGTCGACGGCCGGCCGGGGAAAGCGGCAAGACCGCGAAGATTCGCGTCGGACAATGGGTGGAATGCGAGGGTACGGAAATCCGCGTCGAGGCGGCCTGATTCCAGCTGGAATTGGCTCTAAGATGGTGGTGTCATCCACAGGAGAAGGTTCATGCCCGACGATCCCCTGATCCGCGCGACCCTGGCGCCCAAGCCCGGCATGATCAAGCTGACCCACGTGATGTACGCCCTGCACGCCTTCAGCGCCCTGACCGGTCTGGTCAGCGCCGCCTTCATCGTCACCGCCTTCCTGTCCGGATGGCCGTCCATCATCGCCGTGGCGCTGAATTTCATGAACCGCGGGGAAGTGCGGGAAACCTGGCTGGACTCGCATTTCCGCTGGCAGATGCGGACCTTCTGGTATGCCCTCGTCTGGATGCTGGTGGCGGTCCTGCTCGCCCTCACTCTCATCGGCATCCCGGCGGCCATCGTGCTTCTGCTCGGCGTCGGCATCTGGGTGCTCTATCGTCTGGCGCGCGGCTGGAGCGCGCTCGGCGCCGAGCGGCCGATGGCGATCTGAGGAATGGGTCGTGCTCGCGGAGTTATGATCCTAAAAACCTCAGTTGACCGCTCCTTGGAACTGAGGTTTTTAACGTGAAATAACTTTCGAAAAATGGCACATTACGCTTATAGATCAATTGGTTACCTTGTGGATAACCGTGAAACTAAGGCGTGGAACATTTCATCATCAGGGGTGGCGCACAGTGCCATGAAAGTTAGGTTCAAGGCGCTGGGCGGCGGCTGGCGGGAAGCGGAGGCGGGCGCGGCCGCCGGGGGTGAGACGCCTATTCGCCGCGCCGACGATCCACCGCCCACACCGCCGCCTCCACGCGCGAGCGCAGGTTGAGCTTGCGCAGCAGGTGCTTGACGTGCACCTTGACGGTGCCCTCGGCGATGCCCAGCTCGCGCGCGATCACCTTGTTGCTGCGGCCCTGCGCGATCTGTTCGAGGATGCGCCGCTCCTGCTCGGTGAGACCGGCCTGCTCCAGATCCTTGGGCTTGTTCTCTTCGCGCAGCGAATGCGCGAGCTTGCGCGTCAGGCGCTCGGCGAGGGTGATCTGGCCGGCGGCGGCTTCCTTCAGCTTGAGCAGCAGATCCTCCGGCTCCATTTCCTTCAGCAGGTAGCCGTCCGCCCCGGCGCGCAGGGCGGCCACCAGGTCGCCGGCCTCGTCCGAGACGGTGAGCATGACCACGCGGCTGTCCAGGCCCATGGCCTTGATCGCCTTGAGCACCTCGATGCCGCCCATGGGCTGCATGTTGAGATCGAGCAGGATCATGTCGGGCCGCAGGCTGCGCGCGAGTTCCAGACCTTCGGCGCCGGAGGATGCCTCGCCGGCGACGACGAAATCTCCGGCCATGTCCACCAGTTGCAGGACCGCCTTGCGGAACAGGGGATGGTCGTCGATGACCAGCAGGGTCTGGGGGGTGTCCGCAGTCATCTCAGCTTCTCCTCGCAATCCTGGTCTCGGCCATGCCGCCGCGCCGGCTGGCCGGACGGAACATCAGGGCGACGCGGGCGCCGCCGGCGGCGGATCGCGTGAAGGCGATGCTGCCGGAAAGGGTGCGCGTGCGCTCTTCCATGATGGTCATGCCATAGTGGTGCAGATCGGCGCTTTTGGCGATGCCGACCCCGTCATCCTCCACCGCCACCTCCACCTCGCCCTCCGCCAGGCAGGCGATGCGCACCGCGGCCCGCCTGGCGCGGGCGTGGTTGAGCACATTGGAGAGGGCTTCGCGCACCACGTGCAGCACGTGGATTTCCTCGTTGGGCGTCAGCGCGCAGCCCCCCAGGGCGATGTCGAGGTCGATCTCCAGTTCGCCGCGCTCGGCGAATTCGTCCACCGTCTGGCGCAGGGCGCTGGCTAGGTTCTGGCCGTCCATCTTCAGGCGGAAGGTGGTGAGCAGCTCGCGCAACTGGCGGTAGGCGCCGCTCAGGCCCTCGCGCAGTTCCAGCAGGATCCTGTCGGCCTGCGCGCGCTGGTCCTCCGCCTTCAGGGCGTTCTGCAGACGGCTGACCTGGATCTTCATGTAGGCCAGCGACTGCGCCAGGGAGTCGTGCAGTTCGCGCGCGATGACCGCGCGCTCCTCCAGCAGGGCGACGCGCCGGTTCTGCTCGCCGCGCCGCTCGGCGCCGATGGCGACGCCGATGTGGCGGGACAGGGCCTCCAGCAGTTGCACCTGCCAGGCCTCCAGTTGGCGGCCGTCGGGAATGTCCAGGATGAGCACGCCGTACTGGTGTTCGGCATCGGCCAGCGGCAGGGTGAGACGGCGATGGAAGTCGCTGGCCATGCTGATGCGGGTCTGGTCGGCGCCGTGACACCACAGGCAGGCGGCGTGGTCGCACGGGCTGGCGTCGCCGGGGCGCATGGTGGTGGCGACGGCGACGCCTTTGCCGGCGCCGGCGCCGAATTCGCCCAGGCAGATGATGCCCGGCCCGAGACCGAGCAGTTGCTCGATGTCGCGCAGGACCGCCAGATAGACCGCCTTGCCCGGCGGTTCGCCATGCAGCCGGGCGATGGAGTGGTAGAGCAGTTCGAGCGACTGGTTGCTGCGCGTGAGCTCGGCGGTCTTCTGGCGCACGCGCTCCTCCAGGTTCTCGTACATGCGCGACAGGTCGCCGGTCATGTGGTTGAAGGCGCGCCCCACCAGGCCGAGTTCGTCGTCGCCGGTATGCGGCGTGCGCGCCGACAGGTCGCCGGCGCCGACGCTGTCGGCGAGCGCCTGCAGGCCGCGCAGCGGCTGCACCAGGTGGTTGTGGATGAGTTGCACCGTCAGCAGCACCACCAGCACGGTGAGGAGCAGGGCGGCGCCCAGCACCACGCGCATGACCAGGATCTTCGCCTCGGTGGTGTCCTCCATCTGCTGTACCAGGCGGTTGATGTGGTCGACGAAGCGCCCCATCTCATCGAGCAGGACGATGCGCGCCGCCGCATCCGGCACCATTGCGGTCCCGCTCGCCATGGCCGCGAAACGTGGCTGGATGCGTTGCCGCCATTCATCCCATACCGCGCGGTAGGTGGCGGCCAGGTCGGTATCCCCGTCGCGCGGCAGCATGGCCAGGATGGCCTCGCTTTGCAGCGTGGCCTCGAAACGGCGCAGGCTTTCCGCCATGCGTTGGCGCACCGCGTCCTGCTCCGGCAGGGGGCCGGCGAGATAGAGGCCCGCCATGTGCCAGCTCTGCATGCGCAGGCTGCCCGCCTTGTTGATGGCCTCGCCGCTGCCCTGCGTGGATTCCGCGACCAGAGCGGACACCGCCATGCCCAGCACCGCCAGCAGGGCGATGGCGGCGATGGCGCCGCCCAAGCGCAGCAGCAGGGAATTCTGCAGCGCATTCCAGTTCAGCTTGGGCAGTCGGCGTGGGAAGGACATGGCGGGCGAGGTGGGGGCCGGAAGCGGATGTACTCCTTTTTATGCCCAGTCCGGCGGCGAGGAAATACCCACAAAGATTCCATGCCCGCCGCCATCCCTCGGAGCTGCGAAATCAATGCAAGAAAAACAATGGGATAAGCCCATATCCCCGTACCACTTTGTGGGTAATCCGGGCCAGGTGCACCACCGCATACCCCCTGGCGGCGATTTTTTTCGCTCCCTACACTGCGTCATACGGATTTTCGGATATCGAAGTTTTTTTGTGGGGGAAAGTCATGACGCCACATGCCCAGAAACAGCTCTCGGTGCTCGTGATGAGCACCCTGGCCTTCACGGTGTGCTTCGCCGTTTGGTTGATGTTCGCCGTTATCGGCATTCCCATCAAGGAGCAACTGGGCCTCAACGAAACCCAGTTCGGCATCCTCATCGCCACGCCGGTGCTGACCGGCTCGCTGACCCGCCTGCCGCTGGGCATGCTCACCGACAAGTTCGGCGGTCGCGTGGTGTTCTTCGTCTTGATGCTGGCCACCGTCGGACCGATCTGGCTGATGTCCGCCGCCACCGCGTTCTGGCATTTCCTGGTGATCGGCCTGTTCGTCGGCCTGGCCGGCGGCTCCTTCGCGGTGGGCATCTCTTATTGCGCGCGCTGGTTCGAAAGGGAACGCCAGGGCATGGCCATGGGCGTGTTCGGCGTCGGCAACGTCGGCGCGGCGGTCACCAAGCTGGTGGCGCCGGCCATCGTCATTGCCTACGGCTGGACCATGGTGCCGCAGGTGTACGCCGCCGCCATGCTGGTCACCGCCATCCTGTTCTGGCTGTTCAGCTACGACGATCCGGCGCACCGCGTGCCGTCGCACGTCACCGTGCGCGATCAGCTCGCGGTGCTGAAGGACCCGACGGTGTGGAAGTATTGCCAGTATTACTCCATCGTCTTCGGCGGCTATGTCGCGCTGTCGTTGTGGATGACGCGCTATTACGTGGCCGAGTATGAGTTCGACCTGGCCAAGGCGGCGCTGCTGGCCACCGCGTTTTCGCTGCCGGGCGGCATCCTGCGCGCGGTGGGCGGCTGGATGTCGGACAAGTGGGGCGCGCACCGCGTCACCTGGTGGGTGCTGTGGGTGTCCTGGATCTGCCTGTTCATCATGTCCTATCCGCGGACCGAGTTCACCGTGCAGACCGTGACCGGCCCGCAGACCTGGAACATCGCCCTGTCGCCGGAGCTGTTCACGGCGCTGCTGTTCACCGTCGGCGTCGCATTCGCCTTCGGCAAGGCCAGCGTGTTCAAGTACATCTCCGACGAATACCCGCACAACATCGGTACGGTGTCGGGCATCGTCGGCCTGGTTGGCGGCCTCGGCGGCTTCCTGCTGCCCATCATGTTCGGCGCCCTGGTCGACCTCACCGGCATCCGCTCTTCCGCCTTCATGCTGATGTACGGCGTGGTCTGGGTCAGCCTGATCTGGATGTACACCACCGAGGTGCGCAAGCTCGATTACCTGGGCAAGAAGCCCAAGCAGGCCCAGGCCGACAGCCTGGAATAACCCCGCTCCAACAATCAACCCACGCTACGGAGATCGACGATGAGTACAAACATCAAGGACTGGGATGTGGAGGACCAGAAGTTCTGGGAATCCACCGGCAAGCGCATCGCCAACCGCAACCTCTGGATCTCGATCCCGAGCCTGTTGATGGGCTTCGCCGTCTGGTTGATGTGGGGCATCATCACCGTGCAGATGGGCAACCTGGGCTTCCCCTTCACCCAGGAGCAACTCTTTACCCTCACCGCCATTGCCGGCCTCTCCGGCGCCACCCTGCGCATCCCCGCTTCCTTCTTCATCCGCCTGACGGGCGGGCGCAACGGCGTGTTCTTCACCACGGCGCTGCTGATGATCCCGGCCATCGGCACCGGCATCGCGCTGCAGGACAAGGACACGCCGCTGTTCACCTTCCAGGTGCTGGCCTTCCTGTCCGGCATCGGCGGCGGCAACTTTGCCTGCTCGATGTCCAACATCAGCACCTTCTACCCGAAGCGCCTGCAGGGCACCGCGCTGGGGCTGAATGCCGGCCTCGGCAACTTCGGCGTCACCACCATGCAGATCGTCATCCCCCTGGTGATGACCGTGGGCCTGTTCGGCGCCTTCGGCGGCGACCCCATGACCCTGGCCAAGGACTCGGGCTGGATCTTCGGCAAGATCCCTGCCGGCACCGACACCTGGATCCAGAACGCCGGCTTCATCTGGCTGGTGTTCCTTGTGCCCCTGGCCTTCCTGGGCTTCTTCGGCATGAACAACCTGCTGCCGATCTCGCCCAACATCGGCGGCACGCTCTTCGCCTTCGTCAAGGTGCTCTGGCTCTACGGCCTCGGTTTCCTGGCCGCCGGCATCGGCCTGTACCTCTACCTGCCCGCGCCCACCGGCCTGGGGATGCTGAACATGTGGGTGGCCCTGCCGCTGATCGTCCTGCTCACCCTGCTGGTGATGAAGCTCGCCGCCTTCGGCGAGATGAAGGGCAACATCGCCAAGCAGTTCGACATCTTCAAGAACAAGCACACCTGGTCCATGACCGCGCTGTACATCGTCACCTTCGGCTCGTTCATCGGCTTCTCCATGGCCCTGCCCCTGTCCATCAAGGTGATCTTCGGCGACAGCCACATCTTTGACGCCGCCACCCAGACCTGGACCCACGTCAAGAACCCCAACGCCCCCTCGGCGCTGACCTATGCCTGGATCGGCCCCTTCGTGGGCGCGCTGATCCGCCCGGTCGGCGGCTGGATCGCCGACCGCACCGGCGGCGCGATCCTGACGCAGATCATCTCGGTGGTGATGGTGGTGTGCTCGGTCGCGGTCGGCTACGTGATGATGCTGGCCTACCAGTCCGCCACGCCCGAAGAGTATTTCATGATCTTCCTGGTGCTGTTCGTGGTGATCTTCGCGGCCTCGGGCATAGGCAACGCCTCCACCTTCCGCACCGTGGGCGTGATCTTCGACCGCGTGCAGGCCGGCCCGGTGCTGGGCTGGACCTCGGCCATCGGCGCATACGGCGCCTTCATCGCCCCCGAGGTGATCAAGGGCCAGATCAAGGCCGGCACCCCGGAGATGGCCATGTACGGCTTCGCCGCCTTCTACGCCGCCTGCCTGATCCTCAACTGGTGGTTCTACCTGCGCAAGGGCGCGGAGATCCGTAATCCGTGAGGCGTGAGGGTTGAGGCGTGAGGTAGAAGACCGCACGCCCATCCCGCCTCACGCCTAACGCCTAACGCCTCACGATTAGTAAGGAGCAAACAATGAGTCACTTTCTCGACCGCCTGACCTACTTCACCCACCCGCGCGAGCCCTTTTCCGGCAAGCACGGCGTGATGACCATCGAGGACCGTAAGTGGGAGGACGCCTATCGCAATAGATGGCGTCACGACAAGGTGGTGCGCTCCACCCACGGCGTGAACTGCACCGGCGGCTGTTCCTGGAAGATCTTCGTGAAGAACGGCCTGGTCTCCTTCGAGATGCAGCAGACCGACTATCCGCGCACCCGCGAGGACATGCCCAACCATGAGCCGCGCGGCTGCCAGCGCGGCGCCTCGTTCTCCTGGTATCTGTACAGCCCGCACCGGATCAAGCACCCGATGATTCGCGGCCGCCTGCTCGACCTCTACCGCGCGGAGAAGAAGAGCGGCAAGGATCCGGTCGAAGCCTGGCGCGCCATCCAGGCGGACGCCAGCAAGCGCGACAAGTACGTCAAGGTGCGCGGTCTGGGCGGCTTCGTGCGCACCTCCTGGGACGAGGTGCTGGAGATCGTCGCCGCCGCCAACGTGCATACCATCGACAAATGGGGCCCGGACCGCATCTACGGCTTCTCCCCCATCCCCGCCATGTCGATGATCTCCTACGCCGCCGGCTCGCGTTACCTGTCGCTGATCGGCGCCGCCTGCGGCTCCTTCTACGACTGGTACTGCGACCTGCCCATCGCCAGCCCGCAGACCTGGGGCGAGCAGACCGACGTGCCGGAAGCGGCCGACTGGTACAACTCGACCTACCTGATCATCACCGGCGCCAACCTGCCGATGACGCGCACCCCGGACGCCCACTTCGCCATCGAGACCCGCTACAAGGGCACCAAGATCGTCTCCATGGCGCCGGACTATGCCGAGTACGTGAAGTTCGCCGACCTGTGGATGCCGGTGAAGCAGGGCACTGACTCCGCCGCTTTCATGGCCATGGGCCACGTGGCGCTGAAGGAGTTCTACGTCGAGAAGCAGGTGCCCTACTTCCAGGAGTACGCGCGCAAGTACACCGACCTGCCCATGCAGGTGATGCTGCGTAGCCACGAGAACGGCTATGTCAGCGACCGCAACCTGCGCGCTTCCGACTTCGCCAACAACCTGAACGAGGCCAACAATCCGGAATGGAAGACCATCGCCTTCGATGAGCTCTCCGGCCGGTTCGTCGCCCCCAACGGCTCCATCGGCTTCCGCTGGGGCGAGGAGGGCAAGTGGAACCTGCTGGAGAAGTCGGCCAACGCCGACACCCGGCTGGAACTCTCCTGCCAGGGAAAGGCCGGCACCGAGGTGGTGTCCGTGGGCTTCCCCCACTTCACGCCGGGCGAGCCCGACCTGCTCTGGCGCCATGTGCCCGCGCGCCGCGTCAGGCTGGTGGACGGCAGTGAAGTCCTGGTGACCTCGGTGTTCGACCTGCTGGTGGCGCAGTACGGCGTCGATCGCGGCCTGGGCGGCGACCATGTGGCCGCCTCCTACGACGACGCCGACGTGGCCTACACCCCGGCCTGGGCGGAGAAGATCACCGGCGTCAAGCGCGCCGACCTGGCCCGCACCGGACGCGAGTTCGCCGACAACGCCGCCAAGACCCACGGCAAGTCCATGGTCATCCTGGGCGCGGCCATCAACCACTGGTACCACCACGACCAGTCCTACCGTTCGATCATGAACCTGCTGCACCTGTGCGGCTGCGTCGGCCAGAGCGGCGGCGGCTGGGCGCATTACGTCGGCCAGGAGAAGCTGCGGCCGCAGGCCGGCTGGGCGCCCATCGCCTTCGGTCTGGACTGGTACCGTCCGCCGCGCCACCAGAATTCGACCTCGTACTGGTATTTTCACACCGACCAGTGGCGTTACGAGACGGTGAAGCCGGACCACCTGCTCTCCCCGGCCGGCCGCGGACGCAACAAGGGCTATGCGCTGGCCGACTACAACGTGGTGTCCACCCGTCTGGGCTGGCTGCCCTCCAACCCGCACTTCAACAAGAACCCCATCGAGATCGGCGTCGAGGCCGCCAAGGCGGGCGCGACCGACGAGGCCGGGGTGGCGAAGTACGTCGCCGAGCAGTTGAAGTCCGGCGCCCTGGACATGGCCTACGCCGACCCGGACAACCCGGTGAACTGGCCGCGCAACCTCATCGTCTGGCGCGGCAACCTGATCGGCACCTCGGCCAAGGGCCACGAATACTTCCTCAAGCACCTGCTGGGCGCGCAGAACGGCGTGCTGCAGGAGAGCGGCCCCGGCAACGACTGCAAGGAAGTGAAGTGGCACGAGCACGCCCCCACCGGCAAACTGGACCTGATGGTGGACATCAACTTCCGCCTCAACTCCACCGGCGCCTACGCCGACATCATCCTGCCCACCGCCACCTGGTACGAGAAGAACGACCTCAACACCACGGACATGCACCCCTTCATCCACCCCCTGGGCGAGGCGGTGTCTCCGGGCTGGGAGTCCAAGTCCGACTGGCAGATCTTCAAGGCCCTGGCGAAGAAGTTCTCCGGCCTCGCCGGCAAGCACCTGGGCGTGAAAAAAGACGTGGTGTCGCTGCCCATGCAGCACGACTCCCCGTTCGAGCTGGCGCAGCCCCTGGGCCGGGTCAAGGACTGGAAGAAGGGCGACTGCGACCCCATCCCCGGCAAGACCATGCCGCTGATCAAGCTGGTGGAGCGCGACTACGGCAGCACCTACAACAAGTTCATCGCCCTCGGCCCGCTCATGGTCAAGCTCGGCAACAACATCAAGGGCATCGACTGGAACACCGAACAGGAGTACGAGGAACTCAAGAAGTGCAACTACACGGTGAAGGAACCGGGCGTGTCCTTCGGCATGCCCAGCCTGGAAGAGGACATCGCCACGTGTGACGCGGTGATGCGCATGGCGCCGGAGACCAACGGCGAGGTGGCGCACAAGTCCTGGACTGCCCTGTCGAAGAAGACCGGCATCGACCACCATCACCTGTATGCCGGTCGCCACGAGGACAAGTTCACCTTCCGCGACATCGTCGCCCAGCCGCGCAAGATCATCACCGCGCCGACCTGGTCCGGCATCGAGTCGGAGCACGTGTCCTACAACGCCGGCTATACCAACATCCACGAACACATCCCGTTCCGCACCCTGACCGGCCGCGCCCACTTCTATCAGGACCACGAGTGGATGCTCGACTTCGGCGAGGGCTTCTGCGTGTTCCGCCCCAGCGTGGATATGCAGGACCACAAGAAGATCCCGGACAGCGTGAAGAGCAAGCCGCACCTTGTGCTGAACTGGATCACGCCGCACTCCAAGTGGGGCATCCACTCCAGCTACCAGGACAACCTGCGCATGCTCAACCTGTTCCGCGGCGGCCCTTACTTCTGGATCTCGGAGGACGACGCCAAAAGCGTGGGCATCGAGGACAACGACTGGGTCGAGGCGCTCAACGCCAACGGCGCCACCGTCGCGCGGGCGGTGGTGTCGCAGCGCGTGCCGCGCGGCATGGCGCTGATGTACCACGCCCAGGAGAAGAACGTGAACGTGCCGGGCTCGCCGACCACGGGCAAGCGCGGCGGCATCCTCAACTCCGTGACCCGCATCGTCGTCAAGCCCACCCACATGATCGGCGGCTACGCCCAACTGGCCTACAGCTTCAACTACTACGGCCCGGTGGGCAGCAACCGCGACGAATTCGTGGTGGTGCGCAAGATCGAGGACCGCGATGTGGACTGGCTGGAGCGGCCGCTGACCCCGGAACGGGAACAGCAGCGCAATCCGGTCGGGGTGGGGCCGAAATGAGATTTTCCCCCCTCCCCCCTGGGGGGAGGGCCGGGGAGAGGGAACAACGCTGGCATAAGCCGCTTCGCCATGGATGCGTTGCTCCCTCACCCCCAGCCCCTATCCCGGTGGGAGAGGGGGGTTACCGGGTTTAACCGCCGGGATTCAGAGGTACGGGTCTCCATGAGGCTGGGTGCTCGCACCCGAGGGCGCCGGTGGTTAACAAGTCTGTCGTAGAGTCGTAGGGTGGGTTAGCCGCAACGCGGCGTAACCCACCGCCAGAAAACGGTGGGTTACGGGCTTTGCCCTAACCCACCCTACGAGATAGGAGTCAGTCATGAAAGTCCGAGCGCAATTCGCCTTCGTCTTCAACCTGGACAAGTGCATCGGTTGCCACACCTGTTCGGTGACCTGCAAGAACGTCTGGACCAACCGCAAGGGCGTCGAATACGTCTGGTTCAACAACGTCGAATCGAAGCCCGGCATCGGCTATCCCAAGCAATGGGAAAACCAGGAGGTATGGCGCGGCGGCTGGGAGCTGAAAAACGGCAAGCTGCAACTGAAATCCGGCTCCAAGCTGGACCGGCTGCTGAACATCTTCGCCAACCCGGACATGCCGGAGATCGACGACTACTACGAGCCGTTCACCTTCGATTACGCCCATCTGCAGAACGCCCCGCTGTCCGAGGCGGCCCCCACCGCGCGGCCGGTGTCGCAGATCACCGGCGAGAAGATGGAAAAGATCACCTGGGGCCCGAACTGGGAAGACGACCTGGCCGGCGAGTTCGAGAAGCGGGCCCGCGACCGCAACATGCACAACCTGGAGAAGGCGATCTACAAGCAGTTCGAGAACACCTTCCACATGTACCTGCCGCGCATCTGCAACCACTGCATCAACCCGGCCTGCGTCGCGGCCTGCCCGTCCGGCTCGCTGTACAAGCGGGAGGAGGACGGCATTGTCCTGGTGGACCAGGACAAGTGCCGCGGCTGGCGCATGTGCGTCAGTTCCTGCCCCTACAAGAAGGTGTTCTACAACTGGGAGTCCGGCAAGGCGGAGAAGTGCATCGGCTGTTATCCGCGCGTCGAATCCGGTATGCCGACCGTGTGTTCCGAATCCTGCGTCGGCCGCATCCGCTACAACGGCATCATGCTGTACGACGCCGACAAGATCGAGGCGCTGGCGTCCACCCCCAACGAGCAGGACCTCTACCAGGCCCAGCTCGACCTCTTCCTGGACCCGAATGATCCAGAGGTCATCAAGCAGGCCCGCATCGACGGCGTTCCCGAGGACTGGATCAGCGCCGCCCAGAAATCGCCCATCTACAAGATGGCGGTGGACTGGAAGATCGCCTTCCCCATGCACCCGGAGTTCCGCACCCTGCCCATGGTCTGGTACGTGCCGCCGCTGTCGCCGGTGCAATCGCACATCGACCAGGGCGCCCTGTCCTCCGATCCGGGCAGCGTCATTCCGCCGGTGGAGAACCTGCGCATGCCCGTGAAGTACCTGGCCAACCTGCTCACTGCCGGCAAGGAAGCGCCCATCGTCTCCGCCCTCAAGCGGATGATCGCCATGCGCGCCTACCAGCGCTCGGTGCACGTGGAGGGCACGCCCGACACCCGCGCCCTAGACGAGATCGGCATGAGCGTGGACATGGCGCTGGAGATGTACCGCTACCTGGCTATCGCCAACTACGAGGACCGCTTCGTCATCCCCACCGGCCACCAGGAAGTCACCCTGGAAGACTTCTACGGCCAGCAGGGCCAGAACGGCTTCACCTTCGGCAACGATTCCTCGCCCGGCATCTCCGCCAATTCCCTGTTCCCGGAACGGCGCAAGGAGACGGTGGAATCTCGGGATCCCGCGCCGGCGGCCGGCGAACGCTGACACGCCCCTCCCCCTCGGGGGAGGGCGCTGATCTGAAGGAGATTGACCATGTTCTACCCACTGCTATCCAAACTGCTCGATTACCCGGACGCGCAGCTGATGCAGGCCCTGCCCGAGCTGCGCGCCAGCCTGCGCCAGGGGTTCGAGGCCACGGAATGGATCGTCCTGGACCGCTTCATGAAGGAATTGTCGGAGCAGGATCTCACCGAGGCCCAGGCCGCCTACGTGCAGACTTTCGATCTCACGCCCGAGCACGCCTTGCATCTCACCCACCATCTGTTCGGCGATGACAAGAACCGGGGCCCCGCCCTCATCGACCTGACCGAGTTCTACAAGGCATACGGGCTGCAACTGGTGGCCGGCGAAAGCGCGGCGAATGACCGGAGCACGGACGCGGATCACGTCAACGAACTGCCCGACTTCCTGCCCCTGATGCTGGAATTCGCCGGTCAGCTCGAGGCCGAGGAAGGTCGCCTGTTCCTCTCCCAGTGGAGCAAGGTGCTCAACCAGCTCGCCAGCAATCTGGAAGAAGCGAAGAGCCCCTACGCGCCGCTGATCCGCCTGGTCGAACAACGCAGCCTGCTGGTCAAGGCCGCTGCCTGAAAGGAGTCAAATATCATGGATCTGCACCAAATCATCTTCGGGGTTTATCCCTACATCGCCCTGGCCACCTTCGTTCTCGGCAGCTGGATCCGCTTCGACCACGAGCAATACACGTGGAAAAGCGATTCCAGCCAGCTCTTGTCCAAGCGCTACATGCGCTTCGCCAGCAACGTCTTCCACATCGGCATCATCGGCATCTTCTTCGGCCACCTGGTCGGTTTGCTCACACCGCACTCGGTGTTCCTCGCCCTGGGCATTTCCGACGCGGCCCACCAGGCCATCGCCATCTTCGCCGGCGGCATTTTCGGCCTCATGGTGATCCTCGGCGGCGCCATCCTCTGGCTGCGCCGCCTGTTCAATCCGCGCGTGCGCGCCGCCAGCCGCTGGATGGACATCAACATCCTGGGCTGGCTGGTGGCCACTGCCTGTGTCGGCATGGCCACCATCTTCTGGTCCATGGGCCACGCCGAACAGAAGGACTTCACGGTGATGCTGCGCCTGACCGAGTATGTGCAGAGCATCGTCATCCTGCAGCCCAATCCGGAGCTGCTGCGCAATATCGACATGGTGTACAAGCTGCACATCTTCCTCGGCCTGTCGGTGTTCCTGTTCTTCCCCTTCACGCGCCTGGTGCACATCTGGAGCGCGCCCGTCGGCTACCTGTTCCGCGCCTATCAGGTCGTGCGCGCCAAACGCACCGCCTGAGCCCTTGCCGCCGCCGTGGATGGACCCGTCCGCAACGCACGCCTCCCCCTCTCCGCGCAACTCCTTCGCGCGGCGGATGCCACGCACGGCGGCCTTTACATCCGCTCTCCCGCGCGGCGGGCTGACGCTCGCGCCGGGGGTCCCCACATTCGCAACCGGAGCCCGGAATGACCATGTCGCACAAGGAAACGCCAGCCAAACCCAAACTGCAAACCCCGAAAAGCATCTTTCTTGAAGAGGCCAGGGAAAGCACCAATCCCTATGCCATCTATACGAAGTCCCTGATGGTGGACGGACGCAAAGTGCTCACCGACCCCGAGGGCTACATCCTCAACATGGACGAATGGAGCGAGGATTTCGCCCGCGCCCAGGCCGAGCGCGAGGGCCTGGTGCTCACCGACGAGCACTGGCAGGTGATCAATTTCATCCGCGCGTACTACGAGGACCACAACGTGCAGGCCCAGGTGCGCGACATGGTCAAGCACTTCCGCACCCTGTGGGGGCCGGACAAGGGCAACAGCCGCTATCTGCACGACATCTTCCCGATGGGCGGTCCGCAGAAGCAGGGCAACCGCGTCGCCGGCATGCGCAAGACCAAGGGCGAGCACTGAACCGGATGTCGCGCGCCGATCGCGCGCGCCATCACCTTCGCCGGCACGCGCCTCGCCAACCCGGTTGCTGGATGCGGGATGGCCGGGCGCGCAGCTTGAGCCACGCAGGGCTGCCTGCATGCTGCATGACTGATCTCCTCAACACCCCCGCCCGTCGCGGTTTCGAACACCACTCAAGCGGGATCGCCGATGTTGGGGCCTGGGAAGTGTTGATGGTGCCGACAGTCTGACTCGAACAGACGACCTATCGCTTACAAGGCGATTGCTCTACCAACTGAGCTATGCCGGCGGATGGCGCGGGCGCCGCTGGGTGCATGCTACTTGACGACGCGCAAACGGGGTTTGCCCTTGGGCGGTTGGGGCGGTGATGGGTTCCCGGCCTCGTCCTGTGCGCTGGCGGATGGGGTGGTGTCGGTCTCCGCTTCTCCGGTTGCGTCGCCGGGGCGCGGCAGGAATTCGAAGCTCATGCCCTCGCCGGTTTCCTTGGCGTAGATGGCGAATACATTGCCGACGGGGACCTCGATAACATGCGAGATGCCGCCGAAGCGGGCGGAGAAGGTCACTCGCTCGTTGTCCATCTGCAGGTTGCGCACGGCGCTGGGGCCGACGTTGAGGACGATCTGGCCGTCCTTGACGTAGCCCTGCGGGACGCGCGTGCGGCTGTCCACCTTGACGGTCAGATAGGGGGTCAGGCCGCTGTCGACACACCACTCGTAGAGCGCGCGCAGGAAGTAGGGTTGCTGGGAAAGCGCGCTCATGGACGAGGCCTTACTTGCGCATGGCCTTTTCGACGGGCGTCAGGGCCTCGATGAAGGCCGGTCGGGCGAACAGGCGCTCGGCGTATTTCAGCAGCGGGGTGGCCTGCTTGGGCAGCTGGATGCCGTAATGGTTGAGGCGCCAGAGCAGAGGGGCGATGGCGACGTCGAGCATGGAGTATTCGTCGCCCAGCATGTACTTCTGCTTGCCGAAGATGGGGGCGATCTGGGTCAGGTTGTCGCGCACGATGGTGCGAGCCTTCTCGGCGGCCTTGGGCGTGCCGCGCACGATGTCGCCCAGATGGGAGAACAGGTCGCTCTCGAAGTTGTGCAGAAACAGGCGCGCGCGGGCGCGCATGACGGGGTCGGCCGGCATCAGCTGGGGATGCGGGAAACGTTCGTCGATGTACTCGTTGATGATGTTGGACTCGTACAGAGTCAGGTCGCGTTCGACCAGGATGGGGACGCGGCCATAGGGGTTCATGGCGGCGATTTCATCCGCCTTGTCCTGCGGGTCGATGTCGCGGATGTCGAAATCCATGCCCTTTTCGTACAGCACGATGCGACAGCGCTGGCTGAAGGGACAGGCGCTCCCCGAATAGAGAATCATCATTTGACGTCCAACCTCCGTGCCTAGTGCACGTCTTTCCAATATTCCTTCTTGAGATAGAAGGCGACCACGTAGAACAGTCCGAGGAACAGCAGGACGACCACGCCGAGATGCATGCGCTGACTCTTGGCGGGTTCGCCCATCCAGGCCAGGTAATTCACCAGGTCGCCGACCAGGGCGTCGTATTCGGCCAGGGTCATGCTGCCAGGCCGCGCCAGTTCGAGCCGGTCCAGCACCTTGTGTTCGACGCCGTCGGCGCCCTTCTCG
Source organism: Hydrogenophilales bacterium (assembly GCA_037442845.1). Taxonomy (GTDB): domain Bacteria; phylum Pseudomonadota; class Gammaproteobacteria; order Burkholderiales; family Thiobacillaceae; genus PFJX01. The sequence goes on along the minus strand of JBBIPL010000027.1, from coordinate 6,021 downwards.
ACGCGATGGACGGGAACCATCTGGCCTTGCAGATCGTGCAGGACGTGCGGCATGCCGACGTTATCGAAGACCCTGTTGTTCCATCCCATGGGGCGGCTGTTGTCGCGGTAGAAACCGCGCAAATAGGTATAGACCCAATCGGCGCCGCGTGAACGGGTGATCACCGACAGGTCGGGCGGGGCGACGCCGAACCATTCCTTCGCATCCTTGGCGCGCATGGCCACCTGCATGGTCTCGCCCGGCTTTTCGGCGGCGAACAGCAGGTTTTCCTTGATCAGCGCTTCGCTGAGGCCGAAGTCCTGCATGCGGTTGTAGCGCATATAGCTGGCGGCATGGCAGTTCAAACAGTAGTTGACGAACACGCTGGCGCCGCGCTGCAAAGATTCCTGGTCGCGCGGGTTGACTGGGGCGCGATCCAGAGGGACGCCGGGGCCGGCGGCCCAGACCGCGGTGGGCAGGGCGAGGAACAGGAAAAGCAGCTTTTTCATTTCGTCACCCTTTCCGGAACCGGCTTGACGGTGTCGTTCTTCGTGTACCAGGGCATCAGCAGGAAGAAGGCAAAGTACACCACGGAAAGCACGCGGGAAATCCAGGTGTACAGTTCGGTGGCGGGCAGGATGCCGAGGATGCCCAGGCCGATGAAGGCAATCACGAACAGGGTCAGGGCGATCTTGAACTTGGGGCCGCGGTAGCGGATGGATTTCACCGGGGATTTGTCCAGCCAGGGCAGCAGGAAGAAGATCAGCACCGCCACCCCCATCAGCGCCACGCCCGGGAACTGCGAGCCGAGGATGGGCGGCACCGCGCGCAGGATGGCGTAGTAGGGCGTGAAGTACCAGACCGGGGCGATGTGCTCGGGGGTCTTCAGCGGATCGGCGGGAATGAAGTTGTTGTACTCCAGGAAGTAGCCGCCCATCTCCGGGGCGAAGAAGACGATGGCCGCGAACACCATGAGGAAGACCGCCACGCCGAGGATGTCCTTCACCGTGTAGTAGGGGTGGAAGGGGATGCCGTCGAGCGGCTTGCCGTGCTCGTCCTTGAGCTTCTTGATCTCGACGCCGTCCGGGTTGTTGGAGCCGACCTCGTGCAGGGCCACCAGGTGCGCCGCCACCAGGCCCAGTAGCACCAGCGGCAGGGCGATGACATGCAGGGCGAAGAAGCGGTTGAGGGTGGCGTCGCCCACCACGTAGTCGCCGCGGATCCAGATGGACAGGTCCTCGCCGATGAAGGGCACGGCGGCGAACAGGTTGATGATGACCTGCGCGCCCCAGTAGGACATCTGCCCCCAGGGCAGCAGGTAGCCCATGAAGGCCTCGGCCATCAGCACCAGATAGATGATCACGCCGAAGATCCAGATCAGTTCGCGCGGCTGCCGGTAGGAGCCGTAGATCATGGCGCGAAACATGTGCAGGTAGACCACCACGAAGAACATTGAGGCGCCGGTGGAGTGGATGTAGCGCACCAGCCAGCCGTAGTCCACGTCGCGCATGATGTACTCGACGGAAGCGAAGGCCATGGCCGCATCCGGCTTGTAGTGCATGGTCAGGAAGATGCCGGAGACGATCTGGATGACCAGCACCAGCAGGGCCAGCGAGCCGAAGAAGTACCAGAAGTTGAAGTTTTTCGGCGCGAAATACTCGGACAGGTGCGCCTTGTAGGAGGCGCTGAGCGGGAAGCGCGCATCGACCCAGTTGAGAAGTTTTTCCATGTGTGTCGTCCCCTCTTCGAAATCAGGCCGCGCCCTGGTCCTCGCCGATCAGCACCTTGCTCTCGGACAGGTACTTGTGCGGCGGAATGACCAGATTGGTGGGGGCGGGCGAACCGTTGAAAACCCGTCCGGCCAGGTCGAAGCGGGAGCCGTGGCATGGGCAGAACCAGCCGCCCGCCCAGTCCGCGCCGAGGTCGGCGGCGCCGATTTCCTTGCGGAAGGTGGGCGAGCAGCCCAGGTGGGTGCAGATGCCCACCACGATGAGGTATTCGGGCTTGATCGAACGCGTCGGATTCTTGCAGTACTCGGGTTGTTGGCCGCGGTTGTCGGAGGCCGCGTCCATCAGCTTGTCATCATGCTTGCCCAGCAATTCGAGCATTTCCGGGGTGCGATTCACCACCCAGACCGGTTGGCCTCGCCATTCCACGGCCAGCAGCATGCCGGGCTCCACCTTTGACAAGTCGACTTCGACCGGGGCGCCGGCCGCCTTGGCGCGGGCGCTGGGGTTCATGCTCAGCACGAAGGGGACCGTCGCGCCCAGGGCGGCGACGCCGCCCACCGCCGAAGTCATGGTCACCAGAAAGCGGCGTTTGGAGACATCCACGCTTGTTTCGCTCATAACGTCTGTCCTGCCTAAGGGATGAATGTTTTGGGCCGCGGCCTGTTTGGCGGTGACCCGCCGTCCGGCCCGATCCCGGGCAATTTACAAAAGCCGGCATTTTACAGACAAACGACAGGGAACTTAAAGCCTGGATTTAAGTATGGGATTAGTCTCTCCCGTCTGCGCTAGAATGAATCACTTTTTTTGCTCCGCACAAACATGCACAAGGCTTGGATGATCTTCGCGCAGTGCGTGGCCGCCCTGGTGGTGGTGGCCGCCGCGCTGCTGGCCCTGAACCGCTTCATCCCCGGTCTGCTGCCCTTCGACGGCGCCGCCGTGACCATCCGCGAGGTGGCCGGCACGCATCCCGGCGTTGCCCCGCCGTCCAGTCTCGCCGAGGCTGCCGCCCGCTCGCGCCCCGCGGTGGTGAACATCTTCACCAGCAAGCAGGTGCGGGTGCAGCGCAGCCCGTTCATGGAGGATCCGCTGTTCCGCCGCTTCTTCGGCGACCAGATGCCGCAGCAGAACCGCGCCCAGCGGGTGTCGAACCTGGGCTCCGGGGTCATCGTCAGCGAGGATGGTTTCATCCTCACCAACCATCACGTCATCGAGGCGGCGGATGAAATCCAGGTGGCCCTGCCCGACGGCAAGACCGTCGCCGCGGAGATCGTCGGCACCGATCCGGAGACCGACCTGGCGGTGTTGAAGGTCCAGCGCAAGGGCCTGCCGGCGATTCTGTTCGCCCCGCCGGACGGCCTGCGCGTCGGCGACCTGGTGCTGGCCATCGGCAATCCCTTCGGCGTCGGCCAGACGGTCACCATGGGCATCATCTCCGCCCTAGGCCGCAGCCATCTGGGCATCAACACCTTCGAAAGCTACATCCAGACCGACGCGGCCATCAATCCGGGCAACTCGGGCGGCGCGCTGGTGGACAGCGCTGGCCACCTGATCGGCATCAACACGGCGATTTTCTCCCGTTCCGGCGGCAACCTCGGCATCGGCTTCGCCATTCCCGTGTCCATCGTCCGCCAGGTCATGGAGCAGATCATCCAGCACGGCGCGGTGACGCGCGGCTGGGTGGGCATCGAGGTGCAGGAGATCACGCCGGAGATCGCCGAATCCTTCAACCTGAAGTCCACCGAGGGCGCCCTCATCGCCGGCGTGCTGCGCGGCGGCCCCGCCGACCGCGCCGGCATTCATCCCGGCGACGTGCTGGTGGGCGTGGGCGACAAGCCGGTGACCGATCCCTCTTCCCTGCTCAACCTCATCGCCGCCCTGCCGCCGGGCAAGGTGGCCCAGCTCAGGCTGATCCGCGAGCAGGCCGAGATGCGGGTGGGGGTGACCGTGGAAAAACGCCCGGTGATGCGCGAGAACGGCCGCGAATAACCCACCTGGCCTGCCCTGTCACGCAGCGGCGGCGACGAGGAAGGGCTGGGCGCGCTGAGGTTTACGCATAGGTTTTCATGGCCCGCCGCCGCCCCGGCTTCTTCTTCATGATGACCACGCCCTTGACCACACCCTCGAGGCCATCGATAGGAATGTTGGGATAGAGCGGGTTGAGCGGCTTCAGCATCCAGCCATCGGCGTGTTGCATCAGCTGGCGGAAGACATGGCGTTCGTCCTCCTGTTCCACGTGCTCCAGATAGGCGATGACGAAGGAGCCGTCGCGAGCGACGCCCTCCGGCTCGACGACGATCACTTCGCCCTCCTCGAACTCGGGCAGCATGGAATCGCCCAGCACCATGAGGGCGTAGGGCTCGCCGCTGGCGCAGGCGGAAGTAGCCAGGTCCTCCTCCGATGGCGCCTCGACGGCGGGTCTGACGGGGATGGGGAAAGGCTTTTGCATCATTTTCCTCGCATGAACATGCGGTCCAGGTCGGCCAGCTCGAGCTGGAACCAGGTAGGCCGGCCGTGGTTGCATTGGTCCGCCCGCTCGGTGGCCTCCATGTCGCGCAGCAGGGCGTTCATCTCCGGCAGGCTCAGGCGCCGGTGGGCGCGCACCGCGCCGTGGCAGGCCATGGTGGCCAGAAGTTCGTTGCGGCGGACGGTCATGGCGCCGGTAATACCCGACTCGCGGATGTCTTTCAACACTTCCCGCGCCAGGGTCTCCGCGTCGGCGTCCTTGAGCAGGGCGGGCAGGGCGCGCACCGCCAGATGGCTGGGGGAGACGGCGGAGAGTTCGATGCCCATCTCCGCCAGCCCGGCCCGCGCCTCCTCGGCGGTCGCCATCTCCAGGGGCGTGGCCTGGAACACCACCGGAATGAGCAGCGGCTGGCTGGCCACCTGGCGGCTGTCCAGGGCGGTCTTCAGGCGCTCGTAGAGGATGCGCTCGTGGGCGGCGTGCATGTCCACCACGACCAGGCCCCTGGCGTTCTCGGCCAGGATGTAAAGGCCGGAGAGCTGGGCCAGGGCGTAGCCGAGGGGAGGGGTGTGTTGGGCATCTTCCGGGCGCGGTGGAACACGAAATCTCGTTCCCTCTTCCCCGGCCCCTCCCCCGGCGGGGGAGGGGGGTGATGCCAAGGCTTCCGCGACCATCCCGTAGTAACTCGCCGGCTCGCTCGCCAGCGCCATGGGCTGCTGCCGCCAGGCTGGACTAGCCGGCGTTCCCGCAACCCGCTTTCCCCTTTCATAAAGGGGGGGTGGGGGGGATTTCTCCACGTCCGCCTTCCCCGATGAGTCCGGCTTCCCCCCCAACCCCCGCTCCAGCACATGCATCACGAACTGGTGCACGCCCCGCCCGTCGCGGAAGCGCACCTCGGTCTTGGCCGGATGCACGTTCACGTCCACCCCTTCCGGCGGCAGTTCCAGGAACAGCACGAAGGCCGGGTGGCGCTCGTGGTGCAGCACGTCGCGGTAGGCTTCGCGGATGGCGTGGGCGAGCAATTTATCGCGCACGAAACGGCCGTTGACGAACAGGTACTGGGCGTCGCGGCCGGCGCGGGAATAGGCGGGCAGGCCGGCCAGGCCGAACAGGCGCAGGGGGCCGGCGGCTTCATCCAGGCTGCGGGCGGCCTCGGCGAAGTCCTCGCCCAGCACTTCCAGGGCGCGGGCCTGCCAGTCGGTCGCCGACAAGCGCCGCGCCACCCGGCCATTGTGCGCCAGGGTGAAGGCGCATTCCGGATGGGCCAGGGCCAGGCGGCGCAAGGTCTCGTCGCAATGGCCGTATTCCGTGGCGGCGGTCTTCAGGAACTTGCGCCGCGCCGGGGTGTTGAAGAACAGATCGCGCGCCTCCACCAGCGTGCCCCGGCCCAGGGCGGCGGGCTCGGGTTTGCCCAGGCGGCCGTCGAGGGCGCCGATCTTCCAGGCATGGGGCTGCCCGCCGACGCGGCTGCTGAGCGCCACCCGCGCCACCGCGGCGATGCTGGCCAGGGCCTCGCCGCGGAAACCCAGGCTGGCCACCCGCTCCAGGTCCTCCAGGCTGCCGATCTTGCTGGTAGCGTGGCGGGTCAGCGCCAGGGGCAGGTCGTCCGGGCCGATGCCGGCGCCGTCGTCGGCCACCCGGATCAGCTTGATGCCGCCTTCCTCCAGGTCCACGCGGATGTCGCGGGCGCCCGCGTCCAGGCTGTTTTCCAGGAGTTCCTTGAGGGCCGAGGCGGGCCGCTCCACCACCTCGCCGGCGGCGATCTGGGAAACGAGCAGGTCGGGCAGGAGATGGATGGCCATTACCCATCCAGCGGGCTGACGACCCCGCGCCCGCCCTTGTTCAGCACAT
>JBBIPL010000026.1:0-23122 GCA_037442845.1 Hydrogenophilales bacterium | reverse complement strand
CTCCGGCCTGCCCTTCGGCCTGCGCCTGCCCGGCCGGGAGATCCCGCAACACAGCGGCGAGGCGCATCTGCGCGCCTGCCTGGAAGCCCTGGCGCTCGAGGGTGCGGCATGAGCGGCGCGCGCCGGCAGCGGCTCTGGGTGATCCTGCCCCTGATCCTGGCGCTGGCGCCGCACGCCGCGCGCCTGCCGCTCTGGATCAGCCTGGCCTGGCTGGCCTGCGCCGGCTTCAGCCTGTACGCCGCCGAGCGCGGCCGGCCGCGGCTCGGGCGGGTCGGCAAGGCGGTCCTCGCCCTCGGCGGCGCGGCCGGCGTGCTCCTGCAATTCGGCACCCTGATCGGCCCGGCCGGCGGCGTCGCCCTGCTCGTCTTCCTGTCCGGCGTCAAGCTGCTGGAGATGGATTCGGCGCGCGACCGCATGGGCCTGCTGTTCGTCGGCGTCTTCCTGCTGGTGGCGCATTTCCTCGATGCGCAAAGCCTGCTCACCGCCGCCTACATGGCTTTGGCGGCGGTGGCCCTGGTGGCGGGGCTGATGGTCGCGCCGAAGCCGGCCGCGCCCGCCCGCGCCGAAACGCGCTCCCACCTGGCCCTGGCCGGGCGACTGCTGGCCCAGGCCCTGCCCCTGGCCCTGCTGCTGTTCGTGCTGTTTCCGCGCCTGCCCGGTCCGCTGTGGGGTCTGCCGCAGCAGGCGGCCGGCAAGAGCGGCCTGTCCGAGCGCATGGCGCCGGGCGACATCAGCCAGCTCATCCTGTCCGACGAGCTGGCCTTCCGCGCCGAGTTCGCCGATGCCCGCCCGCACAGCCGGCAACTCTATTGGCGCGGGCCTGTGCTGTGGGACTACGACGGCCGCGCCTGGGGCAACGCCACGCCGGTGTCGGCGCGGCCGCCGGACTTCGAGGCGCGCGGCGCGCCCGTGCGCGTCGCCGTGACCCTGGAGCCGCACCAGCAACGCTGGCTGTTCCTGCCAGGGGCGCCCGCGCGCCTGCCGGCGACGCCGCCTTCGACGCTGGGCTCCGACCTGCAATGGCTGGCGCGCGACCCCGTGCGCCAGCGCCTGCGCTACGAACTGGAGGCGCATCTCGACTATCGCCTGCAGCCCCGCCTGGACGCCGCCAGCCGCGCACGCGGCCTCGCCCTGCCCGCCGGGGGCGACGCGCGCGCGCGGCAACTCGCGAGCGCCTGGCGGCAGGCGGCGGCGGATGACGCCGTCATCGTCGAGCGGGCCCTGAGCTGGTTCGGCGCGGAACCTTTCCACTACACCCTCAACCCGCCCCTGCTCGGCGCGGAGGCGGTGGATGACTTTCTCTTCGGCACGCGGCGCGGCTTCTGCGAGCACTACGCCAGCGCCTTCGTCTTCCTGATGCGGGCGGCCGGGGTGCCGGCGCGGGTGGTCACCGGCTACCAGGGCGGCGAGCTCAACCAGCTCGGCAACCACTGGATCGTGCGCGGGCGCGACGCCCACGCCTGGGCCGAGGTCTGGCTGCCCGAGCACGGCTGGACGCGCGTGGACCCCACCGCCGCCGTCGCCCCCGAGCGGGTGGAACGCGGCCTCGACGCGGCCCTGCCGGAAGCCGAGCGGCCCGCCGCCCTGGCGGCGCTGCGGGGCGCCTGGCTGCGGCCGCTGCATCTGGGTTGGGACCTGCTCAACAGCCGCTGGAACGAATGGGTGCTGGGCTACAACCAGGAGCGGCAGCGGCGTTTCCTGGCCGGCCTGCATCCGCTGCTCGCCTCGCTGCAAGGCATGCTGATCGCGTTGATCGTGGTGGCCGCGGCGTCGCTCTTGCTGCTCGCCGTCCGACTGTACCGGCGGCCGCCGCAATCGCGCGACCGCGCCGCCCGCGCCTACGCCCGCTTCTGCCGGCGCCTGGCCAGGCTGGATCTGCGGCGGACGCCGGCGGAGGGCGCGCGCGACTTCGCGCTACGCGCGGCGGCGGCCCGCCCCGACCTGGCCGCCGACATCGACGCCATCACGCGGCGCTATGTGGCGCTGCGTTACGGCCCGGCCGGCGCCGACCGGCTGGGCGATCTGGAAGCCGCCGTGCGCGCCTTCCGTCCGGCTCGGCACGGGCCTTGATACACTGTTCCCCAGATTTGCCCTCCCGCGAGATCCCTATGGAACGCATCACCATCTCCCTGGATGAGTCCCTGGCCCAGGCCTTCGACGCCCTCATCCGCTCGCGCGGCTACGCTAACCGTTCCGAAGCGGTGCGCGACATGCTGCGGCGCGAACTGGAAAGCGACCGTCTGGCGCGCGAGGACGCGCCGCATTGCGTGGCCAGCCTGTCCTATGTCTACAACCACCACGAGCGCCGCCTGGCGGAACGGCTCACCGACTTGCAGCACCACGCGCACGACCTGGTGGTGTCGAGCATGCACGTCCACCTGGACCACGATCACTGCCTGGAAACCCTGTTCCTGCGCGGCCATACCGACGAGGTGCGCAGCCTCGCGGAGAAGATTTCCGCCGAGCGGGGCGTGCGTCATGCCGCCCTGAATCTGGTGCCGGTGGAAACCGAGGCGGTGCTCCAGCATGCGCACCACGTGCACAGCCGGCCGCATACCTGAGCGCGGAGGCCGCGCAAGCGGCCCCGGTCGGTGCTGATTACCCGCCGAACTGGCGCAGGCCGCGCAGGTCGAGCACCTTGACGCTGCGGCCGTTGACTTCGATGTAGCCATCCCGGCTCAGGCGGCCGAGCACGCGGGAGAAGGTCTCTGGCGCCAGGTTGAGCTGCGAGGCGATGGTCTGCTTGTTGGTGTCCAGCGCCAATTCGTAGCTGTTGCCAGCGGCCGGCGCCATTTGCGTCAGGAAGTGCGCCACCCGCTGCGCGCTGCCGCGCTGCACGCAGGTTTCCATGTTGTCGATGAGGTCGCACAGGCGCGAACACATGCGCGTCATCAGGGCCGTGGACAGCATGCAGTTGCGCTCCAGGGCTTCACTCAGGGCCTGCTTGTCCATGATCAGGAGGAGACTCTCCCGCGTGGCCTGGGCGGCGAGCGGACAACTCTTGTTGAGGAACACGGCCTCCTCGCCGAAGCTGTCGCCGGGGCCGGCCATCTGCACCACCTTTTCCGAGCCCAGCGAAGAGGGCAGGAACAGCTTGATCTGGCCGCTCATGACCACGTGCATGCCGCGCGGAACATCGCCTTTATGGAACAGCATTTCGTTCTTGTTCAGGCGGTACTCGACCGTACCCTTGGCCAGCCTGGCCAGTTCCATGCCTTCCAGCTGACGGAACAGCGGCTGTCGGGACAGGATCTCCGTGATCGAATGACGTGTCTCCAGCATCATGGCGGCAGCATCCTTGTTGGCTCGCGGCGCGATTGGGCTCTTGATGGATGTCAAGTCTATGAACTCAATTTCGCCTGTGAAGGCCGCTAAATACACGACAGTGGTAGTCGGAATACCGCTTTGGTGGTAGTAGTTTGTAACGTAGCCGCTTGATTTTCTTGATATCGGACAAGCTCTATAAATTTGGTTATGGTGTTCCGACGCGAAGAGGGTACCTCTTATGATTCGGCGCAATCTTGGCGATGTCGCCACATGCGGAGAGCGCGATGAGTGATGAACGCGGGGTACTGTCCAGGCACTCCATACTCGTGGGCCTGGCCCTGGCCATGATCGCCATCACCACCATAGGGGTGGGCGGCATCGCCGCTTCCGGCATCGTCGCCGAACGCGCGCAGGGCAGCGGCAGCGCCATCAACGTCGCCGGCAGCCTGCGCAAGCAGAGCCATCGCATGGGCAGCCAAGCGCTCGCGGATGTGATGAACGGCGCCGCCTCGCACGGCCCCCTGCTGGTGGCGATGACGCAGTTCGAGGCGAGCCCCTGGCGGATGCCTCCCTGCAAAACGCCCTGCGCAGACAGCCGGACAGCGATTTCGCCGCCACCTACCAGATCGTGGATCGCACCTGGAAAACCCGACTGAAGCCGATGCTGGCGGCGGATGCGCTGCCCGGCCCGAATCTGCTGCCCCTCGTGCATCACAATGAACTGCTGGCGGTCATCGACGGCTTCGTCGACGACATCAACACCATGGCGGCGGAACTGGGCAAGCTTTATCACGGCCTGGAGCAGCGGGTGGCGGAGAAGACCGCCGCGCTCAGCCGCAGCAACCAGTCCCTGGAATTGCTCTATCACAGCATTGCCCGCCTGCATCACGCGCCGGTGGCGCCGGAAACCTATCAGGCCATGCTCGGCGAAATCGAACGCCTGTTCGGCCTTTCCGGCAGCATGGCCTGCCTGCTGCCCAAGCACGAGGGCGGCTCGCAAATCCTAATCTCCAGCCTGCCGGCGTGCGCCGACAACAGCGCCGACGGCTGCGCCCGCTGCGCGCATGCGCATGCTCGCCGGGAGCCCTGGCACTACGTGCGGGAGCGCGACCTGGACGTCCTCGTGGCGCCCCTGCGCGACAAAGAGGGGCTGTATGGCATGTTGCGCCTGGCGCTGCCCGCCGGGCAACGTCTGCAGGACTGGCAGACGCAGTTGCTGGAGGCCCTCAGTCGGCATATCGGCATCGCCCTGGGCAATTTCCCGGCGCACCGAGCAGGAACGCCTGCTGGCCCTGCAGGAGGAACGCTCGCTGAACATGGAACCGGAACAGATGGTGGAAAGCCTGCGCGCCGCCGCCGCCGGCAAGGTCATCATTTCCGACGCGCTGACCCACGTCATGGCCGCCGCCCTGCGCGACCAGAACCGCCCGGAAACGCCGCGGGAGGCCGACCTCACCGAGCAGGAAGTCCGCATCCTGGAGCGCATCGCCGCCGGCATGAGCAACAAGCTCATCGGCAAGGAACTGGACATCGCCGAGGGCACGGTGAAAGTGCACGTCAAGCACATCCTGCGCAAACTCAGCCTGCGCTCGCGCGTGGAGGCGGCGGTATGGGCGGTGGCCCACCCGCGGAAGGGCAAGGCCTGAACGGGGGGTCAGGTCGCCGCGGGCAGGTCGCCGTCTTCCAGCCCGCTCAGGAACAGGCTGCAGACGCGGCCGCGCGACGCCCAGTGGCGCGCGGCGTCGGCGAAGATGTCGCACAGCGTGGCGCGCTCGCCTTCGGGCAGCGCTCCGGCCCGGCGGATCAGCAGCCAGAGCGGACCTTGCCGCCAGGACAGATCGAGCAGGCACTCCTCCAGGGCATCCCAGTTGCCGCCGTAGTAATCCGGCAAATCGAGGGCGCGCCCGAGGGCGTCGAGCAGTTCCGATTTGCCCCGCAGGCCGTCGCCATCCAGCACGGGCGCCAGTTCCGCCTGCGCGGCGAGGCGATAGACCCCATTCAGGGCGGGATCGGCAAGGATGTCTTGCAGCTTGGGCATATCACCCTTGATTCCTCGGTTGACCGCTCATTGATCTTCGAAAATCCGCATGCTTGCCGACGTTTGCGCCTTCGACGCGGTTCACCATTTGGTTGAGCCCGCTACACGCCCGCTTTCGCGTCTGTGCGGGCGCCTGGTTTTGTCGCGCCTCCTTGCGGGGAACGACCCCGCGGCGTCGTCGCTTCGCGCCAGACCCCCGCACAGCCGCGCCTTCGGACGTGTTCAACCGAGGAATCAAGGATCACTCCCGTATGCGGCGGAAGGATCGATAGTGATCCGCCGTGTACCAGGCTTCGCCGCCGCGCCCGGTGACGATGCGGCGGGCGCCGCGGTTCTTCGCGCCGGGCGTGGGCACCGTGTATTCCCGGTAATAGCCGCGTTCCTGTTGCGGCAACAGGCCTTCCCGGTTGCGGAACACCGTGCCGTCCTTGCCGTAGGGGAAGGGACCGCCGCGCTCGATCAGCGCCAGGGTTTCGCGCGCCTCCGGCGGCAGTTGGGAGACGCGGATTTCCGCCTCGCCGCGCGCACCGCTCCAGAAGGACTGGCCCAGCCCGACCAGCAGCAGCAGGCCGAGCAGGACCGCGATCAGCCGGCGCCAGTTCCTCATCGGGGCAGCGGATCGTCGGCGTGGCGGGCGATGTAGGCCTGGATGGCGGCCGTATCCGGGTCCATGGTCTGCACCCGGCGCGGCAGGGCTTCCAGGTTCTCCAGGCCGGCGGGACGTTCGGGGCGCAGGTTCAGGGCTTCGCGGATGGTGTCCTCGAATTTGGCGGGCAGCGCGGTTTCCAGGCAGATCATGGGAATGCCCGTCTGCCTGTGCTGCAAGCCCACCTTGAGGCCGTCGGCGGTGTGGGTGTCGATCATGGTCTGGTAGCGCGACCAGGCCATGCGGATGGTGGCCACCCGGTCGGCGTGGCTGCTGCTGCCGGAGGCGAAGCCGAAATCCGCCACCTTTGCGAAGAGGCCGTCGACGTTGAGGTCGAAACCGCCGCCGGCATCGACCGCCTTCCACAGCTCCGCCACCCTGGCGTAATCACGCCCGGCCAGGTCGGCGATGAAACGCTCGAAGTTGGAGGCCTTGGAGATGTCCATGGACGGGCTGGAAGTGTGCAGGATCTGCGCGGCGGTGCGGGGCCGGTAGACGCCGCTGCGGAAGAACTCGTCGAGCACGTCGTTCTCGTTGGTCGCCACCACCAGTTGGGCCACGGGCAGGCCCATCATGCGGGCGATGTGGCCGGCGAAGACGTTGCCGAAATTGCCGGAAGGCACGCAGAAGCTGACCTTCTGATCCTCGTTCGCGGTCGCGGCAAAGTAAGCCTTGAAGTAGTAGATCACCTGGGCGGCGATGCGGCCCCAGTTGATCGAGTTGACCGCGCCGATGCGGTATTTCGCCTTGAATTCCAGGTCGTTGGAGACGTTCTTGACGATGTCCTGGCAATCGTCGAACACCCCGCGCACGGCGATGTTGAAGATGTTGGCGTCCTGCAGGCTGTACATCTGGGCCTGCTGGAAGGGGGTCATGCCGTGCTCGGGCGAGAGCATGAACACCCGCACGTTGTGCTTGCCGCGCATGGCGTACTCGGCGGCAGAACCGGTGTCGCCGGAGGTGGCACCGAGGATGTTGATGTCCTGACCCGCCTTGTCCAGGGCGTACTCGAACAGGTTGCCCAGGAGCTGCATGGCCATGTCCTTGAAGGCCAGGGTGGGGCCGTTGGACAGTTCGAGGATATATAGGCCGTCCTCCAGCTTGCGCAGGGGCGTGATCTGACTGAAGTCGGAATCCGGCCGGCCGTGGCTGTAGGCCTCGACCGTGTAGGTCTTGTCCACCAGGGCCTTGAGGTCGGCGGCGGGTATGTCGTCGGCCAGCCGGGACAGGATGGCGAAGGCCAGTTCCCGGTAATCCATCCCGCGCATGGCCGCCAGGTCGCTGGCGGCGAACTGCGGATAGGACTCGGGCAGGTACAGACCGCCGTCGGGGGCCAGGCCGCCCAGCAAGATTTCCGAGAAGCTCAGGGCGGGGGAGCGACCCCGGGTGCTGACGTATTTCATGACATTGCGCTTTCAGGCATATAGCAAACGCCCTTTCGGTTCCGGAATGCCGCGCCCCAATTCCCGAGCGGTTTCGATCCACTCGGCAATGATGCCCTCGACATTGCGCAGGGCTTCCACATAGGTAGGACCATCCGCGGCGCACCCCGGCAATTCTGGCGCCTCGGCGATAAAAGCCTGATCCTCTTCACTCCAGTACAGAATGATTTCGTAATGAAACGGGCTACTCATGGAACTCCCTCGCCAGTCGATATTTCAGGATCACGCCACGCACCTGCTTGACCTGGTAGGGCTTGGCTCTGCCCTGATTGTCCTGGCGATTCAGGATCCCCGGGAGACCATCACGAGTGAAGATATGGTGGCTGCCTCGAATGCGCCGGTCAAAACCGAACCGCAGCAATAATCCGCAAAGCTCATCGAATGCGATGTTGGCGTCCGACGCGCCAGACAATACCTGCTGAAGCAATTTCTCCAGCTTGCCCACACCCCTAGCCCTTCAACTCTTCCATGCGGATGCGCATCACCTTGCCGGCGATGCTGGGGAGGCCTTCGATCTTGGCGATGGCGGCATTGACGGCCTTTTCCCGGGCCACGTGGGTGAGCAGGACGATGTCGGTCTGGTCCTCGCCCTCTTCCGGCTCCCGTTGCAACATGGCGTCGATGGAGATTTCCAGGTCGGCCAGGATGCGCGTGATGTCGGCCAGCACGCCGGGCTTGTCGAGGGCGCGCAGGCGCAGGTAGTAGGCGGTCTCCACCTCGTCCATGGGCAGGATGGGCAGGTCGGTGAGCTGGTCCGGCTGGAAGGCCAGGTGCGGCACACGGTGCAGGGGGTCGGCGGTGTGCAGGCGGGTGACGTCCACCAGGTCGGCGATGACCGCGCTGGCGGTGGGCTCGGCGCCGGCGCCCTTGCCGTAGTAGAGGGTGGCGCCGACGGCGTCGCCCCAGACCAGCACGGCGTTCATGGCGCCCTCGACGTTGGCGAGGAGGCGCTTGGCCGGCACCAGGGCGGGATGCACGCGCAGTTCCACGCCGCGCTCCACGCGCTTGGTGATGCCCAGGAGCTTGATGCGGTAGCCCAGTTGCTCGGCGTACCGGATGTCGGCGGCTTCCAGCTTGGAGATGCCCTCGATGTGGGCCTTGTCGAACTGGATGGGGATGCCGAAGGCGATGGCGGACATGAGCGTCGCCTTGTGGGCGGCGTCGACGCCCTCGATGTCGAAGGTGGGATCGGCCTCGGCATAGCCCAGGCGCTGGGCTTCCTTGAGCACGTCGGCGAAGGCCAGACCCTTGTCGCGCATCTCCGAAAGAATGAAGTTGGTGGTGCCGTTGATGATGCCGGCGATCCACTGGATGCGGTTGGCGGACAAGCCCTCGCGCAGCGCCTTGATGATGGGGATGCCGCCGGCGACGGCGGCCTCGAAGGCGACCATGACGCCCTTCTTCTGGGCGGCGGCGAAGATCTCGTTGCCGTGCACGGCGAGCAGGGCCTTGTTGGCGGTGACCACGTGCTTGCCGTGGTCGATGGCGGCCAGCACCAGTTCCTTGGCCACGGTGTAGCCGCCGATGAGTTCGACGATGATGTCGATGTCGGGATCCTTCACCAGGGCGAAGGCATCGTCGGTGATGCGCGCCTTGCCGCCGGTGACCGAGCGGGCCAGGTCCAGGTTGCGGTCGGCCACGGCGGTGATGTGGATGGGCCGGCCGGCGCGGCGGGTGATTTCCTCCGCGTTGCGGGTGAGAACGGTCCACGTGCCGCCGCCGACGGTGCCGATGCCCAGCAGGCCTACGTTGATTGGTTTAGCTCCGGCATCACGTGCGCTGCGCTCACGTGAGCCTTCACTGAAACTCGCGTTGCTCGTTTTCATTTCAGTAATCCATCCTTGCGGAACATGTCGCGCAGGCCGCGTATCGCCTGGCGCGTGCGATGTTCGTTTTCGATCAGCGCAAAGCGCACGTGGTCGTCGCCGTAGTCGCCGAAGCCGACGCCCGGCGCGACCGCGACCTTGGCGTCGAGCAAAAGCTTCTTGGAGAACTCCAGCGACTTCATCTCGGCGTAGGGCTCGGGAATGGGCGTCCAGACGAACATGGTGGCCTTCGGCGCCTCCACCTTCCAGCCCACCTCGTTGAGCCCCCTGATCAGGGAGTTGCGCCGCTTGCGGTACATCTCGCAGATATCGCTCACGCATTCCTGGGGGCCTTCCAGGGCGGTGATCGCCGCCACCTGGATGGGGGTGAAGGTGCCGTAGTCGTGGTAGCTCTTGATGCGCGCCAGGGCGGCGCACAGGCGCTGGTTGCCGACCATGAAGCCGACCCGCCAGCCGGGCATGTTGTAGCTCTTGGACAGGGTGAAGAACTCCACCGCCACGTCCTTGGCGCCCTTCACCTGCATGATGGAGGGGGCCTGATAGCCGTCGAAGACGATGTCGGCGTAGGCGATGTCGTGCACCACCAGGATGCCGTATTCCTTCGCCATGGCCACCACCTTCTCGAAGAATTCGAGTTCCACGCACTGGGTGGTGGGGTTGGACGGGAAGTTGAGGATGAGCATCTTCGGCTTCGGCCAATGGTTGCGGATGGCCGTTTCCATTTCCTCGAAGAAGTTCACCCCCGGCGTCATCGGGATGTGGCGGATGTCGGCGCCGGCGATGACCGGGCCGTAGATGTGGATGGGGTAGCTGGGATTGGGCACCAGCACGATGTCGCCGCGGTCCAGGGTGGCCAGGGCCAGGTGGGCGATGCCTTCCTTGGAGCCGATGGTGACGATGGCCTCCTTCTCCGGGTCGAAGTCCACGCCGTAGCGGGTCTTGTACCAGTTGCAGATGGCCTTGCGCAGGCGCGGGATGCCCTTCGACACCGAGTAGCGGTGGGTGTCGCCGCGCCGCGCGGTCTCGATCATCTTCTCGACGATGTGCGGCGGCGTGGGCTGGTCCGGATTGCCCATGCCGAAGTCGATGATGTCCTCGCCCCGCCGCCGGGCGGCCATCTTCAGGTCGCCGGTGATGTTGAAGACGTAGGGCGGCAGCCGCTTGATTCTAGGAAATTCTTCCATTGCTGACGGGGCGTCGTAAAAGCGGGTAATCTTACCCGAGCGCCCATTTCACGGGCAATCCGGCGCGATCGGATTCGAAATATATCTCGCCACTCCCGCCATGAAACTGCACCTTTCCCGCATCGAGGGTCTCAACCAGATCACCGGCCGCGGCCCGGACCACGTGCTGGTCAACGGCGTCCGCCACGAGCGCGGCGTGATCGTGCTGCCCGACGAGGTGGTGACCGGCTGGGCGACCGCCTTCGAGGAACTCGCCCTCGCGCATTTCGACGCGATCGCCCTGCGCGCGCCGGAGATCGTGCTGCTGGGCAGCGGCGCACGCCCGCGCTTTCCCTCGCCCGGCCTGTACGTCGGCTTGCTGAATGCCCGCATCGGCGTGGAGGTGATGGACACCGGCGCGGCCTGCCGTACCTACAACATTCTCGCCGCCGAGGGCCGCCGCGTGGCGGCGGCGCTGATTCTGGCCTGAACTAATCGATGTCCGCCTGGCGCAGCCGCTCGGCGTCGCGGATGTAGAGCACCTGGCCGTGCACCTCGATGCAGCCCTGGTCGGTCAGCTTGTGCAGCAGGCGCGACAGGGTCTCCGGCTTGACGCCGATGCGCGAGGCGATGACCTGCTTGGGCGCTTCCCATTCGACCCGCTGGCGGCCGGTCTCGTCCGGGTCGGAATGATCCAGCAGGTATTGCAACAGGCGATCCGCGCCCTTCATCAGGGTGAGCCGGTCGATCTCGTTGACCAGCTTGTGCAGGCGGGCGCTCATGCCGGCCATCATGCGGAAGCAGCGTTCGCTGTCGCGGCCCAGCCATTCCTTGAAGGCGCGGCCGTCGAAGGCCAGCAGGCGGGCGGCGCTTTGGGCCGCGGCGTTGACCGGATAGCGGCCGCCCATGAACAGCGTGGCCTCGGCGAACATGCGGTTGACCCCCACCAGATCGATGACCTTCTCCTCGCCCTGGGGCGAGGCGCGGAACAGGCGGACGACGCCTTCCGCCACCCAGTAGAAGGCTACCGCGGGATCGCCCTGGTTGAACAGCAACTGGCCCGGCGCCAGGGTGATGGGCGTGGCGTGCACGATGATCTCCAGGAACTCCTCGTCGGCCAGGCCGGAGAACAGATAGACGCGGCGGACCGTGTCCAAGTCGCTCTTGCTGATGGTCATTGCACAAGCTCCGGAGTGATTTCGCTGAAACGCCGGATCGCGGAAAATTCCCCCACGTCCTTCTCCGGCAGGCGCGTGTCCGGCCGGTACACCGCGCGCAGGTGGGTGATGCCGAAGGTCCGCGCCGCGCGCAGCACCGGCAGGCTGTCGTCGACCAGCAGGCTGCGCGCCGGATCGTAGGGTTCGTTGCCGCGCAGCGCCGCCCAGAAACCCGGGTCTTCCTTGGCGAGGCCGTATTCGTGGGAAACGTGCAGGGCGTCGAAATGCACCGCCAGGCCGGTGCGCTCCATCTTCAGGCGCAGGCTCTTGCGGTGGGCGTTGGTGACCAGCGCCACGCGCTTGCCCGCCGCCCGCAGCGCGGCGAGGAAGTCGGTCACCTCGGGATGCACGGCGATGAGATGAGCCAGTTCCTCCTTCAGGCGGACGATGTCCAGCTCCAGTTGCTCGCTCCAGTAATCCACGCAATACCAGTCCAGGGTGCCGGCCTTGGCGTTGTAGCGGCGGAAACATTCGGCGTGGGCTTCCTCCGCCGGCAGGCCGTGACGCTCGGCGAACTTCTCCGGCACGTAGACCTGCCAGAAATGGTTGTCGTAATGCAGGTCCAGCAGGGTGCCGTCCATGTCCAGCAACACCGTGTCGATGTCCGCCCAGGGCAAGCGCTCCGCGGCCGGCTTCACAGCAGACCGTCCTTCGACATGCCCTTGCGGCGCAGGATGCGGCGCAGGGCCTGCAGGGCCTCGAGCTGGATCTGGCGGACCCGTTCGCGGGTGACGTTGAGATGATCGGCGAGGTCTTCCAGGGTGGCCACGTCCTGGTTGTTGAGGCCGAAACGGCGCTCGATCACCCAGCGGTGCTTGTCCGGCAGTTCCAGCAGCCACTCGCGCACGTATTGCTCGACTTCCGCCGTTTGCAGCAGATCTTCAGGCAATTCCGAATGCTCGTCGGCGATGGCTTCGCCGATGGACAGGGTGGGATCGATGTCCAGCGGCGCGTCCAGCGAAGCGACGCGGTCGTTCAGGGCCAGCACGCGGCGCACCTCCTCGACCGGCCGGCCGGTGAGGTGGGCGATGTGTTCCGGTCCGGCTTCCGGCACGCCGTGCATCTCCAGGTGGCGCTGGGCGCGCAGGTAGATGTTGAGTTCCTTGATGATGTGCACCGGCAGGCGGATGGTGCGCGACTGGTTCATGATCGCCCGCTCGATGTTCTGCCGGATCCACCAGGTGGCGTAGGTAGAGAAGCGGAAACCGCGTTCCGGCTCGAACTTGTCGAGGGCGTGCATGAGGCCGAGATTGCCTTCCTCGATGAGGTCCAGCAGGGACAGGCCGCGATTGATGTAGTGCTTGGCGATGTTCACCACCAGGCGCAGGTTGTGCTCGATCATGCTCTGGCGGGCGGCGAAATCGCCGCGGCGTACGCGGAAGGCGAGATCCCGCTCCTCGTCCGGGGAGAGCAGGCCTTCCTTGCCGATCTCGTTCAGGTAGAGCTGGGTGACGTCGGGAATCTCCTCGAAATCCGGCGCCGCCTCGATGCTCGCGGCCTCGGCAATCTCCTCCGCCTCGGCGTCGAGGCGGGGTTCGGATTCGGAGGCGCCCGGATAATTCTCTTCCTGCATCATGCGCTCAACTCAGTTTAGGCAGGTAATCGAGCGGATCCACGGGCTTGCCGTACTCGCGTATCTCGAAATAGAGCTTGACCCGGTCCGCGTCGCTGTCGCCCATTTCGGCGATGGCCTGACCGCGCGCCACCGGCTGCCCCTCCGCCACCAGGATGCGGGCGTTGTGGGCGTAGGCCGACAGCAGGGTCTTGCCGTGACGGATGATGATGAGTTTTCCATAGCCCCGCAAGCCGGAACCGGCATAGGCGATGTGGCCCGAGGCGGCGGCCCGCACGATCTGGCCGCGCTCGCCGGCGATGCCCAGACCCTTGCCGCCGGCCTCGCCGAAGCGCGCCAGCAAGGGGCCGCGCGCCGGCCAGGTCCACAGATCGGGCGGCGCCTCGTCCGGCTCCGGCCTGCGCACCGAGGCCGGGGCAGCCTTTGCCTCGGCGTTCGGGCCAGCCGAAGCAGCGGGCGGCGGGGTCACGCGCAGCAGTTGTCCCGCGAGCAGGCGGTTGGGGTCTTCCATGCGGTTCCAGCCCGCGAGGGCGGCGACATCGACGCCATGCTGGAAAGCGATCTTGTACAGGGTGTCGCCGGCGCGCACCCGGTAATGGCCGGGCGGCGCCTCGGCCTGGGAACGTGCCGCGCGCCCTCCCGTCTCGCGCACCGGCGCCGGATTCTGGGTCGCCGAGCAGCTCGCCAGAACCAGCGCGACCAGGGCGAGCGGGAGCAGCCTCAAGTCACTCCCGAGAGCAGGGGGACGAATTTCACCGCCTCCAGCTCCTGCCGCGTGCATGCGCCTTCCGGGCCAGCCTCGATCATCACCAGGCGCTGGCTGTCCCCCGCGCCCACGGGCGCCACCAGGCGCCCGCCCGGTTTCAACTGCCGCGTCAGTTCCTCGGGGATGTAGGGCATGGCCGCGGCAACGATGATGGCATCGTAGGGCGCCGCCGCCGGGTAGCCGAAGCTGCCGTCGACGTTCTTGATCAGTACGTTGTTGATGCGCAATTCCCGCAGGGTCTGGCGCGCCTTGCCGACCAGCTTGGCGATGCGCTCCAGGCTCAGCACCTCGCGCGCCAGTCGGGACAGCACGGCGGCCTGATAGCCGCAGCCGCCGCCGATCTCCAGCACGCGCTCCAGCATGTGGCCGCGGCAAACCAGCTCGCAAGCGCGCGCCACGATGTAGGGACTGGAAATGGTCTGGCCCTGGCCGATGGGCAGCGGCGTCTCGTCGTAGGCCCTTTGCTGGATGCTTTCCTCCAGGAAGGGGTGGCGCGGGATCGCCTGCATGGCGGCCAGCACCAGGGGATCGGCGATGCCTTGCACCTTGAGGTTTTCCAGCATGCGCGCGCGCGCGCGCTGCGAGGTCATGCCGATGCCATGCACGCTCATCGGCCGAGCCAATCCTCGATCAATCCCATCTGCGCGTAACGGGTCAGGTCCAGTTGCAAGGGCGTCAGGGAAATGCGGCCCTGCG
Source organism: Hydrogenophilales bacterium (assembly GCA_037442845.1). Taxonomy (GTDB): domain Bacteria; phylum Pseudomonadota; class Gammaproteobacteria; order Burkholderiales; family Thiobacillaceae; genus PFJX01. The sequence continues at coordinate 8,488 of JBBIPL010000026.1, read as the reverse complement.
CCACGGCGTAAAAATCGGTGCCGGGGCCGGCATCCTGCGCGGCGCCGGCGGCGCCCACCCAATACATGGTCTGGTTGCGCGGATTGACGGTCTTCACCGTGTCCTGCGCCTTGTGGCGACGGCCCAGGCGTGTCACCTCGACGCCCTGGATGCGATCCGCGGGCAGATCGGGCACGTTGACGTTCAACAACACGTGCTCGGGCACAGGGTTGGCGGCGAAACGATCGGCGAGGCCGGCGACGAAGTCGGCGGCGGTCTGGAAATGCTCGCCCTGCAGGTTCGCCAGAGACACCGCGACGGAAGGAATGCCGAGCAGGAAGCCCTCGGTGGCCGCCGCGACGGTACCGGAATAAACCGTGTCGTCGCCCATGTTGGCGCCGTGATTGATGCCGGAAATGACCATGTCGGGCAACTCGGGCAGCAGCCCGGTCACCGCGAGGTGCACGCAGTCGGTGGGCGTGCCGTTGACGTAATGAAAGCCGGATGGCGTCTGCCGCACCATGAGCGGGCGATCCAGGGTGAGTGAATTGCTGGCGCCGCTGCGGTCGCGCTCGGGCGCGACGACGGTTACGGTGTGGCCGCGGCGACCCAGGGTCGCGGCGAGGACGGCGAGTCCTGGTGCGAAGTAGCCGTCATCGTTGCTGAGCAGGATTCGCATTCGCCGCGGATTGGGAAGGGAAAATGGTCGGGGCGAGAAGATTCGAACTTCCGACCCCCTGCACCCCATGCAGGTGCGCTACCAGGCTGCGCTACGCCCCGAACGCCGCGCATTATAGGGGGTCGGGGAGGATCGGTAAACACCGCCCGAAAAAAAACGCGCGATACGCGCAAATCCCGTGCAAATCCATGGATTTGCACGCCAGTTGAGCGGAAGTTTCCGTCAGTAGGCCAGCCTGGGCCTCAGCTTTTCAGAATGCCGATGATCTCGGCCAATTCCTTCTTGATCGAAGCCAGATCAATGCTTTCCGCCTCCTCGGCCGGGACATGGGCGGATTCGCCCCCCTCGCTCTGAAGCCGGTTGCGGGCGCCGCTGATGGTGAAGCCCTGCTCATAGAGCAGTTCTCGGATGCGACGGATGAGCATCACCTCGTGATGCTGGTAGTAGCGCCGGTTGCCGCGCCGTTTCACCGGCTTGAGCTGATTGAACTCCTGTTCCCAATAGCGCAGGACATGCGGTTTCACACCGCACAGTTCGCTCACTTCGCCAATGGTGAAATAGCGTTTCGGCGGGATCGGCGGAAGTTCAGTTGCGGGCAGGGGATCCGACATGAGCCTCTTCCACCATGTCCTTCAGTTTCTGGCTGGCATGGAAGGTGACGACACGGCGCGCGGTGATGGGCATTTCCTCGCCGGTCTTGGGGTTGCGACCCGGACGCGGAGGCTTCTCGCGCAACTGGAAGTTGCCGAAACCGGACAGCTTGACGCTGTCGCCGTTCTCCAGGGCCGTGCGGACTTCCTCGAAAAAAGTCTCCACCATGTCCTTGGCTTCTCTTTTATTGAGGCCGACCTTTTCGAACAACAGGTTGGCCAGTTCCGCCTTCGTCAGGGTCATGCGGGTCTTGCTCCCTTAACCACGTAGCGTTGCGCTGAAGCGTTGTGCCAGCAACTCCAAGACGCTTGCCACGGCGGCCTCGATCTCGGAATCTGTAAGCGTTTTCTCAGTATGTTGCAACAACATCTTGAAAGCAAGGCTTTTTTTGCCATGCTCCACACCCTGCCCCTGGTACACATCGAAGCAGGCGAAGTCCGCCACCAGGGCCGGCTTCGCGTCGCGGAGCGCGGCCTCGATATCGCCCAAAGGCAAGGCGGCATCCACCAGCACGGCCAAATCCCGGCGCACCGCGGGGAAACGCGCCAGCCCCTGATAGCGGGGGGCGCCCTGTTCGAGCAAGGGCTGCAAGTCGATCTCGAACAGCACCGGCGCCTTGGCGAAGCCATATTTCTGCGTCAAGCGGGGATGCAGGCTGCCGATCCAGCCGATGGCGGCGCCATCCAGCCGCACCTCGGCGCACTGGCCAGGATGCAGGGCGGGATGGGCTGCGGGTCGATATGCGGCGGCCCGCGGATGCAACAAGGCATCCAGGTCGGCGCGCAGATCGAAGAAATCCACCGGCCGGGCCTTCTCGCCCCATTGCTCGGGGCGGCAGGCGCCGAACGCCAGGGCGGCGATACGCTGCGGCTGGTCCTGGGCGGCGGCGCTGATGAAGGCGCGACCGGCCTCGAAGATGCGCAGGCGTTCCTGGCCGTGGTTCAGGTTGTAGCGCAGGGATTGCACCAGGCCGCCCAGCAGGCTGCCGCGCATGACGCCCATCTGGCTGGCGATGGGGTTGAGCAGGGGAAGGGTATCGCCCTGGGAACGGAAGTCCCGATCCAGTTCCTCGGAAGTGAAGCTATAGGTAATGTTTTCCTGATAACCCCTTGCCACCAATAGTTTTTTTAGCTCGGCAACAGAGCGCGCACCCTCCCCCGCCGGCAGCATGGCGTGATCGCCGCGCAGAGCGACGGCGGGGATGGCGTCGTAGCCGTGAACGCGGGCGACCTCTTCGATGAGGTCGACTTCGCGGCTGATGTCGAAGCGGTGGCTGGGGGCCTGGACGCGGACGCTGGCGCCTTCGGCGCCGACGCTCATGCCCAGGCGGGCGAGGATGCCCAGCATGGCGCCGTCATCCAGATCAAAGCCCAGAATCCTGCGGGCGCGGGCGGGGCGGAAATCCACAGGGGGCTTCGCGGCGGCGCCGGGTCCGCTTTCCACCAGGGGGCCGCACTGGCCGCCGCAGATGTCCAGGATCAGGCGCGTGGCCCGCTGCATGGCGAAGCGCGGCAGTTCCGGGTCCACGCCGCGTTCGAAGCGGTGCGAGGAATCGGTGGACAGGCCGTGGCGGCGGGCGCGGCCCGCAATGGCGTCGGGCGTGAAGTGGGCGGCCTCCAGGAACACATCGACGGTGGCCTCAGTCACCCCGCTGCCCACGCCGCCCATGATGCCCGCCAGGGCCAGCGGGCCGCTGTCGTCGGCGATAATCAAGGCGTCCGCGGCCGGCTCCATGACCTCGCCATTGAGCAGTTCGAGCTTGTCACCGGAACGCGCCAGGCGGGCGCGGATGGGGCCCCGCAGCCGGGCCAGGTCGAAGCCGTGCATGGGCTGGCCCAGTTCCAGCAGCACGTAGTTGGTCACATCCACCACCGGGTGGATGGCGCGCAGGCCGGAACGCTCCAGGCGCCGCACCATCCAGGCAGGGCTGACGGCCTTGGGGTCGATGCCCCGGATCACCCGGCCGACATAACGGGGGCAACCGGCTTCGTGCTCGATGACCACGGGATAAGTGTCGGCCACTTGGGCGGCGACGGCGGAACAGTCCACGCCTTCCAGAGCGGCGCCGGTAAGGGCCGCCACTTCCCGTGCGATGCCCAGCAGCGACAGGCAGTCGCCCCGGTTGGGGGTGAGCTTGAGGGTGATGAGATGGTCGTCCAGATCCAGCCAGTCGCGCAGGGCAACACCCACCGGCGCGTCGGCGGGCAGTTCCATGATGCCGGCGGCATCGGCGGACAGGCCCAGCTCCTTGGTCGAGCAGAGCATGCCGAAGGACTCCACGTTGCGGACCTTGGCCTGCTTGATCTGGAAATCGCCGGGCAGTTGGGCGCCCACCAGGGCGCAGGCGGTCTTCAGGCCGGCGCGGGCGTTGGCGGCGCCGCAGACGATGGTCAGGGGGGCGGCCTCGCCCACGTTGACCTGGCAGACCTGCAGGCGATCGGCGTTGGGATGCTTCTCGGCGCTGAGGATTTCCGCCACCACCACGCGGCTGAAGGCCGGCGCGGCGGGCTCCAGCGCCTCCACTTCGAGGCCGGCCATGGTCAGCAGATGGCCCAGCTCGGCGGTGGGCAGCTTGGGATCGACGAGGCTTTTCAGCCAGGCTTCGGAAAATTGCATGGTCGAGATTCCTCAGGCGAACTGCTTCAGGAAGCGGGCGTCATTCTCGAAGAAGAGGCGCAGGTCATCCACGCCATAGCGCAGCATGGCCAGCCGCTCGACGCCCAGGCCGAAGGCGAAGCCCTGGTAGCGCTCGCCGTCGATGCCGACGTGGCCGAACACGTTGGGATGCACCATGCCGCAGCCCAGCACCTCCAGCCAGCCGGTGTGGGAGCAGACCCGACAACCGGCGCCCTCGCAGATGACGCAGCCGATGTCCATCTCGGCGGAGGGCTCGGTGAAGGGGAAGAAAGACGGCCGGAAGCGCACCGGCAGCTTGTCGCGTTCGAAGAAGCGGCTCATGAAGTCCGCCAGGACTCCTTTCAGGCCGGCAAAGGACACCGACTCGTCCACCCACAGGCCCTCGACCTGGTGGAACATGGGCGTGTGGGTGACGTCGGAATCACAGCGGTAGACCCGGCCCGGCGCGATGATGCGGATGGGCGGCTGCTGCTTCTGCATGTAGTGCACCTGCACCGGCGAAGTGTGGGTGCGCAGCAGGTTGCCGCCATCCAGGTAGAAGGTGTCGTGCATGGCCCGGGCCGGATGGTTCTCCGGGATGTTCAGGGCCGTGAAGTTGTAGAAGTCGGTCTCGATCTCCGGACCGTCCGCCACGGTGAAGCCGATGGAGGTGAACAATTGCTCGATGCGGGCCAGGGTGCGGGTCACCGGATGCAGGCCGCCCATGCCCTCGCCGCGGCCGGGCAGGGTCACGTCGAGGGATTCGGCGGCCAGCTGCTTTTCAAGCTCGGCGGCCTGGAGGGCCTCGCGGCGGGCCTTCAACAGCGCCTCCACCTGGTCCTTGACCTGGTTGATGCGGGCGCCGGCGGCCTTGCGCTCCTCCTGCGGCAGGGCGCCCAGGCCCTTCATCTGCTCGGTGATGGCGCCGCTCTTGCCGATGAACCGGGCCTTGACCTGGTCGAGGACAGGCAGGCTCGCGGCGGCGGCGAATTCCCGCTCGGCTTCCTTGAGAATTTCATCGAGATTCATGCGCGAATCCGTTGATCAGAAAAAGAAAAAGGGAGGCCCTCGCAGGCCTCCCTCGGTGCAGTCCGGGACGGCTTACGCCCCCAGACTGGCCTTGGCCTGCTCGGCGATCTTGGCGAACGCGGGCTGATCGAAGATGGCCATGTCGGACAGCACCTTGCGGTCGATGTCGATGTTGGCCTTCTTCAGGCCGTTCATGAACACGCTGTAGGTCATGTCCATGCCGAGACCACGCACGGCGGCGTTGATCCGGGCGATCCACAGCTGGCGGAACTGTCGCTTGCGCTGACGACGGTCGCGGTAGGCATACTGGCCGGCCTTCATGACCGCTTCATTGGCGATGCGGAAGACGTTCTTGCGGCGGCCGCGGAAGCCCTTGGCGGCGTCCAGGACCTTCTTGTGGCTGGCGTGGGCGGTTACACCACGTTTGACGCGAGGCATGACGGTCTCCTTTCTTAGGCGTAGGGCATCATGTCACGCACGTGACCGATGTCGGCAGGATTCACGTTGGACATCCCGCGCAGGTGGCGCTTGCGCTTGGTGGTCTTCTTGGTGAGGATGTGGCGCATGTAGGCGGAGGACCGCTTGATGCTGCCGCTGCCTCGCACGCGGAAGCGCTTGGCGGCTCCGCTCTTGGTCTTCATCTTGGGCATGTTGGCTCCAATTTTTCGATGCCGTCTGGCGGTTCCCACCGGGAACGCTTGACCAGCCATGCGGCACTTGTCGGCGCGGATTTTTTCGAGGCCCGCGCCCGCCTCGGGTAAATCAGGATCCCCGGCTCATGCCGGATCACTTTTTCTTTTTCGGGGCCAGCACCATGATCATCTGGCGCCCTTCCAGCTTGGGGAACTGCTCGACCAAGCCCCATTCGGCCAGGTCGCCTTCCACCCGCTTCAACAAGTCCAGGCCGAACTCCTGGTGGGCCATTTCCCGGCCCCGGAAGCGCAAGGTCACTTTCGCCTTGTCACCCTCTCCGAGGAATCGGATCAGGTTGCGCAGCTTGACCTGATAGTCGTTTTCATCGGTACCCGGCCGGAATTTCACTTCCTTGACCTGGATCTGCTTCTGCTTGAGCTTGGCCTCGTGCTGCTTCTTGCTCTCCTGGTACCTGAACTTGCCGTAATCCATGATCCGACATACCGGAGGCTGAGCATGTGGGGCAATCTCCACCAGATCCAGTTCGGCCTCTTCGGCCTTGGCCAACGCTTCGCGCAGACTGACGATCCCCAACTGCTCACTGTCCGCGCCTATCAGTCGGACCGGCGAAACGTCGATTTCGCCATTGATCCGTGTGTCCTTGTCCTGTGCTATCTCAAGCCCCTTGAAAAAACGAGGAGCCGATCAGCTGCATCGGCTCCTCGGGTTGTTCACTCGCTCTCCCGCAGTTTGGCCACGAAGGCTTGCAAGTCCATCTGGCCCAGATCCTCGCCGCCGCGCTTGCGGATCGCCAACTTGTTTTCCTGGCGTTCCTTTTCGCCGACGACCACCTGGAACGGCACGCGCTGCATGGAGTGCTCGCGGATTTTATAGGTAATCTTCTCGTTCCTCAAGTCCGAAACCACGCGGAAGCCTTGTTTCTTAAGGGCTTGCGTGACCTCTTTCGCGTATTCGGCCTGGGCGTCGGTGATGTTCATGACCACGGCCTGCACCGGCGCCAGCCAGGTGGGGAAATTGCCGGCGTAGTGCTCGATGAGGATGCCGATGAAACGCTCCATGGAACCCAGGATGGCCCGGTGCAGCATGACCGGCGGCTTGCGCGTGTTGTCCTCGTCGACGAATTCGGCGCCCAGGCGCATCGGCAGGTTGAAGTCGAGCTGGATGGTGCCCACCTGCCACAACCGGCCCAGCGAATCCTTCAGGGTGAACTCGATCTTCGGGCCATAGAAGGCGCCTTCGCCCGGTTGCAGGTCGTACTTCAGACCGTTCTGGTCGAGGGCGGCGACGAGATCGGTCTCGGCCCGATCCCAGCTCGCGTCGGAGCCCACCCGCTTCTCCGGCCGGGTGGACAACTTCACCAGCACATCGTGGAAGCCGAAATCGGCATAGACGCCCTGGAGCATGCGGATGAACGCCGACACCTCGGCCTGGATCTGGCTTTCGGAACAAAAGATGTGGGCGTCGTCCTGGGTGAAGGCGCGCACCCGCATGAGCCCGTGCAGGGCGCCGGAGGGTTCGTTGCGGTGGCAGGAGCCGAATTCGGCGATGCGCATGGGCAGATCCCGGTAGGAACGCAGGCCGTTGTTGAAGATCTGGATGTGGCCCGGGCAGTTCATCGGCTTCACCGCGTAATCCCGGTTTTCCGAGGCGGTGACGAACATGTTTTCCCGGTAGTTGTCCCAATGGCCGGATTTCTCCCACAGCGTGTGGTCCATGATGGTGGGGGTCTTCACCTCCATATAGCCGTGCTCGATGAACTTGCGGCGCATGTACTGCTCGATTTCCTGCCACAGCACCCAGCCGTGCGGATGCCAGAACACCATGCCCGGCGACTCTTCCTGCAGGTGGAAGAGGCCCAGTTGCTTGCCCAGGCGGCGGTGGTCCCGCTTCTCCGCCTCTTGCAGGCGGTGCAGGTAGGCGGCCAGGTCCTCCTTGCTGGCCCAGGCGGTGCCGTACACCCGTTGCAGCATCTCGTTCTTCGAATCGCCGCGCCAGTAGGCGCCGGCCAGCTTCATCAGCTTGAAGGCCTTGAGCTTGCCGGTCGAAGGCACGTGGGGACCACGGCAGAGGTCGACGAAGTCGCCTTCCCGGTACAGCGAAATGGTCTGGCCGGCGGGAATCGCGGCGATGAGTTCCGCCTTGTAGTGCTCGCCGATGGACTTGAAGAAGCTCACCGCCTGGTCCCGATCCCATTCCTCGCGCGAAACGGGAATGTCCTTCTTCGCCAGTTCGCCCATGCGCTTCTCGATGGCCGCCAGATCCTCGGGCGTGAAGGGCCGCTTGTAGGAAAAATCGTAGTAGAAGCCGTCCTCGATAACCGGGCCGATGGTCACCTGCGCATCCGGGAACAGTTCCTTCACCGCATAGGCCAGCAAATGCGCGGTGGAATGGCGGATAAGGTCGACGCCTTCGGCGTCCTTGTCGGTGACGATGGCCAGGTCCGCATCCCGATCGATGCGGAAGGATGTATCCACCAGCCTGCCGTCCACCTTGCCGGCCAGAGCGGCGCGGGCCAGGCCGGCGCCGATTCCGGCGGCCACCTCGGCGACGGTCACCGGATGTTCGAATCCGCGGACGGAACCATCGGGCAATCTGATCTGGGGCATGCTGAACTCCGGGCAACGGCTTCAAAGGCAAAAAAAAAGTGCGGGGCTGCCGCACTTTTTCCTGGACGAAACAAGAGCAAGGCTCAACCCGTGACGGAAATCCGCTCGGTCAGACAAGTTCGCGCAAGCATCTCGTTCAATCCTGTAGTTGGTAGGCGCGATTGGACTCGAACCAACGACCCCCACCATGTCAAGGTGGTGCTCTAACCAGCTGAGCTACGCGCCTAAGGTCGGGGCGCATTCTAGCTTCGCACGCCAATCAGGGCAATCGGTT
>JBBIPL010000025.1:0-24383 GCA_037442845.1 Hydrogenophilales bacterium | reverse complement strand
CAGCTACTGGGGGATTTTGAAGTGGCCATCACTGGGGGATTTTGACTGGCCGCCAGGGCCGCGGCGAGCGGCTCGAAACTGGCCTGGCTTTGCGCCAGCGACTCGGCATAGTGCACGAATTCGAAACGCGCATCGACCGCCTCGCGCAGCACGTCGGCCAGGTCATTCAGGTACAGCGTCGCCAGATGCCGCGCGCGGTCCTGCACGCCGAGCGCGCCGAACGCTCAGGCCAGCGGATCGCCGCCGTGCGGGTCGATGTAGACGTCGAGCGCGGCGAAACGCGGCCCCTCGGGCAGGAAATCGCGCCGCGCGATGCGACGCGCGAGGCTGGGATCGCGCCCCTGCAGGAAGGCGATGGCGGCGTCGATGCTGGCGAGATAACGCTGGAAATGCTCGGCGAAAGCGACCAGCACCGGCGGAATGGTCTCGACACGGGCGCGGATCGCGCGCAGCCCGTCCGGCGTGAACAGGCACAGCACCAGGGCCAGGGCCAGATCTTCCTGCGTGGCGGCGATGCCGCGCGCACGCAGGAAGCCGGTGAGGTAAGCGGTGGACGGGTACGGCGTGTTGAGTTGCGTCATCGGCGGAATGACAGAGAGGACGCCGCAGCTTTGCAGACTCAACTGATCAAATCCGCCGACAGAAGCTTATTGCCTAACATGTACACCCGCCCAGCCTGGCGGTCGTCGCCGACGCTGGAATATTCGAAGCCATATTCGCGGTAGACGCGGGTGCGCATATCGGAGTCGCGGCGCAGGGCCAACTTGCGCAGGGCGACGGTGTCGTCGAGGAACTGCACGCCGGCCTGTTCGCAGACGCGGCGGGCGGCTTGCAGGGCGAGTTCGCGTTTTTGCAGGCCGTCCCAGAAAAACACGCCCAGACCAGCCAGGCCCGCGAGCAGCAGGCCTTCCACGGGACTCATGGCTGGCCGGCGGAGGCGGCGGGTTCGGCCGGGCGCACCGGCGGCATGAGCAGGGCGCACACCGGTTCGCCGCGGCGGCGGCCGGAGCGGATGGAGCCGAGGGGGGCGGTCTTGTCCGGGGCGGGGGTGGGGGCGGCGGCGCGCACCGGCGCCGGTTCGGGCAGGGGGACGGGTTTCAGGTCGCGCTTGATGAAGCGTTCTATGCCGGCCAGCAGTCGCTCCTCCTCGTGCGACACCAGGGAGACGGCCAGACCCGAGGCGCCGGCGCGGCCGGTGCGGCCGATGCGGTGGACGTAGTCCTCGGGCGAATAGGGCAGTTCGAAGTTGACCACGCAGGGCAGATCGACGATGTCCAGGCCGCGCGCGGCGATGTCGGTGGCCACCAGCAGTCGCATCTTGCCCTGCTTGAAGCCGTCCAGGGCGGCGAGCCGCTCCAGCTGGGCCTTGTCGCCGTGGATGGCGGCGGCAGGGATGCCGCGCTTGAGGAGGCGCCGGCCGAGCTTGTCGGCGGCGATCTTGGTGCGGGTGAAGACCAGGGCCTGGCTGATGTCGCGGGCCTGGATCACCTTGACCAGGGCGTCCAGCTTGTCGTCCTCCTTGACCTTGTGCACCACCTGCTCGACGGTCTCGGCGGCGGTGTTGCGGCGGGCCACCTCGACCTTCAGCGGGTTGTGCAGGAAGCTCTTGGCCAGGCCGACGATGTTGTCGTCAAAGGTGGCGGAAAACAGCAGGGTCTGGCGCTGGCTGGGGAGCAGGTTGAGGATGCGCTTGAGGTCCGGCAGGAAGCCCATGTCGAGCATGCGGTCGGCCTCGTCCAACACCAGAAATTGCACGTTGGCCAGGTGCACCACCTTGCTGCCGGCGTGGTCCAGCAGGCGGCCGGGGGTGGCCACCAGGATTTCGACGCCGGCCTTGAGGTCGGCTTCCTGCGGCTTCATGTCGACGCCGCCGAACACCACGGCGCTGCGCAGCGGCAGATTCTTGTTGTAGGACACCACGCTCTCGTGCACCTGGATGGCGAGTTCGCGGGTCGGGGCCAGCACCAGGGCGCGCACCGGGTGGCGGGCCGGGGAGGCGCTGGCGTTGGCGTGCGGGATCATCTTCTGCAGCAGCGGCAGGGCGAAGGCGGCAGTCTTGCCGGTGCCGGTCTGGGCCTGGGCCATGAGGTCGCGGCCGGACAGCACCAGGGGAATGGCCTGCTTCTGGATGGGAGTGGGGGTCTTGTAGCCCATCCCGTCCAGGGCCGCGAGGATTTTCGCGTCCAGCCCCAGGTCGGCGAAGCTGGTGGCCGCTTCCAGGGCGGGTGCGTGTTCAGTACCGACTTCCATCAGAGTTCCCGCCAATCCAGTCCGGTTTCCTGATCGGCGACGCCGATCCAGTGCGCTTCGCAAGCCAGGGCCTCGGCGAGCGCCATGCGCGCCAGTTGCGGGCTGTTGTTCTCCTCCGACAGGTGGGCCGCCACCACGTGCCTGAGGCCGGGGCCGGCCACCCGCGCCAGCAGCGCGGCGGCGGCGGCGTTGTCGAGGTGGCCGTAGCGGCCGAGGATGCGCCGCTTGAGGGCGGCCGGGTAGCTGCCGGCCTCCAGTTTCGCCACGTCGTGGTTGCATTCGAGCGCTAGGCCGTCGCAGCCCTCCAGCACCTGTTCCATGTGCGGCGTGACGTGGCCGGCATCGGTGAGCAGGCCGAAGCGGCGGGCGCCGTCGGAAAAGACGAACTGGACCGGTTCCCGTGCGTCGTGCGGCACCGGGTAGGGGGTGATTTCCAGATCGCCCAGGGCGAAGGCGCGATGGCCTTCCAGAATGCGGGGCGAAGCGGGGGCGTCGCCCATCGCTTCCAGCATGGCGTGGCTGCCATGCGAGAGCCAGACCGGGCAACGGGCGGCCTGGGCAACCTTGGCGGCGCCGCGGCCATGATCGCTGTGCTCGTGGGTGACAAGGATGGCGGCCAGGCTGTCCACGTCAACGCCCAGCCGGCTCATGCGGCGCCCGGTTTCCCGGATGCCGAAGCCGCAGTCCACCAGGATGCGGGTGTTTCCGGCTTCCACCAACCAGGCATTGCCCTTGCTGCCGCTGCCGAGACATCCGAAACGCATCCCTTTAACGTGAAAGTCGCCTCGGCGACTCTCGAAGCTCCCCTCTCCCGCAGGCGGGAGAGGGGTTGGGGGTGAGGGAAACGGACATGACTTTTATGCCCTTCAGGGTATTCATGCTACGGGGCGTCTTCTAAAAGTCATGTCCGTTATTTGAGCTGTTCGAACAACAGGGTGGCGATGCGGGCGCCGGTTGCGTTGGCGGCCGGCGCGCCGTCGTCCTGATACACGCCGAGGCTGGTCTGGGTGTCGCCGCCCTGGACCCGTACCTGGTAGCGCGCGGCCTTGGCCTTGGGATCGTCCGAGCGCCAGAAGGCGAGCTTGGACAACAGGCCCTTGTCCTTGACGTCGGCCTCCGGGTCGGCATAGCGCACGTAGTAGACGCCGCCGGCGCGGTCGCGATCCTCGACGACGAAGCCGATGCGGTCCAGAGCCAGGCCGACGCGGCGCCAGGCCCGGTCGAAGGATTCCGGCAACTGCAGGCCCGGCGCCTTGCCGCCGCCCTGCACCATCACGGCCTGGGGCGGTTGCGCCTGCGCGGCGAGCATGGTCTTGGCCTGCGCCTCCTCGACACCGAAGCGCACCATGAGGCGGCGCAGCATCTCGGCCTCCAGTTCCGGATCGGCGGCGCGCGGTTGCCAGACGGTCTTGCCCTGGCCCTGATCGCCGCCCCCCACGGTACCCTGGTAGACCTCGTACATGCCGCGGTGGCTGATATAGATTTCGGTGCGCTGATCCGCGGTACTTTCCAGTCGGGTGCGGAACTTGTCACGCTCGGCGGTGGAATAAAGACCGTCGATGACCTTGCCGAGCAGGGTGCGCAAGGCATCCTGGGGAATCTTGGCGCGGTTTTCCGCCCAGTCGGTTTCCATGATGCCGGCGTCGGGAATTTCCAGGCTGATGATGAAGCCCATTTCCTGCCAGAAATCCTTCACCACCGGCCACACCTCCTTGGCCGGCATCTGCACCACCAGCCAGCGCTGGGTGCCGTCGCGCTCGATGGTGACATTGTCCACCTTGGGCAGCAGCGGCTGCGCTGCGCCGGCCAGGGGCTTGCCGGCGCGCTCGCGGTTGTAGGCCGAGAAGGTGGCGCTGCCCTTGGAGTTGATGTCCGGCACCGCGAAGCGGTTGTCGCCCGCGGGCATGACCAGGTCCGGCGGCGCCTCCAGGCTGGGCAGGGCGCCGGCGGACTTGTAGTCGATCTTCTTGTCCTCCAGCATGTTGCAGCCGGTCGCGGCCAGGGCAAGGACGATCAGCGGAACGGCATGGCGCATGGGTAAAGACCTCACAGACAGCCCGCCTCCCGCATCACGGCGCGCAGGGCGTCGTGATGGGCGGCGGACAGGGGGACCAGGGGCAGGCGGATACCGGGCTGGATGCGCCCCATCTCGGCGAGCGCCCACTTGACGGGAATGGGGTTGGCTTCCACGAACAGTTTCTGATGCAGGCCCAGCAGTCGGTAATTGATCTCGCGCGCCCGTGCCAGGTTCCCGGCCATGGCCGCGACGCTCATTTCGTGCATGAGGGCGGGCGCCACGTTGGCGGTGACCGAGATGACGCCCTTGCCCCCCAGCAGCATGAGCACCATGCCGCTGGCGTCGTCGCCGCTGTACACGGCGAAATCGGCGGGCGCCCGCTTGATGAGGTCGGAACCCCGCTCGATGTTGCCGGTGGCGTCCTTGATGCCGATGATGCCGGGCACGCCGGCCAGACGCAGGACGGTATCGTTGCCGATGTCGGAGGCGGTGCGGCCCGGCACGTTGTAGAGGACCATGGGCAAATCCACCGCCTCGGCGATGGCCTTGAAGTGCCGATAGAGCCCCTCCTGCGTGGGCTTGTTGTAATAGGGCGCGACAGACAGACCGGCGGCGGCGCCGGCCTGCTTCGCGCATTCGCTCAGTTCGATGGCCTCCGACGTGGAGTTGGCGCCGGTGCCGGCGATGACGGGCGCCCGGCCGGCAGCCTGTTCCACCGCCACGCGGATCAGCAGGCAGTGCTCCTCGGTGTTCACCGTGGGCGACTCGCCGGTGGTACCGACGATGACCAGACCGTCGGTGCCCTGCCCGATGTGCCAGTCGATGAGCGCGCGGAAGGCGGGCAGATCCAGGTCGCCGTCAGGCAGCATGGGGGTAACGAGTGCGACGAGACTGCCGGTGATCATGGTGAAGACGTGGCTGTTGAAATAACTGATTTTACCCGAAACTCGGCGCGGCCATTCCCGCCTCAGGGCTTGCGCGCGCACAAGCGCTGCTGGCAGCGCCGCTGCTCCGCTTCCTCGACGTCCTCGTAGGCAAGCACGCGCAGGCGGCCATGCACGGTTTCCAGCAACTCGCCCGGCAACAATAGATGCAGCGGATTGCGTGGGCGGCCATATTTGGCCTGGCCCAGGGCAAAGGTTTCGTAGATCAGCAGGCCGCCCGCCTCCAGGCTGTCGATGAGCACGTCGAACAGGGGACGGTGCAGATAATTCGTGACCACGATGCCACCGAAGCGGCATCCCGGGTAGGGCCAGGGGCCGTTCTCCAGATCCGCTTGCAGCCAGTCGATGCCGGGCGTGCCGCGCAGCGGCCCGATCAGGCCGAGGTCGATGTCCACCGCCGCGACCGGATGGCCGAGGGCAGCCAGATGCGCGGCGTGGCGACCGTTGCCGCAGGCCAGGTCGAGGACGGGGCGCCCGGCAGGGATGAGACCGGCCCAGCGCGCCACCCAGGCGGAGGGATTCATCGCCCCGCCACCCCGGCCATGGCGCCAGCGCCGATCTGCATGGCCTTGAGCCAGAACTGGTCGAGCAGGGCCGGCATATAGGCGAGGGTGAAATACAGCACCACGAAGCCGGCCCCCAGGGTCAACGGGAAGCCGATGGCGAAGATGTTCAGTTGCGGCGAGGCGCGGGTCATCATGCCGATGGCGAGATTGGTGGCGAGCAGGGCGGCGGTGATCGGCAGCGCGATATGCAGGGCGGTGCTGAACAGGGCTGCCGCCCAGTTCGCCACCATGGCGAAACCGGCGCCGCTCAGGCTGGCCGACACGGGAATGTCGTAAAAGCTCTGTACCAGGGCGCCGATGACCAGGTGATGGCCGTTGAAGGCGAACAGTACCAGGGCGCTGGTGAGCACCAGGAACTGGGCGATCACCGGGGTCTGCGCGCCGTTGATCGGATCGAACAGGGTGGCGAAGGACAGGCCCATCTGCAGGCCGATGAACTGACCCGCCAGTTCGACGGCGGCGAAGACGATGCGCAGGGTGAAGCCGAGGGCGGCGCCGATGGCGATCTGCTGCAGCAGCACCAGGATGCCGTCGGCGGACATCAGCGGCACCGGCTCGACCGGCGGCAGCACCGGAACGATGGCGACGGCCAGGGCGACGCCCAGGGTCAGGCGCACCCGCGCCGGCGCGGAACGGTTGCCGAGCAGGGGATCGAAGGATAGCCAGGCAAGAATGCGCACCAGCGGAAACAGAAATAGCGCCAGCATGCCCTCCAGGTCGACGGACGACAGGGTGAGCATGGGTTCAGCCCACCAGAGTGGGAATGCTTTCGAGCAGCCTGATCACGTAGTCGACCAGCAGTTGCAGGGCCCAGGGCCCGGTGATCACCAGCACGATGAACATGAGGATGAGCTTGGGGATGAAGGTCAGCGTCATCTCGTTGATCTGCGTCGCCGCCTGGAAGATGGACACCAGCAGGCCCATGCCGAGGGAGGCCAGCAGGGTCGGTCCGGCCACCAGTAAGGCGATCTCCACGGCCTGGCGCATGAGGGCGATGACGGTGTCCGGCGTCATATATGGAAAGTCTGCACCAAGGAGGCGATGAGCAGGTTCCAGCCGTCCGCCATGACGAACAGCATGATCTTGAAGGGCAGCGAGACCAGCATGGGCGAGAGCATCATCATGCCCATGGACATGAGCACGCTGGCGACGACCATGTCGATGATGAGGAAGGGAATGAAGACGATGAAGCCGATCTGGAAGGCCGTTTTCAGTTCACTGATGACATAGGCGGGGACCAGCACGCGCAGGGGGGTTTCCTCCGGCGTGTTCAGGGGCGGCGCCTTGGCCAGGCGGACGAACAGGGCCAGATCCTCCTGGCGCGTCTGCTTCAGCATGAAATCCTTGAGCGGACGCGAGCCCAGGTCGGCTGCCTGGACCAGGCTGATCTTGTCTTCCGAAAAGGGCTTCCACGCCGTCTCGTGAATCTTGTCGAACGCCGGCGCCATGATGAAAAAGGTGAGAAACAGGGACAGACCGACGATGACCTGGTTGGGCGGCGAGTTCATGGTACCCAAGGCCTGGCGCAGCAGCGCGAGGACGATGACGATGCGCGTGAAGGCGGTCATCATCAGCAACAGCGCCGGCAGGAAGGTCAGCGCCGTGAGCAGCAGCAGCGTTTCGATGCTGAGCGTGTAATTGGTGACGCCGCCCGGACCGGGCGAACTGGAGAAGGCGGGAATGCCGGGCGCGGCCCAGGCGAGAACCGGGACGAACAGGAGGAGGAGTGCGAGGGCGCGCGCCATGATGCGCGGATTCTAACCGTTCAGGCCGATCAGCTGCCCCATCCTTGAAAACGCCTGCCGGCCATGAACGGTTTCCCTCCCTTACAGGGCGCGCCCCGGACTGCATTCCGTTCGCAAGGCGCGGAGCATGCTCCGCGAAACCCCTTGCTCACCCCCCAACCCCCGCTCCGCGCCCCACGGCTTGCGCTGCATCGCAAGCCGGCTGCGAGGGCGGAATGCGGAGCATTCCGAATTCCCCTCTCGCCCCGCCTGGGGGCGAGGGGAGCTTCGAGAGTCACTGACGCGACTATCCCGACAAGGGACTTGGCGGCGACCCATGCCGGGTCAAGCCGACTTCGTCAGGGCTGACGCTTGGAAATCAGTTCCTTCAGCTTGTCGGCGAAGCCGGGCATCGGATGGTGCGGGGAAGGCACGAAGCCGGCCGGTCTGGGCAGGGTATGCAGGGTATTGACCTGACCGCCGCCCACACCGAGCAACAGCCAGGTTTCGCCCACCTCCACCACGACCAGGCGCTCGCGCGGGCCCAGCATGACGCCGCCGACCACCTTCACCGCGCCCTGGGCGCCGGTCTGGCCGGGGGAAAAGCGGCGCAGGAACCAGAAAAAAACCGCCAGCGCGGCGAGCACGATGAGCAGGCCGACCAGTCCCTGGAACAGGGCGCCGCCCGTCGACACGGGCGGCGTAGGTTCCGCGCCCCAGGCCGGGAAAGCCAGGGCAAGACCCGCGAGGAAAGCGGTCAGGCCGGGAAGCCTCATCGATTGATGCGGCGCAGCCGCTCGGCGGGACTGATGATGTCGGTCAGGCGGATGCCGAACTTGTCGTTGACCACCACCACCTCGCCCTGGGCGATCAGGCAGCCGTTCACCAGCACGTCCATGGGCTGGCCGGCGAGGCCGTCCAGTTCCACCACCGAGCCCTGCGCCAGTTGCAGCAGGTTGCGGATGGCGATCTTGGTGCGGCCCAGCTCGACGTTGAGCTGCACCGGAATGTCGAGGATCAGGTCGAGGTTGTTGGCCGCCGGCTGCAAGGACTCCGGTGAGAGATTCTGGAAGATCTGCGCCTTCTTTGGCTGCGCCTCGGCCGCGGCCTTGTCCGCCCGCTCCTGTTCGGCCAGGGCGGCGGCCCAGTCGTCCCCTCCACCCCCGGCGGCGGGAGCGGAGCTCTCCTGCTCGGCCAGAGCGGCGGCCCAGTCGTCGGCGGAAATGTCGTCCTGCTGTTGCGCGTCTTCGCTCATCATAGGCTCCCGGCACAGGCCAGTTGATCCTGGCCCTGCAGGACCTGCTCGACCTTGAGGGCCAGTTGCCCGCTGCGCTGGCCATATTGGCAGCGGAACAGGGGCACGCCTTCGACGTGGGCGACCACGGCGTCCGGCACTTCCAGGGAAATCACGTCGCCCACCTTGAGATCGACGATCTGCCGCAGGGTGACCGAAGTATGTCCCAGGTTCGCCACCAGTTCCACCTCCGCGTCCTGCACCTGCAGGCGCATCTGCGAAATCCAGCGTTCGTCGGCTTCGGCGCGGTCGGCCTGCATGGCGCTGGTGAGTTGGTCGCGGATCGGTTCGATCATGCTGTAGGGCATGCAGACATGGAAATCGCCGCCGCCCGAGCCCAACTCGATGTTGAAGGTGTTCACCACCACCACTTCCGTGGGCGTGGCGATGTTGGCGAACTGGGTGTTCATTTCCGAGCGCACGTATTCGAAACGGATGGGAAAGATCGCTTCCCAGGCCTTGCGCATTTCCTCGAACACCACTTCCAGCATCTTCTTGATGATGCGCTGCTCGGTGGGCGTGAAGTCGCGCCCCTCGACGCGCATGTGGTAACGGCCGTCGCCGCCGAACAGGTTGTCGATGACCAGGAACACCAGGTTCGGATCGAACACGAACAGCGCGGTGCCGCGCAGCGGGTTCATGTGCACCATGTTCAGGTTGGTGGGTACCACCAGGTTGCGCACGAATTCGCTGTACTTGATGACCGTCACCGGCCCTACCGAGATTTCCGCCGTGCGGCGGATCAGGTTGAACAGGCCGATGCGGAAATTGCGCGCGAAGCGTTCATTGATGATTTCCAGCGTGGGCATGCGCCCGCGCACGATGCGTTCCTGGCGGCCGATGTCATAGACGCGGACACCCCCTTCAGCCTCCTCGGCTCCGGATTCCTCCGATTCCCCGGTCACCCCCCTGAGCAGGGCATCGACCTCTTCCTGGGAAAGGATGTCGTCGGCCACGTTGTTCCGGTCAGCCCTGGATGATGAAGGAAGCGAACAACACTTTCTTGATGCCCTTCGCCTCGTCCTCGACCTTCAGCACGGCATTCACCGCCTGGGCGATCTCGGTGGCCAGCGCATCCTTGCCTTCCTGCTGGGTCAGCTCGTCGGTGGTCTTGCTCGACAACAGGCGGATCAGCGCATCGCGCACCTCGGGCATGCGTTGCTTGATCTTCGCCTGGACCTCGGCATTGCCAAGCAGAAGCTGGATGTCGGTCTGCAGGTAGCTTTGCTGATCCGACAGGTTGACGGTGAAGGTTTCCAGGCGCTCGTACACCGGCGGAGTCTTGTCTTCCGCTTCCGCCTCGGCCACCTCGGTCTGTTCCGCATCCGGCTGCGACAGCAGCAGGAAGGCGGCGACGCCGCCGCCCAGTAAGAGCACCGCCGCCACCGCCAGGATGAGGATCAGCTTGCCCTTCTTCTTGGGTACTTGCGCTACCGCTTCCGCGGCCGGCGCTTCCTTTTTCGCCACAATGCCCCCTATGGAAAACCCTTGCCAGAAAATATCGCGCAAAAACAGAATGTTTCTTCACGAAGCTTATGTTCTTTATTACGTCATGACAAGACAATAGGCAAGCCCCGGCGCATGCGGGTTGCATAGGCCAAGTCCGCTAGACTCAGACGTAGAGATCCACCAGCCCCATGCCGCGCATCGGCGGCGCGCGTGCAGCCATCTCCTCGGCGGCTTGCGTGGAGGGGCCGGCGAAAGTGCGAAGCTCCCCTCGCGCGGCTTCGTCACGCGCGAAGGCCTCGTCGCGCACCTGGGCCTCGCCGAGATGGATGCCGGCCTGGGCCATGAGTTCGCGCAGGCGCGGCAAGGCGGTTTCCAGGGCATCGCGCACGCCGGCGTTGGCGGAGAAGAACTGGGCCGCGGCCTCGCCGCCGGACACGCTGAGGCGCACCTCCAAGGCCCCCAGATGAGGCGGGTTCAGGCTGAGTTCGGCGAACTGCGCATGCCGCCCGGCCAGCCAGACGATCTTCTCGCCCAGCTCACTGGCGAAGGCCGGGGAGCGCAATGGCGCCTCGATGGCGACATTCGGGCGACCTTCGGCCTGCCGGGGAAGGACATCGAACAAGCTCGACATGGCGGGATCGGTCAGCACGCCCCTCGTCGTCGGGAGCAAGGCGGCGGTTCCGCCCGCGCCGTTGGCGGCGCTTGCCGAAACGGCGGCCAGGGCATCGACGACGCCCTCGCGCGCGAGCCCGGCCCCCGCCGCGGACAAGGCCGCCGCATTGATGGCCGGCGATTGCGGCAAGGCTTGCCCTTTCATGACCGCATCGGCGGCAGGGTTTGCCGTCTTGGCCAGGCCGTCAGACCAGGGCTTCGCCGTTTCCGACAGACCAGTGGCCGGCGGCGGCGCGTCCTTTGCGGCCATCGGCGCGGATGCGCGCGCCGACGTACCCCGCGGGCTTGCGGACTGCGGCACGGCCGCCCCGGAAGCGGCGGAAACCGGGCCGGTGGACGATGCGGCGGGCGTTTGCGCGGACGCCGCCGCCACCGGCTGAGCATTCATGGCCGCCGCCAAGGCGGGATCGAGGACGGCGTCGGCGGCCGCCTCGCCGGCCTCTTCCTGGGCCGACAGGCCGTTGCCGATCTCCGTCGCCGACAACGCCTTCCCTCCGGCCACGGCATCCACCCCATTCGCCTCACCCGCCGGCGCCATGCGCGCTGCAAGCACGGCAAAGAACGAAGCGGCGGTCTTGCCGCCCTGCCCCGCCACAGCGGGATCGACCTTGCCGGCCGCCACACCGGCGGTCGCGTCCAATGCCGTCGAAACATCGACCATGTCTTCCTCCGTGCCGCTTTGAGGAAGCTTAAGCAAGCACCGTGCCGCCTCAGATCATGGAACCGCCGTTCCCATGCAGGTGTCGGCGCAGGGCGGTTTCGTCGGTCAGGCGCTGCTCGCGTTTTTCCTGGCGCGCGTTTTCCCGGTGCTGATGGCGCGTGGACAGGGTTTCATAGGCTTTAACCTTGCGCCGCAGGGCCAGCCAGTTGTCGTGGGCGGCGCGCCAATTGCCCTCGGCCTTGTCCACTTCGGCGGCCTGATGCGCTATGGCGGCGTCCAATTTGCCGAGAAAGACGTGAAAATCCCGCAGCAGATGGATGTCCATGCCCCGCGCGCCGCCGCCGGCGAGGCGCCGCTGATAGTCCAGTTTGTATTCGCGCAACTCGAGCAAGCGCTGCCGCGCGGCTTCCAGCCGGCGCTTCAGGATGCGCAGCAGGCGTTCGCCCGCCTCCATGCGATGGCGGGCGTGATCGAGCAGGGATTGCAGCGGGAAAGGCTGGGCCATGCGGCAAGCGCCGGCGGGCTGGCGGCGCCGCCGATCAGGCGACTTCCTCGGTTTCCCGCAGACGCCGGGCCTCCTCCTCCAGCATGACCGGGATGCCGTCGCGGATGGGGAAAGCCAGGCGATCCGCCTTGCAGATCAGTTCCCGCGCCTCCTTGCGATACACCAGAGGCCCCTTGCAGATGGGGCAGACGAGGATTTCAAGCAGCTTGGCATCCATGGCGGGCTTTCATGACATTCGACAGCAGGGTATTTAGTCCCGCCTCCACCTCGGCGTCAACCGAAAGAAACCAGTCATCCGGCCGGGCGAAGGCGGCGCATTTCACCGCGTCCTTTTCCGTCATCAGCAGCGTGCCGGCGGGCAAATCGGCGGCGGCATAGGGATGATGATCTGCAAAGGCGTGCGCCTCGAAGTGCAGGCCGAGTTCGCGCAGGCGCTCGAAGAAGCGCGCGGGATCGCCGATGCCGGCCAATGCGTGCAGCTTGCGCCCGGCGAAATGGGCGGCGTCGACCACGCGCGAGGGATCGGCGAGATTGACGAATTCGCTGCCGCGCAAAGCCATGGCGAAGGTGGGCACGGGCAAGCCGCTGATACCGCCGCCGTTGACCACCACCGCATCCGCTTCGGCCAGGCGGGCAAGCGGTTCGCGCAATGGTCCGGCGGGCAACAGGCGAGCGTTGCCGAAGCCGCGCCTACCATCGACGACGACGATTTCCATGTCGCGCGCCAGGGCCAGATGCTGCAGGCCGTCATCGGCCAGCAGTACATCCACCTCCGGATGCCGGGCCAGCAAGCGCCGCCCGGCCTCGGCGCGGGCGCGCCCCACCCAGAGCGGACAGGCGGCGCGGCGCGCCAGCAGCACGGGCTCATCGCCCACCAGGGCGGGATCGCTGTCGGCGGCCACCGGCATGGGTTCGCGCGCGGCGCCGGCATATCCCCGGCTGATCAGACCGGGCCGGTATCCGGCCCGCCGCAGCCAGTCCACCAGGGCCAACACCAGGGGGGTTTTACCGGCGCCGCCGACAGTGAGATTACCGACGACGATGACAGGTACCGGCAGGCGTGTGACCTTGAGCAGACCAAGACGGTAGAGCCGACGCCGCAGCACCACCAGCGCCCCGAACAGCAGACTCAGGGGAACCAGGCCAAGCAGCAGCGTGCGCGCCCACCTCGGGCCCTGGCCGTGCCACGCGCGCGTGAGCGCCTGGCTCAAGGCTGTTCGGCGGGAGAGATATGGGTGACGAAGGTCACCCGCGGGTAACCGGCGCGGCGCGCGGCATCCATCACCCGTATCACCGCCTGGTGCGTGGCGTGGGCATCGGCGGCGATGACGATGACCGGGTCCGCCTGGCCGCCGGCCGCCGCTTTCAGAGCGTCGACCAGGGCTTCCACGCCGCCGGGCGGCGCCGGCGCGCCGGCGATGATGTAACCACCCTGCTGGTCGACGCCGACGTTGATCTGGGTGGGCGCTTCCTTGGGACTTTCGCCCTCGGCCTCGGGCAGGTTGATCTGCAACTCGGCGAAGCGCGCGTAGGTGGTGGTGACCGCCAGGAAAATCAGGATCACCAGCATCACGTCGATCAACGGAATCAGATTGATCTCCGGCTCGTCACGGCGCAGGTGGCGAAAATGCATTACTTGCGCTCGCCGTGCAGGATCTCCACCAGACGCACGGCCTGCTGCTCCATCTCCACCAGATAGGCGTCCACGCGTCCGCGGAAAAAGCGATAAAAGATCATGCTGGGAATGGCCACGATGATGCCGAAGGCGGTGTTGTAAAGGGCCACCGAGATGCCGTGCGCGAGCGCCGCCGGATTGCCGCCGGTGGGCGACTGCGCGCCGAAGATCTCGATCATGCCCACCACCGTGCCGAGCAGGCCCATCAACGGCGCCACGGCGGCGATGGTGCCGAGGGACAGCAGGAAGCGCTCGAGATCGTGGGCGACGGCGCGACCGATCTCCTCCAGCGATTCCTTCATCACCTCGCGCGAGTTGTGCAGGTTGCGGATGCCCACGGCGAGGATGCGCCCGAGCGGCGAGCCCTCGGCGAGGCCGCGTACAAGGTCGGGATTGGGTCCATGCTGGCGCAGGTTGTTCAGGGCCTGTTCGAGCAGGCCGTCCGGGATCACCTGGGTGCGGCGCAGGGTGTAGAGACGCTCGAAGATGATCGCCAAGGCCAGGATCGAGGCAATGATCAAAGGCCAGATCGGCCATCCCGCTGCTTCGATGAGGGCTAACACTCCCTTAGATCCCCTTGCGCTGAAAATTCGCGGTACTGTAGCCGCTGCGGACCCCGCGGGCAAGCCGAAAGGCCATGCCCCTGCGTGTATAATGCGCGCCGCTTCGGAGAACCTTCCCACCCCCATGACCGCTCCCCCGCGCCGGCAGCCATGATCCGCCGGCTCATCGACAAGGTGCTCGGCAGGAAAACGGCGCCGGGTCCGCGCATCCTGCCCCTTGCGGACCACGGCATCCGGCGCGAGCAGGTGCCCGCCTGCGCCCTGCGCACCACCCGCGCCCTGCGCGAGGCCGGCTACACCGCCTTCGTCGTCGGCGGCGCGGTGCGCGACCTGCTGCTGGGACGCGAGCCCAAGGATTTCGACGTCGCCACCGATGCCAGGCCGGAGGATGTCAAGCGGGTGTTCCGCCGCGCCCGCCTGATCGGCCGCCGCTTCCAGATCGTCCACGTCTATTGCGGCGCCGACCTCATCGAAGTCACCACCTTCCGCGCCGCGACGCCCCAGGTCGAGGACGAGGAGGACGAGTCCCGCGTCACCGCCGAGGATGGCATGCTGCTGCGCGACAACGTCTTCGGCAGTCAGGAGGAGGACGCCGCCCGCCGCGACTTCACCATCAACGCCCTGTATTACGACCCGGAGCGGCAGGAAGTCTGGGATTGGCATGACGGCGTCGAGGACGCCCGCCGCAAGGTGCTGCGCATGATCGGCGACCCCGCGCGCCGCTTCCGCGAGGATCCGGTGCGCATGCTGCGCGCCGCCCGCTTCGCCGCCAGGCTGGATTTCCGCATCGACCCCGCGACGCGCGCCCCGATCGCCGAACTGGCGCCGATGCTGGAACGCATTCCCGCCTCGCGCCTGTTCGACGAGATGATGAAGCTGCTGCTTTCCGGCCATGCCGAGCGCGGCGTGCGTCAGCTGCGCGCCGAGGGCCTGCATCGCGGCATCCTGCCCATGCTCGACGCCATCCTCGACGACGCCGAGCGGCAGGCCTTCCTGCACGCCGCCCTGCATGACACCGACGAACGCGTGCGGCACGGCCAGTCGGCCTCGCCCGCCTTCATGCTGGCCTGCCTGCTCTGGTTCGACATGCGCGCGGAATGGCGCCGCAACAAGGAAACCGGCCAGAGCGCGCAACCCGCCCTGTATGACGCCATGGACGCGGTACTGGAGCGGCAGCGCGACGCGCTCGCCTTTCCGCGCCGCTTCGACGGCACGATCAAAGAGATCTGGGCGCTGCAGGCGCGCTTCGAGCAGCGCAGCGGCGCGCGTCCCTACCGCCTGCTCGATCATCCCCGCTTCCGCGCCGGCTACGACTTCCTCCTCATCCGCGCGCGCGGCGGCGACGCCGCGCCTGAACTGGCGGACTGGTGGACGCGTTTCCAGGACGCCGACAAGGACGAGCAGGCCGGCATGCTGCTGCCGGCCGCCGCCGGCGAGCGCAAGCGCCGGCGCCGACGTCGCCCGGGTGCGAAGAAGGACGATGCGGTCGAGGTCAAGCTTGCCTGACATCGCCGCCTACGTGGCGCTGGGCGCCAATCTGGACAACCCCGTCGAGCAGGTGGAACTGGCCATGGCCGAACTGGGCCGCCTGCCGGACAGCCGCCTGTTCGCGCGTTCCGCGCTGTACCGTTCGACGCCGGTGGGCTACGTCGAACAACCCGACTTCATCAACGCCGTCGCCGGACTGCGCACTCGCCTGTCGCCGCGCGCGCTGATGTCCGCCCTGCTGGAAATCGAGACCCGCCACGGCCGCGACCGCGTGTTCAAGAACGCGCCGCGCACCCTCGATCTCGACCTGCTGCTGTATGACGGCCTCGTCATGCACGAACCCGGCCTCACCCTGCCGCATCCGCGCATGGCCGGACGCGCCTTCGTCATCGCCCCGCTGGCCGAAATCGCGCCGGATGTCCTCGTGCCCGGCTGCGGCCGCGCCGCCGACTGCCTCGCCGGCCTGTGCCTGGACGGCGTCGAGCGCCTGCCCGCCGAAGTCCTGCGGGCCGCGCGCTGACCGCCTATCGCAGCAGGAGACAGGATGCTCGGCCGCTTCCGCCACATCGTCGTGGAGGGCCCCATCGGCGCCGGCAAGACCAGCCTGGCGCGCCGGCTGGCGGCCCACATGGGGGCGGAACTGGTGCTGGAGAATCCCGACGAGAACCCCTTCCTGGCCCGTTTCTACGAGGACCGTCGACGCCACGCCCTGCCCGCGCAACTGTTCTTTCTGGTCTCGCGCGTCGAGCAGGCGCGGCGCCTCAGCCAGGGCGAGCTGTTCTCGCCATCGACGGTGGCGGATTTCATGCTGGAGAAGGATCCCCTATTCGCCCGCCTCAGCCTCGACGACGCCGAATACCGTCTCTACCGCCAGCTCTACGAAGGCCTCAGGCCCCAGGCCGCGTCGCCCGATCTGGTGGTCTATCTGCAAGCCGCTCCCGCCGTCCTCATGGAGCGCGTGAAGAAACGCGGCCGCGCCTACGAGCGCCAGCTGGGCGAGGTCTATCTTGCCGACCTGGCCAGGGCCTACAGCGACTTCTTCTATCATTACGAGGGCGCGCCGCTGCTCACCGTCAACAGCGAGCACCTGAACTTCGCAGAGCGGGACGCGGATTTCGCACTGCTCGCGCAACGCATCCAGGACATGCGCGGCGCGCGGGAATTCTTCAACCTGGGCGCCTGACAAGGAGGTTGATATGTTCTATCCCCAACTCCTGGCCCGCGCCGAACAGGGCGAAAAACTTTGCGTGCTGACCTGTTACGACGCCAGCTTCGCCCGCGTCCTCGTCGACAACGGTATCGACGTGCTGCTGGTGGGCGATTCGCTGGGCATGACCGTGCAGGGCCATGCCACCACCCTGCCCGTCACCCTGGAGCAGATGGCCTACCACACCGAGGCGGTGGCGCGCGGCGTCGCCGGCAAGGCCTTCGTGGTGGCCGACCTGCCCTTCGGCGCCTACCAGAAAAGCCCTGCCCAGGCCTTCGACGCATCCGCTCGGCTGATGGCCGCCGGCGCCAACATGGTCAAGCTGGAAGGCGGCGCGGTCATGCTGGAAACGGTGCGCTTCCTGACCCGGCGCGGCATCCCGGTGTGCGGCCATCTCGGCCTGCTGCCGCAGTCCGTCAATGCCACCGGCTACCGCGCGCAGGCGCGGGAAGCGAAAGCCGCCGCGCAACTGTCGCGCGACGCCGCCGACCTGGAAGCCGCCGGCGCCGGCATGCTGGTGCTGGAATCCATCCCCGCCGCCCTGGCCGAGGCGGTCAGCCGGCAACTCGCCATACCCACCATCGGCATCGGCGCCGGCCCGCACTGCGACGGCCAGGTGCTGGTGTTGCAGGACCTGCTCGGCCTGACCGCGAAGCCGCCGCGCTTCGCCCGCGACTTCATGCGCGGCGCCGGCGACATCGCCGCCGCCATCCGCGCCTACGCGGCGGCGGTGAGGAGCGGCGAGTTCCCGAGTCCGGAACACGCCTTCTGATGCGCCTCATCCATAGCGTCGCCGAACTGCGCGCGGCCCTCGCCGGCGAGCGCGAAACCGCCTTCGTGCCTACCATGGGCAATCTGCACGCGGGCCACGTCGCCCTGGCCGAGATCGCCGCCCGACACGGCAGGCCGGTGGTGTCCAGCATCTTCGTCAACCCGCTGCAATTCGGCGCCGGCGAGGACTTCGAGCGCTATCCCCGCACTTTGCAGGCCGACTGCGAGCAACTGGCGGCGGTGGGCGCCGACATCGTCTTCGCCCCGGACCTCGCCGAAATGTACGCGGAACCTCAGACCTTCACGGTGCGACCGCCGCTCGCCGACCAACTCTGCGGCGCGCACCGACCCGGCCATTTCGAGGGCGTGGCCACCGTGGTGCTGAAGCTGTTCAACATGGTCCAGCCCCGCTACGCGGTGTTCGGCAAGAAGGATTACCAGCAACTCTTCATCCTCAAGGGCATGGTGCGCCAGTTCAATCTGCCCATCGTCATGCTGGAAGCGGAAACCGAGCGGGCCGCCGACGGCCTCGCCCTGTCCTCCCGCAACGGCTATCTGTCGGCGGCGGAGCGCGCCGAGGCGCCGCGCCTCTACCGCCTGCTGCGCGCCGCCGCCGAACGCGTCGGCGCCGGCGCGCGCGACTTCGCCGCGATCGAGGCGGAGGCCGCGCAGGCGCTGACCCGTCACGGCTGGGCGGTGGATTACGTCGCCGTGCGCAGCCGCGCCAGCCTGCTGCCGCCGCGGCCGGACGAACGCGGCCTGGTCATCCTCGCCGCCGCCCGCCTGGGCGCAACCCGGCTCATCGACAACATCGAGTGTTGAGTCACTGCGCGGCGGCCCGCCAGGCCGGCGCCCGACTGGGTCATGCATACCCCTCCCGTATTTTCTTGTGCACTGCAAAAACGAGCTATAATCGCAGCCCGTTTGTCCGTACCCCGTCACCGCCATGCAACGCACTCTGCTCAAGTCCAAGCTGCACCGCGTTCGTGTCACCGCTTCCGAGCTGGAATACGAGGGCTCCTGCGCCATCGACGAGAACCTGCTGGACGCCGCGGACATCCGGGAATACGAACGCATCGAGATCTACAACGTCAACAACGGCGAGCGCTTCGCCACCTACGCCATCCGCGGCCAGCGCGGCTCCGGCATGATCTCGGTGAATGGCGCCGCCGCGCGCAAGGCGGCGGTCGGCGACTTCCTCATCATCGCGAGCTACGCCACCTACAACGAGATCGAGCTGGCCCAGTTCGAGCCTACCCTGGTGTACGTGGACGAGAAGAACCGCATCAAGCGCGTCGGCGCGCGGATTCCCGCGCAAGCGGCCTGAACCCACCCACGTCGGCTTCTACCGCAGCCGGCCACCCGTCGGCGGTACTCAGGGCGACCGCGCGGGCGGCCAAGCCACCCGAGTCCAGTCGAAATGCGGCCCGGGATCGGTCTTGCGTCCGGGCGCGATGTCCGCGTGGCCGGCCAGTCCCTCGATGGCATAGCGCCCGACGAGAACCGCCAGCAAACGGTTGAGGACGGCATACTGGGCATCGGTGAACGGCTGCGCGTCGCTGCCTTCCAGCTCGATGCCGATGGAGAAGTCGTTGCAGCGCTGACGCCCCCGCCAACTGGACGCGCCGGCATGCCAGGCGCGCAGGGCGCAGGGCACGAACTGCACCAGTTCGCCGTCGCGGCGGATGAAGAAATGGGCCGACACGCGCAGGTCGCGGATCGCCGCGTAGTAGGGGTGTGCGTCGGCATCGAGACGGTTGGTGAACAGCTCTTCGACGCCGGAACCGCCGAACTCACCGGGCGGCAGACTGATGTTGTGGATCACCACCAGGCGGATGTCCTCGCCCCGCGGGCGCGCGTCGCAATTGGCGGAAGGCACCCGCCGCGCGCCCTCCAGCCAGCCTTGCCGATCCAGGCGCGGCAGGCCGCCCGGCGCCGCGGTCCGATTCATTCAATTTTTCCCCGCATGCGCCGATGATACATGCGCAACCACGACAGAGCGGCCCCCGCCGCCATTTGGAGAGAGCCCGCATGAAGAATCCCGTGACACCCAGCAAGGTGGAAAAACTCATCCTGCTCGGCATCCTGGCGACCTGGGCGGCGCACGGCCCGCAATGGCAGATGCTGATCTTCCTGCTCGCCGGCATCGCCCTGGCGACCTGGGGGCAGGCAATGATGCGCGCCTGGCTGGAGCCCGTCTCCATGCTGCCTTACCTCGACCAGGGCTGGGAAAAGAACCCGGGCATGCAGCAAGAGATGTACGAGAAACTGCGGGAAACCGAGGCAGCCAGCAAGGAAGTCATGGCCGTCATCGACCGGATGGTGCGCGAGAAGCACGGCGACTGAGGCCGCGCCGGCTACTCCATGCCCAGGCGTTCCAGCCGGTAACGCAGGGAGCGGAAGGTCACCCCGAGCAGGCGCGCCGCCGCCGTCTTGTTGCGCCCCGTCCGGGCCAGGGCGTCGAGGATCGCCTTGCGCTCGGCGGCGTCCAGGAAGGCCTGCAAACCGCCCTCGGGCTGGCCCTCGCCCCCTCCCTCTTGCGTCTCTTCCATGGGCGCCAGCAAGAGATCGTCGCGGCCGATGCGGGCGCCGTCCGACAAGGCCAGGGCGCGCTCCAGGATGTTCTCCAATTCGCGCACGTTGCCGGGGAAGTCGTAGCGCGCCAGCGCCTCCAGGGCGGCGGCCTCCACCTCCGGCGCCGCGCGGCGCGAGGCCGCGCACAAGCGGGCGAGGACGTGGCTGGTCAGTTCCGGCAGATCCTCGCGCCGCTCGCGCAGGGGCGGCATGCGCAGGGCGATGACGTTGAGCCGGTAGTAGAGATCGTGGCGGAAGCGGCCCTGATTCACCGCGGCCTGCAAATCCTGGTGCGAGGCGCTGATGAGCCGCGCGTCGACGGCCTCCTCCGCGACGCCGCCGACCCGCCGCACGCATTTTTCCTGGATGGCGCGCAGCAGCTTGACCTGCATGGCTAGAGGCAACTCGACCACCTCGTCGAGGAACAGGGTGCCGCCCCGCGCGGCCTGGAAAAAACCTTCGCGGTCGGCGTCGGCGCCGGTGAAGGCGCCCTTGCGGCAGCCGAAGAACTCGCTCTCCATCAGGCTCTCCGGGATGGCGCCGCAGTTCACCGCGACGAAGGGCCCCTCGGCGCGGGCGCCGCGGGCGTGGATCAGGCGCGCCGCCACTTCCTTGCCGGCGCCGGTCTCGCCGGTGATGAAGACCGGGGCCTGGCTGCGCGCCACCTTGTCGATGAGGACGCGCACCTGCTGCATGGCGCTGGAACGGCCGACCAGGGGGCGGTCGCCCACCGGCGGCGGCGAGGTCTCCGGCACCCTGATGGCCGAACGCACCAGACCGCGCACCTTTTCCGGCGTGACCGGCTTCTCCACGTAATCGAAGGCGCCGGCCTTGAGGGCGGCCACCGCGTTCTCCGCCGAGCCGAAGGCGGTGATGACCGCCACCGGCAGTTGCGGCAGCCGCTCGGCGATGTGGCGGACGATGGCGATGCCATCCCCGTCCGGCAGGCGCATGTCGGTCAGACACAGGTCGAAGCCGCCCTTCTCCAGTTGCGCCATGGCCTCCGTCACGGTCTTCGCGCGCGCGCTGTCCAGGCCCATGCGCAGCAGGTCCATTTCCAGCAGGTCGAGCAGATCGGGTTCGTCGTCGACCAGCAATACACGAGGTTTCTTCATCATCCTTGATTCCTCAGCAGGGCGGCGCCTGGCAGGTCAGCCGGAACACGGCGCCTTCCTGACCTTCGACATAGCGGAGTACCGCCCGGTTGGCCTCCGCCAGTTCCCGCGCGATGTAGAGGCCCAGGCCGGTGCCCTGCTTGTCCGTGGTGTAGAACGGCTCGAACAGGTGGGTGCGTACCTCCGGGATAATCGACGGCCCGTCGTTGCCCACCTCGATCTCGGTGCGATCCTCGGCGGCGGCGACGCGGATGCGTATGCTGCCGGGCCGGCGGCTGCAATAGCGCCAGGCGTTGCGCATCAGGTTCCACAGGATCTGTTCAAGATGGCCGCTATCCATGCAGACCGCGCTCTCCCTGGGCAGGTGCACGTGCACGACGCCCGGCCCCACCGCTTCGCGTTGCGAGAAATGCTGTACGAAGGCCGGCAGGAATTCCTCCAGGTCCACAGGCCCGCGCCGCAGCCGGTCGCGGCGGTTGAGCGACAGCACATCCTCCACCAGGCCGTTGAGGCGGCGCACATGGTCCTCGATGATGCGCGTCAGCTTGGGGGCGATGCCGTCGCGCGCGTCCTCCTTGAGCAGTCCGGCGGCGTGGCTGATGGCGGACAGGGGATTGCGGATTTCGTGCGCCAGGTTGGCGGTCAGCATGCCCAGGGAGGCCAGCTTCATCTTTTGCGCCTGCGCTTCCAGCTCGGTCATGTCCTCCAGCACCACCACCGCGCCCTCGCGGCGCGTGGGTTCCAGTTCGATGAAGCGGGCGCGCAGGCGGTGGCCGTCCTCATCGACCTGGAAGGGATACTCCGGCAGCGGCCGGTTCTGCCGCCAGTCCGCCCACAGGCCGGCAAGCGCGGGCGCGCAGCGGGCAAGGCCGCAGCCGGCATGGAAGCGCGTCGCCAGCAGGCTCTCGGCGCGCGCGTTGTATTGCAGCACTTCGCCCTCGCCGTTCACCGCCAGCACGGCGTATGGCAGTTCCTGGATGACGCGTTCGTTGATGCGCGCGAGGCTCTCCGCCTGGCGCGACTTTTCCCGCGCCAGGGCGGCGGCGGCCAGGGCGCCGCGCGCCAGGGCATGCGACAGCAGGGCGACGCCGAAAAAACCGAGGGACAGCAGCCCGGCACGGACGAAGCCGCCGACGACGGCTTCGAAACGCACGAGCTGCAGGGTCTGCTCGCCGAGCACCACCAAGGAAGCCACCGCCGCCCAGAACAACACGGCGCGGGTCTCCGGCAGCATGCCCACAGCCGCCACGGTGACGATGAGCAGCAGGCCCATGCCGCTGGCGTTGCCGCCGGAGAGATACATGAGCACGCCCAGGCAGGCGAGGTCGGCGATGACCTGGCGCACCACCTGACGCTCGAAGGCTTCGCCGCGCGTCAACAGCGGCCGGCGAAACAGCAGGGCGCTGAAAAAATAGGCGGCGCAGACGAGGGTGAAGAGGACGGGATGGTCCAGCCGGGTGAAGGGTTGGCCGGACAGCAGCCCCGTCAGCCCCAGCGCGCAGGCCAGGAACAGCCGGAAATGATTGAGATGGACCAGGGACCGCCAGAAACTGTCCGGATAAGCGGCGGCGGGAACTTCAGGAATCGGGGCGGCGATGTTCATCGCAACAGTAGAAACGTCCCCCGCTTAGGATGGCCTCCGAGCGGGGCAGGTTCACCCCGCAGGTCTTGCAGCGCACCATGTCTTCCGCCGCCGGGGCTTCGCGGGCATCGGCGGCGGCATCGCGCCGCCGCGTCATGCGGCGGTAGAGATAGACGCCAAGCAGGATCAGCAGGATGAGGGTGATCAGCTTACCCACGCGACAGGCCGTCCTTGTGCGCCTGGTTGATCACCACCAGCAGTTGCTTGAAGGGGATCTCCCGACCCCAGCGGTTGAGAAACTGCATGTAGGGCAGATCCTTGCCGGTGGGAAACTGGTAATTGTCCGCGATCATGTCGTCGTAAAGCTTGCGCAGCACGCCGTCGAGGTGGTCCAGCATGTTGGACCAGCGTTCGGCGTTCTCCGGATCGTAGTCGATGCCGGCGCGCATCTCGTCGATTTCGTACACCGCCTGGTGCACCAGATCGACGTATTCGTCGTAGGTTTTCGGGCCTTTCATGCTCGTTCAGTCGCCTTCGTTTTTGACCAGCCATAACGATACACGAGCTGTTCACCGCCTGCGCCGGTGCGCGAGGACCGACGACATGCGAAATAGTTGACGGGTATCAATGAACCAAGCGGGGTCTTTCCACAAGATGGCAGTACCCGAGCGTCCGCGAACCGGTTCCCCGCTGGCCGGCGCGTAGGGTCATCGTCGCCGTTCCCGCAACGTTTCGCAAAGGACCTGCCATGTACAAGAAATCCCTGCTCATGATCGCTTCCCTGGCCGTCTTCTCCAGCGGCGCCGCCCTGGCCGCCCCCGCCGACGACGCCTGCGCCGCGCTGATGGATGCCCGCGCCAACCTGGTCAGCATGATCGGCTCCACCGACAAGGCCGCTTACGACGGCCTCAAGGCCAAGATCCACGAGGCCAGCGGCCGCCTGGATGCCACTCTGGCGGCCATGGCCAAGAGCTACAACGCCGACGACGCGGCGAAATCCGCCGCCTTCAAGCCGGTCTGGGAAGACTTCAAGAAGACCCGCGAGGGCGAAATCATCCCACTGGTCTACGCCGGCAAGAACGCTGACGCCAAGGCCATCGCCACCGGCATTCAGGCCCAGCGCATGGGCAAGATGCGCGCCGCGATGGGTTGCAAGTAAAAGGAAGCCGGTTATTAACCTTCGCAACAGCGAAATCCTGGAAAGTGCAGGCTCGTGGCGCCCGATTTACGTTCTGACTTGAGCCTCTTGCAAAACCCACCGTCTGATCGGTTTTTTCTTGCCGCACGGTGGGCAAAAACGGCTGGCAGGCGGCCATTGCCGGCATG
>JBBIPL010000024.1:0-24975 GCA_037442845.1 Hydrogenophilales bacterium | reverse complement strand
CGGCCGGGCGGGGGCGGCGGGCGGCGCGGGCGGAGCCGGTTGCGTGGGCACAGGCTGCGCGGGCGCCGGCTGGCCCCGCAGCATTTGCTTCAGGATCTCCTCCAGGTCGCCGGCCTGGGCGAAGCCCGCACCCAGCAGAATGGCAACGAGCAGGGACGGCAGGATTTTGCGCAGCACGCGGACCCGGTTCATAGCCCCCCCTCGTTCCAAGGAAAAGCGGAACCATTCTGTTTGGGCTGGTTGGACTGCCGCTTGGGATTGGGCGGATAGGCCAGCTTGACGGGTCGCAGGCCCGCCTCGCGCGCATACGCTTCCGCTTCTGCCCGGCTGCTGGCGTAAGCGCTCAGGCGTTGCAGTTCCGCCGCGTTGAAGCGGGCCAGCTTCAGCTCCTCCTCGTCGAGGCCGCGCACTCCGGCCACCGCCACCACCTTGCCCGGATCGCGCCGGGCGGCGCCCGCCTCCACCGCGCCGAGCACGTCGCCGAGGCCGCTTGCCGGGGCGGCGGCGCGCACCGACAGGATGCGCACCCAACCGCTTCGGCCGCCGCTGGAAATGCGCGTCCAGCCGCCCTGACGGGCGACGATGTCGACCTTCGCGCCCTTGGCGACACGGTCGACGGCGGCCGCGTCGGCGGCGGGCGCGGCGCGCAGGGTCTCGTCGCGCAGCATGACGCCGGGCGCGGCAAGAACCGGGGCGGACAACAGGCAGGCGGACAACAGGGCAAGGGTGGCTTTCATGGCGGGATCCCGTCAGACGTTCACATGATACAACCGCCCGCACCTTGAATTGGTTGACCGCCGCCGGTAGTACCATTCCGCCATGGCCTTCCTGACACCCTTCCTCACCCGCCGCGGCGCCGGGCTGCTCGGCGCCTGGCGCATCTGGCGCGACACCGGCCGCCTCGCCGGGCGGACCCTGGTCACCGCCTGCACGCCCTCGGCCTATAACCGCGCCACCCGCGACGTGGTGATGAAGCAGATCTATTTCACCGCCTGGCAAATCCTGCCCGCCTTCACGCTGTTCGCGGCGCTGCTTGCCTACGTGCTGATCCAGATCGTGGTGACCACCGCCGCCAATTTCGGCCTCTCGGAATTCGCCCTGGAAGTCTCGGTGCGCATGCTGGTGCTGGAAATCCTGCCCCTGCTCACCGCCCTGTTCGTGGCGCTGCGTTCCGGTTCCGCCATCAACACCGAGGTGGCGCTGATGAAGATCCATGGCGAGATCGAAGCCCTGGAGGATGCCGGCGTCGACACCCTGCGCCTGGAATTGATGCCGCGCGTCATCGGCGGCGTGGTTTCCGTGCTGGCCCTGGTCACCGTCAGTTCGGCGCTCACCCTGGTGCTGGCCTATGTCGCCGTGTACGGCCCGCAACCCTGGAGCCTGCCGGATTTCTCGCGCGTCATGGCCAAGGTGTTCGACGCGCAGATCATGCTCGGCCTGCTGCTGAAGACTCTCGCCTTCGGCCTCGCCGTCACCGTCATTCCGGTGGCCGAGGGCCTGGCCACGCCGCGCAAGCTGTTCATGGCGCCGGTTTCCGTGCTGCGCGGCATGGTGCGGCTGTTCTTCGTGCTGATGCTGATCGAGATGCTCTCGCTGGCCGTCAAATACATATGAAGCCCGTCATGCAATGGCTGGACGACGACGCCGGCCGCCGCGCCCTCATCGCCGCGCACCCGGAGTCCATCCTGGTGTCGGCCGAGTTGCCGCTGCGCGCCAACCTGTCGGTGCTCGACAACATCGCCATGATCCCCGAGTACCGCGAGAACCTGGCCTATGACGCCGCCGCCGACCGGGCCTGGGCGCTGTTGGGCCGCGTCGGCCAGACGGACATCGCCTTCCGGCGGGATCCGGACCTGAACCACGAGCAACGCTTCGTCGCCAAGCTGCTGCGCGCCGTCGTCGCCGCCCCCCCTGTCATTCTGGTGGACCGTCCGGGTATGCTGTTGCCGGACCTGCATTACCCGCCTTATCTCGAAAACCTGCTGGCGCGACTGGAAGACCTCCCCAACGACTGCTGGATTCTGGATTACCGATGGAACGCCCCCCTGTACCCGAGCCGGTGAAACGGCCCATCGTGCCCCCCCTGGTGAAGAACCTGGAGCTGAAGATCGGCCTCTTGCTGAGCTTCACCCTGCTGCTCATCACCGCCTTCGCCCTCTACGTCCTGCACGCGCGCGGCGCCTTCGAGGACACCCGCAGCCTGGTGCTCATCGCCGAGAACGCCGAGGGGATCAGCGTCGGCATGCCGATCACCTTTTCCGGCTTTCCCATCGGCCAGGTCAAGCGGCTCGACCTCGGCGACAAGGGCGAGGTACGCATCGCGGTGGCGGTGCCGGAACGGGGCGCGCGCTGGCTGAAGGACAGCAGCGTGTTTCTCCTGGAAAAAAACCTGCTGGGCGTGGTCAAGATCAGGGCCTACAGCACCGATCTCAACGACCCGCCGCTGGCCGACGGGGCAACACTCCCCCTGCACACCGGCGACGTCGCTCAGGATATTCCGCTGCTGGTGCAGCGCATGAAAGACATCCTCGCCAACGTCGAAGCCATGACCGCGGGCGAGTCGGCGATCAATCGCACGCTCGGCAGCGTCGCCACCGTCGCCGACCGCATGGCCGGCGAATACGGCATCCTCGAAGGCGTGCTGGGCGGTCCCGCGCAGGCCCGGCAGGTGATGGGCGTCCTGGACAAGACCAATTCCCTGCTCGCCCATCTCGACGGGGTTTCCCTCAAGGTCGACGGCATTCTCGCCAAGACCGACAACCAGGTATTCGGCCCCGACGGCGTCATGGACCAGACCCGGCAGTCGGTGGCCAAGGTCAACGCCATCCTGGGCGAGGCCCGCGACAGCCTGCGCAAGGTCGATGTCATCCTGGCCAACGCCCAGACCGCCAGCGCCGACGTCGCCAGGATCACCGGCAACGTCAGCGCCGCCACCGCCGACATGGTCCGCCTGCGCGCCGACGTCGACGACAGCCTGCGCAAGATCAACCACCTGATCAACGAGATCAACCGCAAATGGCCGTTCGCCCGCGACGTGGAGATCCGCGCGCCATGAATAGCCGCGCCCTGCTTGCCGGCGCGTTCGCGCTGACGGCCGTCCTGCTCGCCGGCTGCGGCGGCAAGCCGCCGCCCGCGAACTGGAAAATGGACGCCGTCAGCCAGCTGGAACACGCGCAGCAGCGCTGGCTGGAGGGGGACGGCCGCGCGGCCGAACTGGCACTTGGCAAGGCCCGCGCCGACATCGCCCGCTCGGGCCGCGTCGATCTGCTGGCGCGCGCCGAGCTGGCCGCCTGCGCCGTTCGCGTCGCCAGCCTGGATTTCTCTCCCTGCGAGGGCTACGCGCGGCTGGCGGCGGACGCCGCCGCCGAGGACCGCGCCTATGCCCGTTTTCTCGCGGGAGACTGGAACGGCCTCGACGCCAGGCTGCTGCCCGCGCATTACGCCGCCTTGATGGGTGCTAGGGAGGACGCCGCCGCCCGCCGCGCGCTGGCCGAGATGCAGGCGCCGCTGCCGCGTCTCGTCGCCGCCGCGCTCCTGTTCAAGACGCACCGCGCCGACCCGGCTACCCTCGCGCTCGCCGTCGACACCGCTTCCGAGCGCGGCTGGCGGCGCCCCCTGCTGGCCTGGCTCGAGGTGAGCCTGCGCCGCGCCAAGG
Source organism: Hydrogenophilales bacterium (assembly GCA_037442845.1). Classification (GTDB taxonomy): domain Bacteria; phylum Pseudomonadota; class Gammaproteobacteria; order Burkholderiales; family Thiobacillaceae; genus PFJX01. Next base: position 21,320 of record JBBIPL010000024.1, on the reverse strand, counting down.
CCAGCGCGGACACGGATGCCGCCGCGCGCATCCAGCGCCGCATCGATCTGGTCCTGGCAGGGAACGCCGTTCGCCCCTGAAGTTTGGGCAGCCGGCCGGGCATGCTGGTTAATTCCGACCAGGGCGCTTGGTTTACAAGTAATCGCTTATATACTCGCGCCGTAAAACCACCTTGGTTTTTAGGATAAAGCAGGTCTTCCGCAAGGGTTTTTGACAGACCCCCATGTCGGGGCTAACCTTGCGCAGCTATTCATCGCCCGCTTCAAGCGGCTCGCATCGCAACGTTCGGAGGAGAACACCATGCGCATCAGCACCATCGCCCTGGCCGCAACCGGCCTGCTTTCCCTGTCCGCCCAGGCGGCCCCCCTGATGTCCGCCGAGTGGGCGGGCCAGGCCTGCCAGGCCTGGAACAAGAACCCCGTGCTCACCGACGAGCTGGCCGAGCGCTGGATCAAGAACGACGGCGGCCGCGGCTACAAGATCATCCATATGTACCGCACCGACTGCGGCGAGAACACCAAGGTCGAATTGGTCATCTCCGGCCAGGGCGGCAAGGCCCTCTGCACCTACGGCGGCCCCATCAAGAACACCAGCCTGAACGATGACATGGACTACGTCATGCATGCCGAAACCAAGCGCTGGCGCGAGATGGGCGCCGGCGAATACGGCCCCATGCGCGCCATGATGTTCGGCCGCCTCAAGTTCCAGGGTCCGAAGGCGGAAGCCATGCGCGTCATGGGTCCCTTCGAGCAGTTCCTGCTGATGCCCGGCAAGGTGCCCGGCGACGACACCTGCCCGAAATAAGCGGCGCTTCATTCCGCGCAAAGGCCCGCTTCGGCGGGCTTTTTTACGCCCGCCGCGAACAGCCCGGACGATGCGGTGCAACAGAAATCAGAAGTTGATCGGACATCGGCCGCCCCACACCGGCACATTACTACCAATCCGCCGCCGCGCCTGCTTCCGGCCGCACCCGTGAAAACCAATATCCACGCGGTTTTCAGACCCGCAGATATCAAGAAAATTTGATGGCCATCAAGGAACGCCCCCCTGGCTTGTTTCTACCATGGGCACCCCGATGGCGGATGGGGGTATTTCCTGTCCGCCGTTATCCATGGAGGAGACGATGCGTAGCAAACTGCTGATTGCCCTGGCCACCCTCGGGCTGGCTTCCCTGTCCGCCCACGCGGGCCCCACCGAAGACCTGGCGCGTACCTGCAATGCCTGCCACGGCCTGAACGGCGTGTCCGTCGGGCCGAACATGCCCAATATCGCCGGGCTGCCCGAGAAGTATCTGAAGACCCTGCTGTTGCAGTGGAAGAGCGGAGAACGCTACGCCGCCACCATGGACCGCCACGTCAAGGGCTACACCGAGGAGGAACTGTCCAAGCTGGCGACCTACTTCTCCAAGCTTCCCTACGTCGCAGTGGTGCAGAAGGCGGACGACAAGGTGATGGCCAGCGGCAAGGAAGCCACCGAGCGCTGCGAGACCTGCCACGGCGCCACAGGCGGCCAGCCCGATGACGACGAGACGCCGAAGCTCAACGGCCAGTGGGCGCAGTACATGGAACTCGAAATGATGAAGTACCGCGTCGAAAGCGCCAAGATGCCGCACAAGAAGATGCGCAACAACGTGAAGAAGCTGGCCGAGGAGGATGTGCCCACCGCCGCCAAGTTCTACGCCGCCCAGCCCAAGTAAGGAGACCAGAATGAGCTTCAATCGTCGTGAATTCCTCAAGACCCTGGGCACCACCTCGGTCATCGTTCCTCTCACCGCCTGCGCCTCGCCCTCCGGCGGCAAGAGCGCCGGCAAGGGCGGCAAGGCCCGTGTGGTGGTGGTGGGCGGCGGCTTCGGCGGCGCCACCGCGGCCAAGTACCTGAAGATCGGCGACTCCAGCCTGGATGTCACCCTGGTCGAGCGCGAGAAGACCTTCACCTCCTGCCCGCTGTCCAACGAGTTCATCAGCGGCCACGGCTCCCTGGACTATCTGCAGGCCAACTATGACGGCCTCATGAAGCGGGGCGTCAACGTCGTCTTCGACGACGCGGTGGCCATCGATCCCGGCAAGAAGACCGTCAGGCTGAAGAGCGGCAAGAGCCTCAACTACGATTTCCTGGTGCTGTCCCCCGGCATCGACTTCAACTGGAAAGGCATCGAGGGCTACACCGAACAGGTCGCCAACAGCACCCACCCGCATGCCTACAAGGCCGGCGCCCAGAGCGTCGCCCTGAAGAAGCAGCTGGAAGGCATGAAGGATGGCCAGACCTTCCTCCTCACCGTGCCGCCCGGCCCCTTCCGTTGCCCGCCCGGCCCCTATGAGCGCGCCTCCCAGGTCGCCCATTACTTCAAGAAGAAGGGCATGATGAAGTCGAAGGTGCTGATCGCCGACGCCAACGACTCCTTCTCCAAGAAGGGCTTGTTCGAGCAGGCATGGAAGATGCACTACCCCGACATGATCGAGTGGGTGGCCGGCGCCTCCGGCGGCAAGGTGGTCAAGTTCGACCCCAAGAGCAACACCGCCTCCAGCGACTTCATCGACTTCAAGGGCGACGTCGTCAACATCATCCCGCCGCACCATGCCGGCCTCATCGCCATGAACACCGGCCTGACCAACGACAAGGGCTGGTGCACCGTCGACATGCTGACCATGGAATCCACCGTGCAGAAGGACATCTACGTGGTCGGCGATTCCTGCGTGCACGGCGACCTGCCGGTCTATGGCGCGCCGAAGTCCGCGCACATGGCCAACACCCAGGCCAAGGTCGCGGTCGGCGCCATTCTCGCCAAGATCAATGGCCAGCCCGCGCCCGAGCCCTTTTTCGTCAACACCTGCTACAGCGTGGCGGAAAAGGACTGGGGCTTCTCGGTGGTGCACATCTACCGCGTCAAGGACGGCAAGCTGGTGTACGACACCAAGGCCGGCGGCGTAAGCCCGGTCAACCTGCCCGACGAGGCGCAGCTCAAGCTGCAGCGCAAGCTGGAGTCCGAGTACGTGCACGGCTGGTTCAAGAACATCATGGCGGACGCATTCGCCTGATTGCAGCAAGAGCTGACTTCACGCAAGGAAAAGGAGGCTTATGACAGACGCGCGATACATCACCACAAGGCAGTGAAACCGGCTGGCCCGCGCGTTTGTTGTGTCGCGCCGGGCCAGCCAACGAGGGTCATTCAAAAGGAGATGGACATGAGTACATTGAGCATGTGGAGCCGAATGGCGTCAGGCTTGGCCGCCGCGCTGTTCGCCTTTGGCGTGCAGGCATCGGTGGCCAAGCCGGTGATGCCGCCGCCGGAGCCCGCGAAGGCGCCGCCGCCGAAGATGGTGGACGCCAAGAAGTGTTATGCCTGCCACGAGCAGGTGGAAGACTGGCACAGCCAGGGCCGTCACGCCTCGGTCAACTGCGCCTATTGCCATACCGCGGAAGAGCACCTGAAGACCGCCAAGGGCAGCGACATGGGCACGCGTCCGGGCACCAGCAAGGACCACCGCGCCTGTGCCACCTGTCACACGCAGCAGTACAACGACTTCGTGCAGATCAACTACGAGTCCACGGCGCGGCATGAAAAGGCCGATCCGAAGAGCGTGTCGCCGAAGTTCGACAAGCTGATCGACGGCTTCGGCTTCACCAAGGAGCACGCCGAGCCCCGTTCGCACGCCTTCATGCTGGTCGACCAGTGGGCGGTGGATCGCTCCTTCGGCGGCCGCATGCAGTGGAAGGACTGGACCTATCAGTCCAAGGCCGAACTGGCCGCGAACGGCGCCTGGAACGTGATGCGCGACCTGGATCCCAGCACCTCCGAGCAGAAGCGCTTCCTGCGCCAGACCGTGACCGCGGTGAACCCGGTGTGCATGAACTGCAAGACGCAGGATCACATCCTCGACTGGAAGTACATGGGCGATCCGGATCCCAAGGCCAAGTGGGCCCGCACCTCCTCGACGGTCGAGTTCGCGCGCGCCATGAGCCATCCGATGAACTGCTACTACTGCCACGACCCGCACTCGACCGGCCCGCGCGTGGTGCGTGATGCGCTGATCAACGCCGTGGTCGACCGCAAGCTCGGCACCTATCCGTACGATCCGGTGAAGAGCGAGCAGACCAAGATGACCAAGGTCGTCTTCCAGCGTGGCGGCGAGGACTTCCGCGCCATCGGCATGCTGTCCAGATCCGACTCCGTGGTGATGTGCGCCCAGTGCCACGTCGAATATACCTGCGGCACCGGCTGGGACTGCTCCGACCCGAACAACCACACCCCCGTGGGCATGGCCGATCGCCGCACCAACCTGTTCCAGTGGGCGAACGTGTTCGACTACAAGAGCGTGGCGGTGGACCAGTACAAGTTCAAGGACTTCAAGCACACCTTGACCGGCGCCTTCCTGCCGAAGATCCAGCACCCGGAAACGGAAGTGTTCTGGGGCTCGAAGCACGAGCGCGCAGGCGTGGAGTGCAAGGACTGCCACATGCCCAAGCAGAAGGCGGCCAACGGCAAGACCTGGACCTCGCACGCGCAGAAGTCGCCGCGCTACCGCGTCAAGGAAACCTGCCTGACCTGCCACAAGGACTGGAGCGAAAGGGAAGCGCTGTACCAGATCGACTCCATCCAGGCCTACATCCGCGGCAAGATCATGAAGGCCGAGCACCATCTGTCGGACTTCATCGACTGGATCAACCGCGCGCAGTGGAGCGGCAAGGTCTCCGAGGACATCCTGAACAAGGCCTACGACCTGCAGTATGACGCCAACCTGTATTGGGAATGGTGGACCGCCGAGAACTCGGTGGGCTTCCACAACCCGCAGGACGCGCGCGAGTCGCTGACCCGCTCGGCCGATGCTTCCCTGGAAGGCATCAACATGCTGAAGAAGGCGATGGGCGTGGACGTGATCGCGGCGAAAGTCGGCCGTGAGAAGTCCACCACCCCGACGCCGCCGACGCCGAACCAGCTGCCGCCCGGACCGGCCGGCCAGCCGAGCGCCGGAAAGCGTGCCGTCGACGCTCTCGGTGAGAACGCCTGGAAACCGTTCCTGCCGAAGAAGTAAACGAAATACCCGGGCATCGACCGATGCCCGGCCAGTCCGAGAGGGGAGCGGAGCGATCCGCTCCCCTTTTTATTGAGAGCCCCGTTTTTTGAGCGGCTGTTGTCCGTTATGCTCTCGCGATTCCGAAACCAAGCCTCTTGATGCCCGACGACGCACTGCTTTCCGTTCACGACCTGGCCTGCGCCCGCGGCGAGCGGCTGTTGTTCAAGGACATGAATTTTTCGGTCGGCGCCGGAGAAATGCTGCTGGTGCAGGGCGGCAACGGCCAGGGCAAGACCAGCCTGTTGCGCCTGCTCACCGGTCTGGCGCGCCCGGAAGCCGGGGAAATCCGCTGGCGCGGCGAACCCATCCGCCAATGCCGCGACCTGTTCCACGCCGAGATGATCTATCTGGGTCACGCCAACGGCGTCAAGGACGACCTCGACCCCATCGAAAACCTGCGCTTCGCCGAGGGCCTGCAAGGCCGCGCCTTCGAGCGCGAGCGCGCCATCGACCTGTTGCAAGGACTCGGCCTGGCGCGCTGCCTGGACCTGCCCTGCCGCGTGCTGTCCTTCGGCCAGCGTCGCCGCGTCGCCCTCTCCGCCCTGCTGCTGGCCGACGCGAAGCTGTGGATCCTGGACGAACCCCTCACCGGCCTGGACGTGCACGCGGTGGCCCTCATGGAGGGCCTCATCCGCGACCACCTGGCCAGCGGCGGCATGGCGGTGGCCACCACGCACCAGGCCCTCAACCTGGAGGGGGTGCGGGTGCAAAGGCTGCTGGTCGGCAACGTGGCGATTCCGGAGATGGCGTGATGGGCCGCTTCCTCCTCGCCGTCCTGCGCCGCGACCTCACCCTGGCCGCGCGCCGCCGCGGCGACTGGCTGATCGCCCAGTTCTTCTTCGTCATGGTGGCCAGCCTGTTCCCCCTGGGCGTCGGTCCGGAACCGAACATGCTGGCCCGCATCGGTCCCGGCGTGCTGTGGGTGGCGGCCACCCTGGCTTCCCTGCTGTCGCTGTCCCGCCTGTTCGCCGACGATCACCATGACGGCAGCCTGGAACACATGGTGCTGTCGCCCGAGCCCACCGTCCTGCTGGTGCTCGGCAAGTCGCTGGCGCACTGGCTGATCTACGGCATTCCCTTGCTGCTCATCGCGCCGGTGCTGGGCATCCAGTTCAACCTGTCCTGGGAAGCCATCCTCATCCTGGAATTCTCCCTGCTGCTGGGCACGCCCATCCTGTCCCTGCTTGGCGGCGTCGGCGCCGCCCTGACCCTGGGCTTGCGCGGCGGCGGCGTGCTGCTTACCCTGCTGATTCTGCCGCTCTACGTGCCCGCGTTGATTTTCGGCGCCGGCGCGGTCGATGGGGTGCTCGCGGGAACCGGAGCCGAGGCTCACCTGTCTCTGCTCGGTGCCTTCCTGATCCTGACCCTGCTGATCGCGCCGTGGATCGCCGCGGCCGCGCTGCGGGTCTCCCTGGAATGACCCACCCATGAACCTATATACCTACGCCGCCCCCGCCCACTTCTACCAGCTCGCCGGCCGCCTCATCCCCTGGTTCGCCTGGTCCGCCGGCATCCTCGCCGTGGCCGGCCTGTACATCGGTTTCTTCGTCGCGCCCACCGACTTCCAGCAGAGCGAGGCTTACCGCGTCATCTTCATCCACGTGCCGGCGGCCTGGATGGGCATGTTCATCTATCTGGTGATGGCGTTCTGGGGCGCCATCGGGCTGGCCTTCAACACCCGCCTGTCGTTCATGATGGTGCGCGCCCTGGCCCCCACCGGCGCCCTCTTCACCTTCATCGCGCTGTGGACCGGCGCGCTGTGGGGCAAGCCCATGTGGGGCGCCTGGTGGGTGTGGGACGCGCGCCTCACCTCCACCCTCCTGCTGCTGTTCCTCTACGTCGGCATCATGGCCCTGTGGGCGGCGATCGACGACGTCAAGCGCGGCGACCGCGCCGGCGCCCTGCTGGCGCTGATCGGCTCGATCAACGTGCCCATCATCTATTTCTCGGTGCAGTGGTGGAACACCCTGCACCAGGGCGCCTCGGTCAGCCTGACCAAGGCGCCCAGCATGGCCACCATCATGCTGGTGGGCATGCTGATCATGGCTTTCGCCGCCTGGTTCTACAGCATCGCCGTCGCCTTCGCGCGGGCGCGCTCGATCATCCTGGAGCGCGAGCGGCAAACCGAGTGGGTCAAGCAAATCCTGGAGAACTAACGGACATGACTTTGAGAAGACGCCCCGCAGCATGAATACCCTGAAAGGCATAAAAGTCATGTCCGTTTCCCTCACCCCCAACCCCTCTCCCGCTTGCGGGAGAGGGGAGCTTCAAGAGTCGCTGACGCGACTTTCACGTTAAGGAATAGCCATGGAATGGGCGAGTTGGTCGGATTTTTGGGACATGGGCGGTTACGGCCTGTACGTCTGGGGCTCGTATGCGGTCACCGCCGCCTGCATATTGATCGAGGTCATTCTGCTTCGGCGCTCGGCGTTCCAGACTCGCCGCCGCCTGAAGCGCATGCAGCAATGGGAAGAAACATGAAGTCACGCCACCGCAAACTGCTGGTCATCGCCCTCGCCGTGGTCGGCCTGGGCATCGCCGCCACCCTCATCCTCAACGCCTTCCAGAGCAACCTGGTGTTCTTCTTCTCGCCGAGCGACGTGGCGGCGGGCAAGGCGCCCGCCGACCGCGCCTTCCGCATCGGCGGCCTGGTCGAGGACGGCAGCGTCAAGCGCGAGGGCGACGGCCTCACCACCCGTTTCATCGTCACCGACACCGCGAAGACCATCCAGGTGGTCTATACCGGCATCCTTCCCGACCTGTTCAAGGAGGGTAAGGGCGTGGTGGCGGAGGGCAGGCTGGGCGCGGACGGGCTGTTCACCGCCAGCCAGGTGCTGGCCAAGCATGACGAGAACTACATGCCGCCGGAAGCGGCGCATGCCCTGGAGCAGGCACAGAAAGCCCAGGAAACGATAGTCAAGTAAGCAACGGACGCCGGCTTCGCCGGTGTCCTTCGCCGCGCCCCACCGGCATACATAAGGAGACTGCATGATCCCCGAACTCGGCCATTTCGCCATCATCATCGCCCTGCTGCTGGCGGTCACCCAGGCCGTGCTGCCCCTGGTCGGCGCGCAGCGCGGCAACCTCACCCTCATGGCCGTGGCCAGGCCGGCGGCGCAGGGACAGTTCGTCTTCCTGATCATCGCCTATGCCTGTCTGGTCTACTCCTTCCTGGTCAACGACTTCACGGTAGAGAACGTCGCACGCAACTCCTTCTCGCAACTGCCCGAGGTCTACCGCATCACCGCCTCCTGGGGCTCGCACGAGGGCTCGCTGCTGGTCTGGGTATTGATGCTCGCCTTCTGGGGCGCCGCGGTATCGGTGTTCTCCCGCCACCTGCCGGACGACATGGTGGCGCGCGTGATCGGCGTCATGGGCCTGATCTCCATCGGTTTCATCGCCTTCATGCTGTTCACCTCCAATCCCTTCGAGCGTCTGATCCCCGCGCCGCCGGACGGACGCGACATGAATCCCCTGCTGCAGGACTGGGGCATGATCATCCACCCGCCCATGCTCTACATGGGCTACGTCGGCTTCGCCGTCGCCTTCTCCTTCGCCATCGCCGCCCTCATCTCCGGCCGTCTCGATGCCGCCTGGGCGCGCTGGTCGCGGCCCTGGACCACGGTGGCCTGGGCCTTCCTCACCCTGGGCATCGTGCTCGGTTCCTGGTGGGCCTACCGCGAACTGGGCTGGGGCGGCTGGTGGTTCTGGGATCCCACGGAAAACGCCTCTTTCATGCCCTGGCTGGCCGGTACCGCCCTGATCCACTCCCTGGCGGTGTCGGAAAAGCGCGGCGCCTTCAAGGCCTGGACCGTGCTGCTGGCGCTGACCACCTTCTCCCTGTCCTTGCTGGGCACCTTCCTGGTGCGCTCGGGCGTGCTCTCCTCGGTGCACGCCTTCGCCACCGATCCGGCGCGCGGCGCTTTCATCCTCGGCTTCCTGGCGGTGGTCATCGGCGGTTCGCTCATCCTCTACGCCTGGCGCGCGCCGAAGATGATCACCGGCGGCGCCTTCACCTGGTTCTCGCGCGAGGCCATGCTGCTGGCCAACAACGTCATCCTGCTGGCGGCCATGGGTTCGGTCCTGCTCGGCACCCTCTACCCGCTGCTCATGGACGCCTTGGGCATGGGCAAGATCTCCGTCGGTCCGCCCTACTTCAACGCCGTCTTCGTGCCGCTCATGGCGCCCGTCCTGTTCCTGCTGGGCGTTGGCCCCCTGACCCGCTGGAAGGGCGACAGCCTGCCGGACATCGTGACCCGCCTGAAATGGGCGCTGGCGGTGGCGGTGGTCACCGGCTTCGCCCTGCCGTTCACCCTGGAAGGCTTCAATCCCTGGGCCAGCCTGGGCTTCTTTCTCGCCATCTGGATCATCTTGACCGTGCTCATCGGTTTCCGCGAGCGCTTGAAGCACGGCGCCCGCCTGTCCAGCCTGCCGCGTGGCTTCTGGGGCATGCAGTTGGCCCACTTCGGCCTGGCCTGGGGCATAGCCGGCATGACCCTGGTGGCCAACTACGAACAGGAGAAGGATGTGCGCATGAACGTCGGCGAACACACCAGCCTGGCCGGCTACACCTTCACCTTCAAGGGCACCACCGAGCATGACGGCCCGAACTATCGCGCCGCCCGCGGCACGGTGGAGGTGAGCCGCGACGGCAAGCTGCTCAGGACCCTGCATCCGGAGAAGCGCATCTACAACGCCTCCGGCATGCCCATGACGGAAGCCGCCGTCGACTACAGCTTCACCAGCGACATCTATGTCGCCCTCGGCGAGCCCCTGGACGACGAGGCCAAGGCCTGGGCCGTGCGCGTCTACCACAAGCCCTACATCAACTGGATGTGGTACGGCGCCGCCCTGATGATCCTGGGCGGCTTCCTGGCGGCGTCCGACCGCCGCTACCGCATCGCCGTGAAGAAGCTGGAGGCGCCCGCCGGCAGCCAAGGGGCGGCAGCATGATGGCGCCGGGTACGACAGCGGGCTGGAGTCTCACATCATGAAGCGCTGGATTCCCCTGATCCTGTTCGCGGTCCTCGTGGGCTTCTTCGCCAAGGGCCTGTTCCTCAACCCGCGCGAGGTGCCCTCGCCCTTCATCGGCAAGCCGGCGCCCGCCTTCACACTGCCGGTGGTAGGCGCCGCCGAGCAAACCTTCAGCCCCGAGGAAATGAAGGGCAAGGTCTGGCTGCTCAACGTCTGGGCGCCCTGGTGCGTGGCCTGCCGCCAGGAACACCCCTTGCTGATGAGCCTGGCGAGGGACCGGGATGTCGCCATCGTCGGCCTCAACTGGAAGGACAAGAAGCGCGAGGCGGAACAGCTGCTCAACCAGCACGGCAACCCCTACGTGGCCGTGCCCGACGACCTTTCCGGCAAGGCCGGCATCGACTATGGCGTCACCGGCACCCCGGAGACTTATGTCATCGACAAGTCCGGTCTCATCCAGATGAAACACGTGGGTCCCATCACCCCGGAAATCTGGGAAAAGAAATTCGAGCCGAAACTCAAGGAGCTGGGCGCATGAGAGCCATCCTATCCTCCCTGTTGCTGATCCTGAGCCTGTCCGTCCACGCCAACGAGGCCGCGCTCAACGCCGAGGACCCGGTCATCGAGGCGCGTCTCGTCAAGCTGGCCGAGAACCTGCGTTGCCTGGTCTGCCAGAACGAATCCCTGGCCGGCTCCAACGCCGAACTGGCGCAGGATCTGCGCCGGGAAGTGCGCGAGCAGATGAAGGCCGGCAAGAACGACCAGGAAGTCATCGCCTACCTCACCGAGCGTTACGGCGATTTCGTCCTCTACCGCCCCCCCTTCAAGCCGGTGACCTACCTGCTCTGGCTCGGCCCCCTGCTGTTCCTCGGCATCGGCGCCGGCATCTGGTACATGGCCCTGAAGAAGCGCCGCACCCTGAAAGAGACCCCGGTGGATGAAAAGCAGATCGCCGCCGCCGCCCAACTCCTGGAAGAGAAATAAACCCCCATGAACGCCCTGAACCCCTTCTGGTCCGTCACCCTGTTCTGGATCGCCGCCGCCGTCTGCGTGCTGCTTGCCTTGGCCTTCGTGCTGCCGCCCTTGTTGCGCCGCCGCGAGGCCGCCGCCAAGGCCGCGCGCCGCGACATCAACATTGCCGTCTACCGCGACCAGATGAAGGAAATGGAAGCCGACCGCGCCAACGGCCTGCTCTCCGAGGAACAGTTCCAGACCGCCAAGCTGGAACTGGAGGCGCGCCTCGCCGAGGATGCCCTCGCCCAGCCCGACAAGACCATGACACCGGTGGCCAGCCGCCGCCTGGGCTACGGCCTGGCCGGCCTGCTGCCCGTCGCCGCCATCGGCCTGTATTTCGTGCTGGGCAACCCCATGTCCCTCACCGCCATCGCCGAGGCCCAGGCCAGCGGCGATCAACAGGTGGCGGGCGGCCATGACATCATGAAGATGATCCAGCAGGTGGAGGAGAAGACCAGGGCCAACCCCAACGACGGCGAGGCCTGGACCATCCTGGCCAAGACCTACGCCGCCGTCGGCCACTGGCCGGAAGCCCTGCACGCCTACGAGAAGGCCATCAAGCTGCGTCCGGACGTGCCCTCGGTGATGACCGGCTACGCCGAAGCCCTGGCCATCAACAACAACCGCGTGCTGGCCGGCAAACCCATCGAGCTGGTGCTCAAGGCGCTGGAGAAAGACCCGCTGGATATGAAGGGTCTGGAACTGGCCGGCATCGCCGCCTTCCAGGAGAAGGCCTTCGCCAAGGCCGCCTTCTACTTCAAGCACCTGTACAAGCAACTGCCGCCCGAATCGCCCTACGCGCAAGACATCCTGGAAGCGCAGAAGGAGGCCGAGCGTCTGTCCAAGCAGGGCATGACGCGGATGGACAACCTGTCCGACGCGGACGCGGGCAAGGGCAAGGACGCGGCGGCGCCGGCGCCCAGCATTCAGGGCAAGCTCGACATCGCCCCCGCCCTCAAGGCGAAAATCGGCGCCGACGACACCATCTTCCTGTTCGCCCGCTCCGCCGAGGGCGGCACCCCGGTGGCAGCCCTGCGCGCCCCCGCCAGCGCCGGCCTGCCGCTGGAATTCGAGCTGAACGACGGCATGGCCATGAGCCCCGACAACCGCCTCTCCAAGTTCAAGGAAGTGACCCTGGTGGCGCGCCTCTCCAAGTCCGGCGACCCCAAGGGCGCGGCGGGCGACCTGGAAGGCGAACTGAAGGCGGTCAAGGTGGGCGCCAAGGACGTCCGGCTGGTGATCGACAAGGTCAAACCCTGAGCCTCCGGACCGCCACCTAGCCCGATCAGGCCCGCTGCGCGCGGGCCTTGTCCTGATACCGGCGCGGAAACCGGCCGCGCCGCCGCAGGGATACAATGCGGTGGCGGGCCGTCCGCACCGCCGATCTCCATCACTTCATACACGACACGCCCATGCGCACCCTCATCTGTGGCTCCATGGCCTACGACACCATCATGGTGTTCCACGACCATTTCAAGAACCACATCCTGCCCGACCAGATCCACATCCTGAACGTCGCCTTCCTGGTGCCGGACATGCGCCGCGAGTATGGCGGCTGCGCCGGCAACATCGCCTACACCATGAAGCTGCTGGGCGGCGAGCCTCTGATCATGGCCACGGTGGGCGACGACTTCCAGCCCTACCGCGAGCGCCTCAACCAGTTGGGCCTGGACCAGAGCCACATCCGCGCCGTCGCCGGCAGCTACACCGCCCAGGCCTTCATCACCACCGATCTGGCCGACAACCAGATCACCGCCTTCCATCCGGGCGCCATGAACCACGCCCACGAAAACCGCGTCGGCGATGCGCAGGGCATTACCCTGGGCATCGTCGCTCCGGACGGACGCCAGGGCATGCTGGAGCACGCGCGGCAATTCCACGAGGCGGGCATCCCCTTCATCTTCGATCCCGGCCAGGGCCTGCCCATGTTCTCCGGCGTCGAACTGCAAGGCTTCGTGGAACTCGCCGACTACGTGGCGCTCAACGACTACGAGGCCAAGCTCCTGCAGGAACGCACCGGCCGCAAGCTGGAGCGTCTCGCCAAGGAAGTGAAGGCCCTCATCGTCACCCTGGGCGCCCAGGGTTCCCTCATTTACAGCGACGGTGAGGCGCATCACATCGCCGCCGCCCGTCCGAGCGCGATCATGGACCCGACCGGCTGCGGCGACGCCTACCGCGCCGGCCTCATGACCGGCATGCAGAAGGGGCTGGACTGGCCCACCTGCGGCCGCCTGGCAAGCCTCATGGGCGCCGTCAAGATCGGCCACCGCGGCGGCCAGAACCACCGCTTCGGCTGGGACGAGATCGCCGAGCGCTTCAAGGCCGAGTATGGCTACGGCATCGAGTGACGCCGCGGCGACGGAACGTCAACCCTGACAAGGAGCAGCACATGAAAACCATCTGGATCGTTTTGCTGCCCGCCATCCTGGCGGGCTGTGCCAGCGGCCTGGGCAGCGGCGACTACGAGCGCAAGGAAGCGCGCCGCGCCTACGAGGTGAAGATGGGCGTGGTGCAGCACGTGCGCAGCGTCCGCCTCGAAGGCACCGACAGCGGCGTCGGCGCGGTGGCCGGCGGCGCCGTCGGCGGCATCGCCGGCAGCGAAGTGGGCGGCGGCAAGGGCAGCTACGTCGGCGCGGTGCTGGGCGCGGTGGTCGGCGGTCTGGCCGGGGCGGCGGCGGAGGAAGTCGCCACCCGCAAACCCGGCCTGGAAATCACCGTGCGCCTGGATAGCGGCCGCACCCTGGCCGTGGTGCAGGAGGACACCGGCGAGCAATTCGCCGTCGGCGACCGCGTGCGCCTGCTGGAATCCGGCAACCAGGTGCGGGTCACACGCTAATAAGTCCGAACCCGCCTCAGACCGCTTGGAAAACCACGACGACCGCGACGCGCGGCCGCTGCCCTGGCCGCTGGCCCTCTTGCGGCTGCTGCGCTATGCCCTGCACGTGTTGGAAGGCCTGTTCACCATCGCCGTGGTGTTCCCCCGCATCAGCCAGGCCACCCGTCTGCGCCTGATTCTGCGCTGGGCGCGCGGCATCCTCAGCATCTTCCGCGTGCGCCTGGACGTGCGCGGCGAGCCTCCCGGCGAGACGGCGAAGGTGATTTTGGTGGCCAATCATGTCTCCTGGCTGGATCCGGCTCTGATCATGGCCCTGCGCCCGGCCCACTTCGTCGCCAAGTCGGAGATCCGCGCCTGGCCGGTGCTGGGCTGGCTGGCGGAACGGGCCGGGACCATCTTCATCGAACGCGGCCGACGCCACGATACGGCGCGCATCAGCCGCGCGCTGAGCGCCGGCCTGAGCGCCGGGGACAGCGTCGCCCTGTTTCCCGAGGGCACCACCACCGACGGCGCCGGCGTCAAACCCTTCCACACCTCGCTGTTCCAGGCGGCGGTGCACAGCGACGCCAGCCTTTATCCGGTGGCCCTGCGCTACCATCATGCCGACGGCAGTCTGGACACCGCCCCCGCCTATACCGGCGATCTGAGTTTCAAGGACTCGCTATGGCGGGTGGCCCGTCGCCGCGAGTTGCGCGCGACTCTGGCCTTCGCCGCGCCCATCCCGACCGAGGGCAGGAACCGCCGCGAACTGGCCGCCGCCGCCGAATCCGCTATCCGTGGCGCTCTGGCGGATGCCGCGGCGCGCAGCGCACCTGGAAGCAGCGCTCATCCTCCAGCCTGAAGGCGGTCAGGGCGCCGCCCCACAGGCAGCCGGTATCCAGCGCCACCACGTCGTCGCGCAGCAGCAGGCCGAGGGTGGACCAGTGGCCGAAGATCACGCGCGCATCGGTACAGCGCCGGCCGGGGAAGTCGAACCACGGCGTCAGGCCGCGCGGCGCCGTGTCCGGCGCCAGCTTGTGCTGGAAGTCCAGGCTGCCGTCGGCGTGCAGGTAGCGGCAGCGGGTCAGCACGTTGGCGATGAAGCGCAGCCGCTCCTGGCCGGTGAGATTGGGGCTCCAGCGACGCGGCTCGTTGCCGTACATGTGCTTGAGGAAGTGCCGCCATTTCGGGCCGCGCAGGGCGTGCTCCAGTTCGGCCGCGTGCAGGCAAGCCTGGTCCGCGTTCCACTCCGGCGGCAGGCCGGCGTGCAGCATCAACCAGGACCCGCGCCGGTGCAGCATGGGGCGGTGACGCAGCCAGGTCAGCAGGTCGTCGCGGTCCGGCGCGCCCAGGATCATGTCCAGGGTGTCCTTGCGATGCGGCGGCACGAAGCCCTCCGCCACCGCCAGCAGATGCAGGTCGTGGTTGCCCGGCACCGCCGCCACGCAGTGCTCGTGCGCCCGCGCCCAGCGCAGCACGGCGAGGGAATCCTCGCCGCGATTGACGAGGTCGCCGGTAATCCACACCCGGTCTCGGGCCGGATCGAAGTCCACCACGCCGAGCAGCTCCAGGAAGGCGCCGTGGCAGCCCTGGATGTCGCCGACGACGTAGGTGCTCATGCTTCGTCACCCCGGCCGCTTCGCGGCCCTGGAAGCTCCCCTCCCCCGCAAGCGGGGGAGGGGATGGGGGAGAGGGGGGCCGAATCACCCCGCCCCTCCCCCGATGGCGCAGAGGAATCCGTTTGCAGGGCCATCAGCGGCCGCATGGCGGTAAGCAGGCTGGCGAACAGGCGGGGATGCCGCTTTTCCTGCTCGGCCAGCAGGCCCTTCATCTGGAAGCGCTGCATGGGCATGGCGAAACAGGCCGGACAGTTCTCGTGCACCACCGGCAGGCCGGCCTGGACGGCGAAATCCCGCGTCTGCCGCTCGCGCGCGTACACCAGGGGGCGGATGACGCGCAGGTCGCCGGCGTCGATGCGGTAGTGCGCCTGCATGGTGCGCAGCTTGCCGCCGAAGAAGGCGCTCATCAGGAAGGTTTCCGCCAGGTCGTCGAGGTGCTGGGCCAGGGCCAGCACGTTGCAGCCGTTCTCCCGCGCCACCCGGTAGAGGATGCCGCGGCGCAGGCGGGAGCAGTAGGCGCAGAAGGAATCGCCGCGCATGTGCGCGTCGGCGGAGGCGACGATGGGCTGCGATTCGTAGAAGTAGGGCACGCCCAGGCGGGCCATGTAGGGCTTGAGCGGGCTGGGATCGTATTCCGGCGACTGCGGGTCGACCGTGCAGGCGGCCAGTTCGAACTTCACCGGCGAGCGCCGTTGCAGGTGCAGGAGCACATGCAGCAGGGACAGGCTGTCCTTGCCGCCGGAAAGGCCGAGCAGGATGCGGTCGCCGGCGCGGATCATGGCGTGCTCGCCGATCGCCCGGCCGGCGGCGGCGAGCAGGGCGCGGGAAGGCCGTGCCGCCCCGGAGTCCGTCGCCGCCCCGCTCAACGCGAACTCCGCCGGACCGTCAGGGGATGGCCTTGTCCAGGCTGGCGAGGAACTTGTCGGCGGGTTCGAAGCCGATCACCCGGTAGGGCAACTCCTTGCCGGCCTTGTCGAAGAAGATGATGCCCGGCGGGCCGAACAGGGTGAAGCGGGCCAGCATGGCCTTGTCCTCGACGCTGTTGGCGGTGACGTCGACCTTCAGCAGCAGGACGTCCTTGAGGCGGGCATGCACGCGCGCATCGCTGAAGGTGAAACGTTCAAGTTCCTTGCAGGACACGCACCAGTCCGCGTAGAAGTCGAGCATGACGTAGCGCCCGCTGGCGCCGCGCACGGCGGCATCCAGCTCCTCCAGGTTGCGCACGCGCTGGAACGGCAGCTTGGCGGTTTGCGCCGCGCCGGCGACGCCGCCGCCCTGGTACACCGACAGCGGCTGCAAGAGGTCGCGGCTGCCGCCCAGAGCGCCCAGCAGCAGGGCGATGCCGGCCACCAGGGAAATGATGCCGACGCCCTTCCAGAAGCGGGTGAAGCCGCGCGCATTGACCGCCAGCGGCTCGAGGGCGTGCAGGTACATGGCGGAAATGATGAGCAGCGCGGACCACAGGAACATCAGGGTGATTTCCGACAGCAGCGGTGAAATCAGCCAGATCGCCACCGCCAGCAGGGCGACGCCGAAGAAGCGCTTGACCGCGTCCATCCAGCCGCCCGCCCTGGGCAGCAAGGCGCCGGCGGAAAGGCCCACCAGCAAGAGCGGCACGCCCATGCCCAGGGCCAGGAAGAACAGGGAGACACCGCCCAGCGCCACGTCGCCGGTCTGGCTGATGTAGAGCAGGGCGCCGGCTAGAGGCGCGGCGACGCAGGGGCCGACGATGAGCGCGGAGATCGCGCCCATCACGAACACGCTGGCGAAGCGCCCCCCCTTGATGCGGTTGCTGGCCTCGGTGAAGCGGCTTTGCAGGAAGCTGGGCATCTGCAGTTCGTAGAAGCCGAACATCGACATCGCCAGGGCGACGAAGATGGCGGCGCCAAAGCCCAATGCCCAGGGGTTCTGCAGGGCGTTGGAGATGAGGATGCCGGACAGGCCGGCGGCGATGCCGGCCAGGGCGTAGGTCATCGCCATGCCCAGCACGTAGGCGAGGGAGAGCACGAAACCCTTGCGCTTGGTGATGTGCTGCCCCTGGCCGACGATGATGCCGGACAGGATGGGGATCATCGGGAAGACGCAGGGCGTCAGCGACAGCAACAGGCCGAAGCCGAAGAAACTCGCCACCACCAGCCAGTAGTTGCCGCCCGCGAGGATGGCGGTGACGCGGCCGGTGTCGGAGGTATCCGCGGCCGCCGGGGCCGGCGCGGGGGCCGCGGCCGCGACCGGCGCGGCGGTCAGATCGACCGTCAGGGTCTCGTCCTGGGGCGGGTAGCAGATGCCGCTCTTGGCGCAGCCCTGGTGCGTGGCGTCCACCTGCAGGGTGGCGGTTCCCGGGGGCACGCCGGCCAGGCGCACGAGCACCTCGAAGTCCTGGTAATAGACGTGCATCTTGCCGAAGTTGGGATCGTCGATAATCTCCGCCGGCGGCAGATCCAGGCCGCTCACCGCAACGCCGGGCGGCGCGGTCACCGTGAAGCCGATCTTGTCGCGGTACAGGTAGTAGTTCTTGGCGATGCTGAAGCGGGCCAGCAGATTGCCGCCGGCGGCCGGCGCCAGAGTCAGCTTGAAGGCTTCCTCGGCCGGCAGGAATTCAGGCTCGGCCTGGCCGCCGAAGTCGCCGGCGAGGGATTTCAGGCGGGCCAGCACGTCGGCGCTTTGCTGCAGTTGCGGCGCGGCGGCGGGCGTCGCGGCGGCGGCCACCGGCGTGAATTCGCCGAGCTTCGCCACGCCTTCCTGGGGCGGATAACACACGCCGATGTCGGCGCAACCCTGGAAGCTCGCCTTCAGATTGAAAGGCTTGCCGGCAACGGCGGGCCGGGACAGCGGGATATGCACCAGCACCTCGCCGCGGTAGGCCTCGACCTTGCCGAACAGCGGGTCCTGCAACACCTTGCCGGCGGGCAGCACCGGCGTGCCCAGAGCGACACCGCCATCGGCGCTGAACTTGAGCTTGTCCTTATAGAGGTAGTAGCCGCCGGCGATCTGGAAGCGGGCCTCGACATTGGCCGCGTCGAGCAGCCGGGCGGAGTAGCGGAAGGCCTTGTCGGGTTCCAGCAGATCCGTCTGCGCATGGGCCAGCGAGGCGAGTAACAGCAACAGGGCGGTGAACAAACGCATACAAGCTCCGCTCAGGCTCGGGCCGTCGGCGTGGCCGACGCGGCGTCGGCCGACCCGGTGGACGTGGACTGCGCCAGCCACTGGAGGTAGTCGGGCAGGCCATCCGCCAACTCCAGCGCGACAATCTCCGGCAGTTCGTAGGGATGCCGGCTACGCAGGTAGGTTTCCAGGGCGGGATAAAGTTCCGCCGTGGTCTTGATGAACAGGGGAATCTCCCCATCTTCCTGGACGTCTCCCCGCCAGCGGTACACGGAACGACAAGGGGAGAGGATGTTCACGCACGCCGCCAGACCCGATTCCACCAAGCCTCGGGCCAGTTCTCCAGCGATGTCGGCGTTGGGCAGGGTGGTGAGGACGAGGCGGAAGGGAGGCACGGAGCGCGCATGAGGTTGGGGTTTTTCGGGATTATAGCCGTGGCCTTTCTGACCCTGGAAATAGTGGGGATATACCTGATCGGAAATCGCCTGGGCGGCTGGGCCACGGCCTTCTGGTTGCTGCTCGACGGCATCCTGGGCGTGCTGGTGATCCGCCGCGCCGGCGCGGACTTCCCGACCCTGCTGCGCGACGCCATGCACAGCGGCCATGCCCCCCTGGCCCCGCTGTGGGCCACCGGCCGGCGCTTCCTGGGCGGCGCCCTGTTGATCCTGCCGGGTCCCTTCAGCGATCTCATCGCCCTGCCCTTGCTGCTGTGGCCGTCGCCGCCCACGCCGCCGGCGCGGCGCACGGCGGCCCACGACGACGTCATCGAGGGCGAGTTCCGCCGCGAGGAGTAAGCGGCCCGGCATCCGGGCTAGAATATAGAGCCCTGTCCCATTCGGCCCGCGCCGGGCCCATCGCACCGTGACCTCCCACCCTTCCCTGTCCTATCGTGATGCCGGCGTCGACATCGATGCCGGCGATTCCCTGGTGGAGCGCATCAAGCCCCTGGCCCGCCGCACCCTGCGCCCCGAAGTCCTGGCCGGCATCGGCGGCTTCGGCGCCCTCATGGAACTGCCCAAGAATTACCGGGAGCCGGTGCTCATCTCAGGCGCCGACGGCGTCGGCACCAAGCTGAAGCTTGCCTTCCACATGCACAAGCACGACACCATCGGCCAGGACCTGGTGGCGATGAGCGTCAACGACATCCTGGTGCAGGGCGCCGAGCCGCTGTTCTTCCTCGACTATTTCGCCTGCGGCCGCCTCGACGTGGACGTGGCGGAGCAGGTGGTGGCGGGCATCGCCAGGGGTTGCGAACTCTCCGGCTGCGCACTGATCGGCGGCGAGACCGCCGAGATGCCGGGCATGTACCCGGCCGGCGAGTACGACCTGGCCGGCTTCGCGGTGGGCGTCGCGGAAAAGTCGAAAGTCATCACCGGCCGCGACATCAAGCCCGGCGACGCGGTGCTCGGCCTGGCCTCCAGCGGCCCGCATTCCAACGGCTATTCCCTCATCCGCAAGATCATCGAGTTCACCGGCGCCGACCTCGCCGCGCCCTTCGACGGCCGCAGCCTGGGCGAGACCCTGCTGGAACCCACGCGCATCTACGTCAAGCCCCTGCTGGCGCTGATGCGGGAAATGCGCGTGAAAGGCCTGGCCCACATCACCGGCGGCGGCATCACCGGCAACGTGCCGCGCGTGCTGCCCGATCACGCCTGCGCCGTCATCGACTCCGGCGCCTGGACCTGGCCCGCGGTCTTCCAGTGGTTGCAGGCGCAGGGCAACGTGGCGCGGGACGAGATGGTTCGCACCTTCAATTGCGGCATCGGCATGGTGCTGGTGCTGGACGCCGGCGATGCCGAGGCCGCCGGCAACTTCCTGCAGGCGCGCGGCGAAACCGTTTACCTGCTCGGCGAAATCCGCCCCCGCGAAGCAGGGCGGGAACAGGCCATCATCGTCTGACGGGCATGCGCGCCGTCATCCTCATCTCCGGCCGCGGCAGCAACATGCAGGCGCTGCTGGAAGCCGGCCTGCCGGTGGATTTCGCCTGCGTCATCAGCAACCGGCCGCAGGCCGCCGGCCTGGCCATCGCCGCGCGGCATGGCGTTGCCACCGCCGTCGTCGACCATCGCCAACATGACGGCCGGGCGGCTTTCGACGCCGCGCTGGCGGAGGAGATCGACCGCCACGCCCCCGACCTGGTCATCCTCGCCGGCTTCATGCGCGTGCTCACCGAGGACTTCGTGCGCCGCTACGCCAACCGGCTGGTGAACATCCACCCCGCCCTGCTGCCCGCCTTCCCCGGCCTCAACACGCATGCCCGCGCCCTGGCGGCGGGGGTCAAGCTGCACGGCTGCACGGTGCACTTCGTCACCCCCGAGGTGGATGCCGGCCCCATCATCGCCCAGGCGGCGGTGCCGGTGCTGGCGGACGACACGCCCGAGACCCTGGCGGCGCGGGTGCTGCGCCAGGAACACCGCCTCTTCCCGCTGGCCGTGCGCTGGCTGGCCGAGGGCCGCGTGCGCCTGCGCGAGGACGGCGGCACGGCGCTGTCGCAGGCGCGCGCCGCTGACGTGGACGACGCGCTGATCTCGCCGACCGGGTAAGGGGCATGGACGGCGGCAGGCGCGTCTTCGTCGCGGCCCTGCTGCTTTCCCTCGGCGTGCATCTGCTGCTGGCGGGCAACCCGTTCCTGACCTGGACCGCGCCGGCCGGCGAGATCGCCTTTCCCATCGAAGCCCAGCTCTCCCCCGCCACCGCCGCGCCGGCGCCCGCGCCCCGCGCCGC
>JBBIPL010000023.1:17878-25812 GCA_037442845.1 Hydrogenophilales bacterium | reverse complement strand
CGGTCAGGTATCCTGACCGCCCCTATCCCGATTATTCGAGATCGAGCGCTTGCCACCCCTCGTTCTGACCGCCGGCGAACCGGCGGGCATCGGCCCGGACCTGTGCGTTTTGCTCGCCCAGGCGCCGCCGCCGGTTCCGGTGGTCGTGCTGGCGGATGGGGAGGTGCTGTCCCGGCGCGCGGCCCGCCTGGGCTTGCCGTTCGCGCTTCCCGAGTACTCCGCGCATGCCGCGGCGCCGCTCTCGCTGCTGCATCGGCCGGCCCCCGCCCCGGTCGAGGCGGGCCGGCTCGACCCCGCCAACGGCCATTATGTATTGGAGACCCTGCGCCGCGCCGTGGCGGGCTGTCTGGTGGGCGAATTCGCCGGCCTGGTCACCGGCCCGGTGCACAAGGGCGTGATCAACGACGCCGGCGCGGCTTTCAGCGGCCACACCGAATTCCTCGCCGAGCTGACCGCAACGCCCAGGGTGGTGATGATGCTGGCCGGCCGGATGCCTGTCTGCCACGCCAGTTCGGTCGGCACGCCCGCCAATACGACGGCGCCTTGTGAAACGCCACCCGAGGCAGGCATCGCATCCGCCTTTGGGGTCGGATCCCCACTACGTGGGGCCCCTCCTCCGCCCCCCGGCATCGCCCTGCGCGTAGCCCTGGCCACCACCCATCTGCCCTTGCGGGAGGTGGCCGACGCCCTGACCCGGGATGGCTTGACGCAGACCCTGCGCATTCTCCACGCCGGCCTGCGCCGGGATTTCGGTCTCGCCCGGCCGCGCATCCTGGTGGCCGGCCTCAATCCCCACGCCGGGGAGGGCGGTCATCTGGGGCGGGAGGAGATCGAGGTGATCGAGCCGGTGCTGACCTCTCTGCGCGCGGAAGGCATGGACCTGGCGGGGCCCCTGCCCGCCGACACGTTGTTCCAGCGCAGGAACCTGGAAGCCGCCGACGCCGTGCTGGCGATGTACCACGACCAGGGCCTGCCGGTGCTGAAGTACGCCAGCTTCGGCGAGGGCGTGAACATCACCCTAGGTTTGCCCATCGTGCGCACCTCGGTGGACCACGGCACCGCCCTGGACCGCGCCGGTACGGGCCGCATCGAGGTGGGCAGCCTGCGGGTCGCCCTGGAGACCGCCCGCCGCATGGCTGCGCACCGGGCCGGTTCATGAACGCCGGCCTGCCTCGCGCCAAGAAGTCGCTCGGCCAGCATTTCCTGGTGGACGGCCATTACATCGGCCGCATCGTCGCCGCCATCGGGCCGCAAGCCGGCGACCGCATGGTGGAGATCGGTCCCGGCCCCGGCGCCCTGACGCGGCCCCTGCTGGAGACCCTGGAACACCTGCATGTGGTGGAACTGGACCGGGACATGGTGACGCGCCTGGCAGCGGAATTCCCCGCCGGCCGCCTGACCATCCACCGTGCCGACGCCCTGCGTTTCCCGTTCCATGCATTGGGTTGCGACCTGCGCGTGGTGGGCAACCTGCCCTACAACATCTCCTCGCCCCTGTTGTTCCATCTGGCCGAGCACGCCGCGGCGATCCGCGACATGGTGTTCATGCTGCAAAAAGAGGTGGTGGAGCGCATGACGGCGGCGCCGGCGACGCCGGACTATGGCCGCCTGTCCGTCATGCTGCAGGCGCGCTTCCGCGTGGAGAAGCTGTTCATCGTGCCGCCCGGCGCCTTCCGGCCGCCTCCCAAGGTCGACTCCGCCATCGTTCGCCTGCTGCCGCTGCCGGCCGAGGAGGTGCCGTATCGCGACGCCGCCCTGTTCGCCGAGGTGGTGGCGCGGGCCTTTGGGCAACGCCGCAAGACCCTGCGCAACACCCTCAAGGGCCTGGTCGACGACGCGCTGTTTGCAGGGCTGGGCATCGATCCGGGCCGGCGCGGCGAAACCCTGTCGGTGGCGCAGTTCGCCGCCCTCGCCAATCGTCTGTGCGAGGGACGCAGCGGCGTCGCCGGGTAGAATCGACCTTCATGTCCGCGCCCCCAGACCCCGAGCGTTGTTTCCATTGCGGCGAACCGGTGCCCACCGGCTCGCACTACCGCATCGTTTACCAGGGCGTGGCCAAGTCCGCCTGCTGTCTGGGCTGCGAGGCGGTGGCGCAGACCATCATCGATTCCGGCAACGCCGACTATTACCGGCTGCGCACCGATCTGCCGAAGACGCCGGAAGCGGCCCTGGAGGAACTGAAGAACCTCAAGCTTTACGACCTGCCGGAGGTGCAGAGCAGCTTCGTGCGCAGCGAGGGCGAGCTGCGCGAAGCCAGCCTGATCCTCGAGGGCATCGTCTGCGCCGCCTGCGTCTGGCTGAACGAGCGCCATCTGCACCAGTTGCCCGGCGTGCTGTCGGCGGACATCAACTTCTCCACGCGGCGCGCGCGGGTGCGCTGGGACGACACTCGCATCCATCTTTCCGACATCCTGAAAAGCATCCAGGACATCGGCTACCTAGCCCATCCCTTCGACCCCGGCCGCCAGGAGGAGTTGTTCCGCAAAGAGCGCGAGACGGCGATCCGCCGCCTGGCCATCGCCGGCCTAGGCATGATGCAGGTGATGATGTACGCGGTGCCGGAATACCTGGCGGGCGAGGGCGAGATGGGCATGGATATCGAGGCGCTCATGCGCTTCGCCAGCCTGATCCTCACCACGCCTGTGGTGTTTTATTCCGCCTGGCCCTTCTTCCAGACCGCCTGGCGCGACCTCAAGGCGCGCCGCGTCGGCATGGACGTGCCGGTCGCCCTGGGCGTCGGGGCGGCCTATGTGGCGAGCATCTACGGCACCTTCACGGGCAGTTCCGAGGTGTATTTCGACGCCGTCGTCATGTTCGTGTTCTTCCTGCTAACCGGACGCTTCCTGGAGATGAGCGCGCGCAAGAGCTCGGCGGAGGCGGCGGAGACGCTGATCAAGCTGATCCCCGCCGCCGCCCGGCGGCTGCCGGCGTTTCCCGCCTCGCGCGAGGAGGAGATGGTGGGCGCGGTCAAGCTGGCGGCCGGAGATTACGTGCTGGTGGGGCCGGGCGACAGCTTTCCGGCCGACGGCGAGGTGGTGGATGGGCGCTCCAGCGTCGATGAATCCCTGCTCACCGGCGAGTCGATGCCGGTCATCAAGCATCCGGCCAGCCCGGTGATCGGCGGCTCCCTCAATCTGGAAAGCCCGGTGGTGGTGCGCGTCGACAAGGTCGGCCCGGATACCGTGCTGTCCGGCATCGTCCGCCTGCTGGACCGCGCCCTGGCGGAGAAGCCGCGCCTCGCCCAGATCGCCGACCGGGTCGCCGCATGGTTCGTGCTGGCGCTGCTGCTGGTGGCCACTCTGGTCGCCGGCGTCTGGTATCTGGTCGAGCCGGGGCGGGCGTTCTGGATCACCGTGTCGGTACTGGTGGTCACCTGCCCTTGCGCGCTGGCTCTGGCAACGCCGGCGGCCCTCACCGCCGCCCTCGGCCGCCTCACCCGCCTGGGTCTGCTGTCCACGCGCGGCCACGCCCTGGAAACTTTGGCGCGCGCCACCGATTTCGTCTTCGACAAGACCGGCACCTTGACCACCGGCCAGTTCAGCCTGCTGGATGCCGACATCCGCCGCGGCGGGCGCGCCCAGGCCCTGGCCCTGGCGCGCGCCCTGGAACAGGGCGCCACGCATCCGGTCGCGGCCGCCCTGCGCGAGGCGGCGGGCGAGGAGGACTCGGCGCCCGCCCTCATGGCCGAACAGCTGCGCTACACGCCGGGGCGCGGCATCGCCGGCGAAATCCAGGGCCGCGCCTATCGTCTGGGGGCGCCGGAATTCGTCGGTGCGGCGCCGCCGCCCGCGCGCTTTCCGCCCGGCCGCACCGTGGTCGGCCTGGCCGACGACGCGGGCGTGCTGGCCTGGTTCGCGCTCGGCGATGCGCCACGCCCGCAGGCGCGCCAGCTCATCGCCGACCTCAAGCGGCTCGGCGTGCGTCTGCACCTCTACTCCGGCGACCGCGCGGAAAACGTGCGGGCGCTGGCGCGCGAACTCGGCATCGAGGATGCGCGTGGCGAAATGCTGCCGGCGGACAAACTGAGTGCGGTGCGTGCCTTGCAGGCGGGCGGCGCCATCGTCGCCATGACCGGCGACGGCGTCAACGACGCGCCCGTGCTGGCGCAGGCCCAGGTGTCGATCGCCGTCGACCAGGGCGCGGAGGCCGCCCAGGCCGCCGCCGACATGGTCCTGCTGTCCAGCGAGATCGGCCGCCTGGCCGACGGCGTGCGCCTGGCGCGCAAGGCGCAGGTGGTGATCCGCCAGAACCTGGCCTGGTCGGCGAGCTACAACGCCCTGGCCGTGCCGGCCGCCGCCCTGGGGCATGTCACGCCCTGGATGGCCGGCATCGGCATGTCCCTGTCTTCGCTGCTGGTCGTGCTCAACGCCATGCGCCTGTCGCGCATCAGCAAGCCATAAGGATTATTGATTGCGTCGGCAGCGGCTTGGCCTCTACCATCCGCTCCGACATAAAGGAAATCAATGGATATTCTGTATTTATTGATCCCCCTGAGTCTCGTTTTCGTCGCGTTCATCGCCGTGGTGTTTCTGTGGGCCGTGCGCAGCGGCCAGTTCGAGGACATGGAGGGACCGGCGCACCGAATCTTGCTGGACGAGGACATCCCCCCATCCTCGGAAGAGTCTACGCAAACCAAAAAAACAAGTGATAATGCCCATTGACATAGGTCAAGCAGATTTTTAGGATTCGAATGTCGATTATTCGGCGTTCGTTTTTCAACCCAGTCTAAGTGCTCAAGGAGACCCGTATGGAAGCGACATACAACTACAAGGTCGTCCGACAATTCGCCATCATGACGGTGGTGTGGGGAATCGTCGGAATGCTGGTGGGCGTCATTCTGTCCGCCCAGTTGATCTGGCCCGCCTTAACCGAAGCCCTGGGACCATTGGCCCCCTATCTTTCCTACGGACGCATCCGTCCCCTGCACACCAACGCGGTGATCTTCGCCTTCGGTGGTTGCGCGCTGTTCGCCACCTCGCTGTACATCGTCCAGCGCACCTGCCAGACGCGTCTGCTGTCCGACGGGCTGGCCTCCTTCGTGTTCTGGGGCTGGCAACTGGTCATCGTCCTCGCCGCCGTGTCGCTGCCGCTGGGCGTCACCTCCGGCAAGGAATACGCCGAACTGGAATGGCCCATCGACCTGCTCATCGCCGTGGTCTGGGTGGCTTACGCCGTGCTCTTCCTGGGCACCATCGTGATCCGCAAGACCCAGCACATCTATGTGGCCAACTGGTTCTTCGGCGCCTTCATCATCACCATCGCGGTGCTGCACATCGTCAACAGCGCCCAGCTGCCCTGGATCCTGGGCGGCGACGCCAGTTCCTGGTGGAAGTCCTACTCCGCCTACGCCGGCGTGCATGACGCCATGGTGCAGTGGTGGTACGGCCACAACGCCGTGGGCTTCTTCCTGACCACCGCCTTCCTCGGCATGATGTACTACTTCGTGCCCAAGCAGGCCGGCCGGCCCATCTTCTCCTACCGCCTGTCCATCGTGCACTTCTGGGCACTGAACTTCATCTACATGTGGGCCGGTCCGCACCACCTGCTGTACACCGCCCTGCCCGACTGGGCGCAGTCGCTCGGCATGGTGTTCTCGCTGATGCTGATCGCGCCGTCCTGGGGCGGCATGATGAACGGCATCATGACCCTGTCCGGCGCCTGGCATAAGCTGCGCACCGATCCGATCCTGAAGTTCCTCATCACCGCCCTGTCCTTCTACGGCATGTCGACCTTCGAAGGCCCGATGATGTCGGTGAAGACCGTGAACGCGCTGTCTCACTACACCGAGTGGACCGTCGGTCACGTGCACTCCGGCGCCCTGGGTTGGGTGGCGATGATCTCCATCGGCTCGCTGTACTACCTGATCCCGCGCCTGTTCGGCCGCGAGGAGATGTGGAGCACCCGTCTCATCAACGTGCATTTCTGGTGGTCCACCATCGGCGTCGTGCTGTACATCGCCGCGCTGTGGATCGCCGGTGTCGCGCAAGGTCTCATGTGGCGCGCCACCAACGCCGACGGCACGCTGACCTACAGCTTCGCGCAGTCCGTGAACGCGATGTATCCCTTCTACGGCATCCGTCTGATCGGCGGCGCCATGTTCTTCGCCGGCATGCTGCTGATGGCCTACAACGTGTGGAAGACCGTCGCCGCCGGCCGCGCCGTCAACGACGCCCGCATCCCTCAAGCCGTCGCGGCTTAACGGACAAGGAGACACGCATGTTTTCGCACAAGACCCTTGAAAAGAACATCGGCTGGCTGATGGTGCTGACCTTCCTGGTCATCTCCGTGGGCGGCCTGGTGCAGATCGTCCCGCTGTTCTTCCAGAAGTCCACCACGGAAGCGGTGCCGGGCCTCAAGCCCTACGACGCGCTGCAATTGACCGGCCGCGACATCTATGTGCGGGAAGGCTGCTACAACTGCCACTCGCAGATGATCCGTCCGTTCCGCGCGGAGACCGAGCGCTACGGCCACTTCTCCGTGGCCGGCGAGTTCGTCTACGACCGTCCGTTCCAGTGGGGCTCCAAGCGCACCGGTCCCGACCTGCACCGGGTCGGCGGCCGTTACTCCGACGAATGGCATTACGTGCACATGATGAACCCGCGCGATGTGGTGCCCGAGTCCAACATGCCCGCCTATCCCTGGCTCGCCGACGCACCGGCCGATGCCGCCAACATTCAGGCGAAGATGCGCACCCTGAACCTCGTTGGCCACGGCTACACGGAAGAGGAAATCGCCGAGGCGCCGAAGATGCTGGAAGGCAAGACCGAGATGGATGCGCTGATCGCGTATATGCAGGTGCTCGGGACTTCCGCGCCCAAGGCCGAGTGACATGGACGCGGGCGCTTTCGGTTCGCTGGTGACCGTCATCTTCTTTCTGCTGTTCATCGCCATCGTCTGGTGGGCCTATCGCAAGGGCAACAAGCAGAAGTTCGAGGACGCCGCCAACCTCCCGTTCCGGGAGGATCCCGAGGATGCCCGCAAGCCGGACTGAATAGGAGATACACATGATTGCTGGATATGCGGTTCCCGACTTCATCAGCGATTTCTGGCACTACTACATCGCTGCCCTCACCATCCTGGGCATTCTCTTCTCGCTCTGGATCCTGTACAGCCAGACCACGGAAAGGCTCGCTCCCGGCCAGCAGGCCGAACTGATGCACCCCACCTGGGACGGCGACTTGCAGGAGCTCAACAACCCGCTGCCGCGCTGGTGGATGTGGCTGTTCTACGCCCTCGTCGCCTTCGGCATCCTGTACCTGGTGCTGTACCCGGGCGTGGGCAAGTTCGCCGGCGTGTGGAACTGGTCTTCCGCCGATGCCTACAAGCAGGAGAAAGAACGGGTGGACGCCGAGTTCAACAAGGTGTTCCAGCCCTTTCTGGGTCAGGACATCATGAGCGTGGCCGCGGACCCCAAGGCCCAGGAGATGGGTAAGCGTCTCTACCTGACCTATTGCTCGCAGTGCCACGGCTCCGACGCGCAGGGCGCCCGCGGCTTTCCCAACCTGACGGATGCCCAGTGGCTGTTCGGCGGTACGCCCGACGAGGTCAAGGCCAGCATCGTCGACGGACGCATCGGCGAAATGCCGGGCGGTCTGGCCGGCGACGAACAGGGCGCCAAGGAAGTGACCCACTATGTCCTGGCCCTCGGCGGCAAGCCGCATGACGCCGCCCTGGCGGCAGTCGGCAAGGAGAAGTACGCGGCCTGCGCCGGTTGCCACGGCGAGGACGGCAAGGGCAACAATGCCGCCGGCTTCCCCAACATCGTCGATGACGCTTGGCAGTATGGCGGCAGCGAAGCCGCCATCATCGAAAGCATCGTCAAGGGCCGCAAGGGTGGCATGCCCGCCCAGGCCCATCTGGGCGAGGCCAAGGTGCACCTGCTGGCTGCCTATGTCTGGGGCCTGGGCGGCGGCGTCAAGCCCGCGCCGGTTGCC
>JBBIPL010000023.1:0-17778 GCA_037442845.1 Hydrogenophilales bacterium | reverse complement strand
GCTGGCTGCCTATGTCTGGGGCCTGGGCGGCGGCGTCAAGCCCGCGCCGGTTGCCCCGCCGGCTGAAACCGCGCCGGCTGAAACCGCGCCCGCTGAAGCCGCTCCCGCGCCGGCCAACCAGTAAGCGCGCTGCAAGCATACCCGTCGCCGGCCCTCGGGCCGGCCTCGGAATGCGCTTCATTCCAACGAGTGAAGCGCATTCCGGGTGAAGGCGGTTGATCCGGCCAGACTGATCGCCGGGCGATTCCGCCGCCACTTCGAGCACTGCAGTATGTGCCGCGCAAAGCGATCCCGCGCGGCGGAGAATTCAAGCGCAACATGAGCGATCACGTACCCAAAAATACCCTTGCCACCAGTGCATCCGGAGAGGCAGAAAAGTCCCTCTACGAGGTCCACCAGAAGATTTACCCGCGCGCGGTAT
This sequence comes from Hydrogenophilales bacterium, assembly GCA_037442845.1. Lineage (GTDB taxonomy): Bacteria > Pseudomonadota > Gammaproteobacteria > Burkholderiales > Thiobacillaceae > PFJX01. The sequence continues at coordinate 17,357 of JBBIPL010000023.1, read as the reverse complement.
CCGGCGTGTTCAATTACTGGCGCATCGGGCTGGTGCTGTTCACCCAGATCATCTTCTACGGCTTGCCCTGGCTGAACTGGAGCGGTCGACAGGCGGTGCTGTTCGATCTCGAAGCGCGCAAGTTCTATCTGTTCGACTTGGTCTTGTGGCCGCAGGATTTCATCTGGCTGGCCGCCCTGCTCATCATTTCCGCGCTGGCCCTGTTCCTGTTCACCGCCGTGGCCGGGCGACTGTGGTGCGGCTATGCCTGTCCGCAAACGGTGTACACCTTGCTGTTCACCTGGGTCGAGCGTTGGTTCGAGGGCGACCACAACAAGCAGAAGAAGCTCAACAGCGCGCCGTGGAACGGCGAGAAGATCCTGCGCCGGGGCGGCAAGCATGTCGCCTGGGTGCTGTTGTCGCTGTGGACCGGGTTTACCTTCGTCGGGTATTTCACGCCCATCATCGAACTGGGCCAGTCCTTCCTGGCCTGGACCTTGGGTCCGTGGGAGACCTTCTGGATCTTCTTCTACGGCTTCGCCACCTGGGGCTTCGCCGGCTTCATGCGCGAGCAGGTGTGCAAGTACATGTGCCCCTATGCCCGCTTCCAGAGCGTGATGTTCGACCCGGACACGCTGGTCATCACCTACGACTACCGCCGCGGCGAGTCCCGCGGCGCGCGCAAGAAGTCGGCCGATTACAAGACCATGGGCCTGGGCGATTGCGTCGACTGTGGCATCTGCGTGCAGGTCTGCCCCACCGGCATCGATATCCGCAACGGCCTGCAATACATGTGCATCGGCTGCGCGGCCTGTATCGACGCATGCGACCAGGTCATGGACAAGATGGGCTATCCGAAGGGGCTGATCCGCTATTCGACGCAGAACGCCATCGACGGCAAGTACCAAGACCGCGAGATTCTCAAGCACACCATGCGGCCGCGCACCCTGCTCTATACGGTGGTTTTGCTCGGCATCTGCGCAGCCTTCGTCTATACCCTGGCCAACCGCATCCCCTTGCGCGCCGATGTGATGCGCGACCGCTTGACGCTGTCGCGCGAAGCGGAAAACGGCCAGATCGAGAATCTGTATCGCCTGCAAATCATCAACATGGATGACCGGCCGCATCGTTACAGCATACGTGCCGCGGGCATCGAGGGCCTGAGCGTGGCCACGGGCGCCAAGGCCGAGGTGCCGGCATTGGCTACCCTGGAACACAACCTCACCTTGCGCGCGGATCGGCTGAAGCTGAACAAGCCCAGTCAACCCGTGGTTCTGACCATCCAGGCCGAGGACGATCCCGGGATCGTGCGCGAAGTCAAGTCCAGCTTTCTGAAATGAGGATGTCCCACTCATGAGCCAACCTACGCAGCGTGCCTGGTGGAAGGAACCCATGGTCTGGCTGATCGCGGGCCTGCCCGCGACGGCGGTGGTGGCCAGCTTCGCGACCTATTTCATCGCCGCCCAGAAGCCGGATCACCTGGTGAAAGAGGGCTACCAGAAACAGGGCATGACCGTGGTGAATACCGATGCGAAGTTGGAAGAGGCTGCCTCGGCCCTGGGTCTGCGGGCGGAGATCAGCGCCGCGCGCGGACGCTTCGTGGTGGCCTTGCAAGGTCGCCTGGAATCGCCCCCGTCCGGCTTGAAACTGTTCGTTACCCATCCCACCGACGCGTCCCGCGACCGCGTCGTGCAACTTTTCCGCTCCGCCCAGGGAGACTACGCCGGCGAACTGGCCGAGGCGCCCCTAGGCAGGTATCGCATCGCACTTGAACCGGACGACCGCGTCTGGCGTCTGGCCGGCGAATTGTCGTTCACGGAGGCCGGCGCCTGGCGGTTGGCGGCCTCGGATCCCATTTCGACCACCCCCTCGCATGGGGCACACTAACGGGCATGTCTTTGTATGACACCCATGAGTATGAAAGTCATGCCCGTTTCCCTCACCCCCAACCCCTCTCCCGCTTGCGGGAGAGGGGAGCTTCGAGAATCGCTTGCGCGATTTTCACGTTAAGGAGAGAACGCTATGGACGTCGTGATGCAGGAACTGTTCGGCTCGGACATCGGCTTGCTCAGCCTGTTCACCATCGGCTTCATCATCGCCATGGGGCTTTTTCTGCTGGCCCGCTTCCTGAAGCTTAGCCGGAAAAAGTAATACCACCCGCACGACAACGGCCGCCGCAACGGATCGGCGGCCGGGTCGCGGCTTCAGGCGGAGGGTAACAGTGCGTCCAGCTGTTGCCGGCTGGACCGGTAGTCATGCTTGTCCAGGAAGTCCTGCATGAGGAATTTCTCCATGCCGGGATACAGCGCGATGGCCTCGTCCAGTTGGGGATCGTTGCCGCGCGCGTAGGCGCCGATGGTGATGAGGTCGCGGCTGCGCTGGTAGCGCGCATACAGCCCGCGGAAGCGGCGCACTTTTTCCAGTTCCGCCTTCGACAGGAGTTCGGTGATGGCGCGCGAGATCGATGCCTCGATGTCGATCGCAGGATAGTGGCCCTGGTCCGCCAGTTGGCGTGACAGCACGATGTGCCCGTCGAGAATGGCGCGGGCGGCATCCGCGACCGGGTCCTGTTGATCGTCCCCTTCCATCAGCACCGTGTAGAAGGCGGTGATCGAACCGCCTTCCTTGCGCCCGTTACCGGCCCGTTCCACCAATTGCGGCAGCTTGGCGAAAACCGATGGGGGATAACCTTTGGTGGCCGGCGGTTCGCCGACGGCCAAGGCGATTTCCCGCTGCGCCTGCGCGAAGCGCGTGAGCGAGTCCATGATCAGCAGAACATGCAAACCCTGATCGCGGAAGTGTTCGGCAATGGCGGTGGCGTAGGCGGCGCCATGCAGGCGCAGGAGAGGCGGCGAATCCGCCGGCGCGGCCACCACGGCCGCGCGTCGGAGACCTTCCTCGCCGAGGATGTTTTCGATGAAATCCTTGACCTCGCGGCCGCGCTCGCCGATCAAACCGACCACCACCACGTCGGCCTCGGTGTAGCGCGCCATCATGCCCAGCAACATGGACTTGCCGACGCCGCTGCCGGCGAACAGGCCCATGCGCTGGCCGCGGCCGACGGTGAGCAGGGCGTTGATGGCGCGCACGCCGACGTCGAGCACATCCTGGATGGGCTCCCGCTCCATGGGATTGAAAGAGCGTGAATACAGGGGGGCGCGGCGCGACGGCTCGAGGATGCCCAAGCGGTCGAGCGGACGGCCGGCGCCGTCGATGACGCGGCCCAGCAATTCCGGGCCCACGGCGACCTGACGGATGCGGTCCTCGACGCGGCGGCGCCGGTAATAGGGTTTGTTGATGCGCGGCGGCTCGAAGCCGCACACCGCGCCGATTTCCACCGTGGCTCCGGGGCCGAGGCCATAGATGTCGGTGGAAGGCATGAGGAACAGGCGCTCGCCCGAGAAGCCGACGACCTCGGCATCGACCTGCTGACCGCCGGCCATCGCCACGCGGCAGGAAACGCCGGTGGCGAGCTTGATGCCGGAAGCCTCCATGATCAGGCCGGCGATGCGCGTAAGGCGGCCGCTGGCGCGCCACGGGGTCATCAGACAGACGGCTTCCTGGCAGTCACGCAGGTAGTGGAGCAGGGCCTCGCAGCGGTTCAGCTCAGCCATGTGTCGTCGTCCACCCCCAGACACTCGGTGATTTCCCGCCAGCGCGCGCGCAGGCTGCCGTCCAGTTCGCTGTGGCTGCTCTCGAAGCGGAAACTGCCGGGGTCAAGCTTGGGATCCGCCAGAACCTTCCAGGACAGGTGGCCGTGTTCATGCGCCAGCCAATCGCGGACCAACTCGACATGGTCCGGATGCACGGTAATTTTCTGGTGGCCGTTGAGTACCGGCAAGGTCAGCAGGGCGTCGCGCAGGGCCTCGAGCAGAAGATCGGGCTTCACCTGGATGGCCTTGCGCACGACCTGCTGGGCGATGGTCAGGGCCAGGGCCAGCACCTCCCGCGCGATCTCCTCGTCCTGACGCAGACGCGCGCCATCGAGGGTGTCCACCAGCGCCGCGAGCAGGCGCAGACGCTCCTCGGCGGCCTGCATGCCCGCCTCGAAGCCTGCCTTGCGGCCTTCCTCCAGGCCCAGCTCATGACCTTGGCGCCAGGCTTCCTGGTGCAGGCTTTCCACCTCCTCGGCGGTGGGCAGCACCACATTGGCGGACGCGCTGTCGTGGCCGGCGCAATCGCGTCCATCGGGCGCGCCGCCTTCCTCGAACTGCGCCAGTTCCCAGCGCTGGTAGGCGGTGAGTTGTTCCTTCGGGATGACCTTGGACATGGCTCAGGACAGGGCGGGGCGCGCGCAAGCCGGGTACATGACTATTCCACCAGGCCTTCCTCGCCGCCCTTGCCGCCGAGCACGATCTGGCCCTCGTCCACCAGCTTGCGCACGATCTTGAGGATTTCCTTCTGTTCCGCCTCGACCTCGGAGAGGCGTACCGGGCCCTTGGCCTCCAGGTCTTCCTTGAGGGCCTCGGCGGCGCGGGTGGACATGTTCTTGAAGATCAGGTCCTTGAGTTCCTGCGAGGTGCCCTTGAGGGCGATGATGAGCGTTTCCGACTGCACCTCGCGCAGCAGCAATTGCACGGAACGGTCGTCCAGGTCGAGGATGTTGTCGAAGGTGAACATCTGGTCCTGGATCTTCTGCGCCAGTTCGGCGTCGTGCTCGCGGATGTTGGCCAGTACCGAAGCCTCCACGGCGCCGCCCATGTAGTTGAGGATGTCCGCCGCCGTCTTGACGCCGCCCAGCGAGGTTTTCTTGCTGACATCGCCGCCCGCCAGCAGCTGCGTCAGCACCTCGTTGAGTTCGCGCATGGCCATGGGCTGCACCCCTTCCAGGGTGGCGATGCGCAGCATCACATCGTTGCGCTGGCGTTCCGGCAGCAGATTGAGAATTTCACTGGCATGGTCGCGTTCCAGGTGCACCATGATGGTGGCGATGATCTGCGGGTGCTCGTTGCGGATCATTTCCGCGACGCTGGCCGAATCCAGCCATTTCAGGCTTTCGATGCCCGCGCTTTCATTGCCCTGCAGGATGCGGTCGATGAGGTGCGCGGCCTTGTCGTCGCCCAGGGCTTTCTTCAGCACGGAGCGGATGTATTCGTTGGAATCGCCCAGGCTGACGCGGCCCTCGGTCTCGTCGATGAAGGAGTGCAGCACGGTCTCCATCTGCTCGCGGCTGACGTTGCCGATGGTGGCCATGGCCACGCCGAGCTTCTGCACTTCCTTCGGTCCCAGGTGCTTGAAGACCTCGGCGGCCTCCTCGTGGCCCAGGGCGAGCATCAGGATGGCGCACTCGTTGAGGCTGGAGTCGCTCATTCCTTGTTCATCCATTCCTTGACGATGTCAGCCGTGACCTTGGGGTTGGACTTGGTGAATTCCTTCACCTTGCCCAGAGCGTCCGTATAGGCGTCTTGAGGGACTCCACGCTGGCTTGCGGCGAGTTCGGCTTGTGTCGCGCTGTCGGGACCGTCCGCGCGCGCAGCGTTTTCCACCGGTTTCACCAGATCGCGCAGGAGCGGGCGGAAGACGCCGAATACGAGATAGAAGGCCAGGCCGAAGACGATCAGGTTCTTCAGCAGGGACTTGGCCATGGAGACATTGTCGGGATCCTTCCACAGCGGGATATCGATTTCCGTCTTGGTTTCGGTGAAGGCGGCGTTGACCACGTTCACCGTGTCGCCGCGCTGCTCGCTGTAGCCCATGGATTCCTTCACCAGATTGTTGATCTGCGTGAGTTCGTCGGCGCTCAGCGGTGTGGGCTTGCCGGGATTGCCCTGTTCGTCGGGTACGGCGGCCTTGTAGTTGACCACCACGGCGACGGAAAGCCGCTTGATGCGGCCCATGGGTTCCTTGGTGTGGCGGATGGTCTTGTCGAGCTCGAAGTTGACCGTGCTTTCGCGGCGGCTGGACCCCCCGCCGCCGGCGCCCTGCCCGACATTGGCGCCGGCGTTGGCGCCGAGCGGAGCGTTGAACGGCGCCGCGGCGGGACCGGGCGGCTGGTTGCTAAGAGCGCCCGGAATGCCCTGGGCGGCGGCGCCTGCCGCCCCGCTGATGTCTTCCACCGACTGCTGGCTGCGAATGGACTGCGTGTCGGGGCTGGGATTCGGCTTGTAGGTCTCGCTGGTGGACTGGGCCTCGGTGAAGTCGAGATCGGCGCGTACCTCCGCCTTGACGTTGCTGTCGCCGACGATGGGCGCGACGATGCTCTCGATGCGGCCGGCGTAGTACGACTCGATCTGGCGGATGTACTCCAGCTGGCTGGAGTTGAGTCCGCGCAAGGCCTGCCCGTCGGATTTGGCGGTGAACAGGTTGCCGGACTGATCGACCACCGTCACGCTGTTCGGCGAGAGATCCGGCACGCTGCTGGAAACCAGATGGACGATGGACTGCACCTGGCCGGGATCCAGCGCGCGGCCCGGATGCATGTTGACCAGCACCGAGGCGGAAGGCGTCTGCTTGTCGCGGATGAACACCGAGGGTTTGGGGATGGCCAGGTGGACGCGCGCCGATTCCACCGGAGAAAGCGACTGGATGGTGCGCGCCAGTTCACCCTCCAGCCCACGTTGGAACGCAAGTTGTTCCTGGAACTGAGTCATGCCCAGCTTGGGCGAATCCATCATCTCGAAACCAACGCCGCCGCCCTTGGGCAGGCCCTGCGCGGCCAGCTTGAAGCGCAGGTCGTAGACCTGGTCAGAGGGTACCAGAATGGTTCCCCCCGCGCCGGTCTTATGGGGGACGTTGAGTTGCTGCAAGGTGGCGGCGACCGAACCCGCGTCCTTTTCCGAGAGATTGGAGAACAGCACGCGATAGTCCGGCGCGGTGGACCACAGGAACAAGCCCACGACCACGGCGATCGACGCCGCCAACACCACCGCCAGCCCCATCTTCCTGGAGGCGGGAAGCTCGGTGAAGCGGTAGGCGAAGTTGGAAAGGAGCTGCTGGGGCTGCAGGGCCATCCGTCAACCGTGCCGGGTCAGACCTGCATGTTCATGATTTCCTGGTAGGCGGAAACCAGTTTGTTGCGCACCTGAACCATGGTCTGGAAGGACAAACTGGCCTTCTGCAGGGAAAGGACCACATCCTGGAGGTTGACGTCGGGGTTGCCCAGCTGGAACTGGCGCGAGAGTTGCCGCGCATCGAGTTGGGCGTGGTTGACCTCGTCCACGGCCGACTTGAGCATGGCGGCGAAATCCTGGCCGCCCGCTTCCTGGGGCGCGGCCGTGATGGAGGCCTGCGCCGCGACGGCGCGAAGCTGGTTGACCATCTGATCGATATTGCTCATCGCCCTGCCTCCTGCCGCCCATTATAGGAGGTCGTCTCCATCCAGAAAGCCCGCTTCACGATACTGCTTGAGCTTGTGGCGCAAGGTGCGTTCGCTCATGCCGAGCGCTTCCGCGGTCCTGCGCCGGGAACCATGCATGCGTTTCAGGGCGCCCAGAATGGTTTCCCGCTCCACATCCTTCAGACCCAGGTCGCCCGGCAATGCGTTCTCCGGGTTTGCCACCGCCACCGCCATGGCCGGCGATTTTGGCAGCATCAGATGGTCTGCGCCAATTACCGAGTCGGCGGCGAGGATCATCGCGCGCTGGATCACGTTTCCTAGCTCGCGGATGTTACCGGGCCAGGCATACCCCGTCAATTCGCGCAAGGCCGCGTCGGATAAGGAAAAACCGCCCTTGCCCACCACCGCTTCCGAGTGCCTGAGGAAGTGCCGGGCGAGGGGGGCGATGTCGGCCGGACGTGCGCGCAAGGGGGGGATTTGCAGCGGAAATACATTCAGGCGGTAGAAGAGATCCTCGCGGAACTTGCCTTCCGCCACCCAGGCGGCGAGATCCCGGTTGGTCGCGGCGATGATGCGTACATCGAGAGGCACGCTGTTGCGCCCGCCCACCCTTTCCACCTCGCGTTCCTGCAGCACCCGCAGCAATTTGGCCTGCAGGTTGAGGGGGAGTTCGGATATCTCGTCGAGCAGCAGGATGCCGCCGTTGGCCTGCTCGAATTTGCCCGGCTGCGAGGCGGAGGCGCCGGTGAAGGAGCCCTTCTCGTGACCGAACAGCACGGATTCGAGCAGGTTTTCCGGGATGGCGGCGCAGTTCACCGCGATGAAAGGGCCTTTCTGGCGGACGCAGTGCCGATGGATGTAGCGCGCGTAGACTTCCTTGCCGACGCCGGATTCGCCGGTCAGCAGGATCGTGGCTTCGCTCGCCGCCACGCGCCGGGCCAGTTCCAGCAGGGCGCGGCTGGCGGGATCCTCGGCGACGATGCCGGAGGGAGGCGGTTCTTCCGCCTGGCGGAAGTAGCGGGCCACGGTTGCCAGCAGGAGGTCGGGCTCGAAGGGTTTCGGCAGGTAATCGGCGGCGCCCTCGCGGATCGCCTGGACCGCGCGCTCGATCTGTCCGTAGGCGGTCATCAGGATCACCGGCAGTTCGGGCCGGCGCGCCTTGAGCGCGCGCAACAGGGCATGGCCGTCCATGCCGGGCATTTGCACGTCGGTTAGCACCAGGCCTGGATTGCCCTTATCCAGCCATGCCAGGGCGGTTTCGGCGTCGGCCGCGGTGATGGCGCTGTAACCGGAGATCTCCAGGGTGTCGGCGAGGGCTTCGCGCAAGGCGGCATCATCTTCCACCACCAGGACCGGCAGGGTCTCAGACATCGCCAGTCTCCGGTCCGCTGTAAGGCAGGAACAGGGTGAAGCGGCTGCCTCCCCCATCGCGCTCAGACCATTCGATCCAGCCGCCATGCGCTTCCGCGACCTGGCGGGCGATGGCCAGGCCGAGGCCGCTGCCTTCGCCGCGAGTGGTGAAGAAGGGTTCGAACAGGCGTTCGCGGGCGGCCTCGGGAATGCCGGCGCCGCTGTCCTCGACGAGGAAGGCGGCGAAAGGACTGCCCTCGCCGCCGACCGCGAGGCTCACCCGACCGCCCGCCTGGCTGGCCTGAAGGGCGTTCTCCAGCAGGCTGACGAGAGCGCCGAAGATGGCCTGGCGATCCCCGCTGAGGGACAGGTCCTGCGCCGGCATGTCCAGGCTGAAGGCTACCCCCCGCTGTGCCGCGTGGGGTTCCAGGGTCTGCGCCAGTTCTTCCAGCAAAGGCCGCAGCGCAAAGGATTCCCGCGACAGGCGCGCGCCTTTCACGAACAGCAGCATGTCCTGGATGAGACGCTCGAGATAGCGCAGGCGCGACAGGGTCTTCTCGGCGAAGCGCAGACGCTCCGCCTCGCCGAGGTTGGGGCGCGACAGGTGGCCGGCATAGAGCAGGGCGGTGGCCAGCGGCGTGCGCAACTGGTGGGCGACCTGGGCCGCCATCTCGCCCAGGGCGGACAGGCGTTCGCGCCGCGCCAGCTCGCCGTTGGCGTCGGCCAGTTCCTTGGTCAGGCGGGCCACTTGGGCCTGCAATTCCAGGTAGGCGCCCGCGAGCATCTCGGAAGTCTCGCTGAACAGGGCGAACGCCTGCCGCAGCTCATCGTCCTCATGGGCTGGCGGGGGGGGAACGGGGGAAGCCGACATGGTTGGGAATACTAAACCATGCGATCCGGGGCATGCGGCTGCTCAAACGGGATATCCGGGTTAAAGTTTCCTCGGCCCATGCCGATGTAGTCTCCACAATCCCGCGGCCCTGGGAGGCCGAGCGACCGATTGAGGAGATCATGTCGGATTTGTTGAGGCGCATCGATGCGCGCACCAGGCTCGCTGGCGCGAACAAGCTGGAAATCCTGCTGTTCACGCTGGGCACGGATGTCGGCACCCAGCGCAAGGAAACCTTCGGCATCAACGTGTTCAAGGTGCGGGAAGTGATGCGCATCCCGGAGATCACCCGCGCGCCGGACATGCCGTCGGCCGTCGAGGGCATGGTCAGCCTGCGCGGCGTGCTGGTGCCGGTGGTGGATCTGGCCAAGTACATCGGCATCACCACCGAGGCGCCGCCGGCGATCATGATCGTCACCGAATACAACGGCCATACCCAGGGTTTCCTGGTCGGCGAGGTGGATACCATCCTGCGCCTGGACTGGGCCGAAATGAAGGTGCCCCCGGCCATGCTGACCGCGCGCATGGGCGGCCTGGTCACCGCCGTCACCGAATTGAAGGACAAGCGCCTGGTGATGATGCTGGACGTGGAGAAGATCCTGGCCGATACCGCGCAGGTGGACGACAGTCATCTTTTCGCCGGCCTGACGCCGCTGGACAAGCCCAACCGCACTGTCTTCTACGCCGACGACTCCTCGGTGGCGCGCCGGCAGATCGAACGCACCCTGGAAGCGCTTAGCGTCAACGGCATCAGCGCCATCAACGGCCGCCAGGGCTGGGATGAACTGCAGAAGATCGCCGCCCAGGCGGAAATCGCCGGGCGGCCGGTTTCGGATTATGTGCAACTGGTGTTGACGGACGTGGAAATGCCGGAGATGGATGGTTACGTGCTCACCAAGAACGTGAAATCGGACCCCCGCTTCGCCGGCATTCCCGTGCTCATGCATTCCTCCCTGTCGTCCGATGCGAACAAGCAGTTGGGCTTTTCGGTGGGAGTGGACGAGTACGTGCCCAAGTTCGAACCGCACCGTCTGGCGGAAGTCCTCAACCGCCTGCTCAAATAATCGGGGGCGCGCCCGCATGAATCCCATCGAACCCAACAAGCTGCTCGACACGGTCGATGCCCGCACCAAGCTGGCGGGCTCCAACAAGATGGAGCTGCTGCTGTTCTCCCTGGGTACCCATGAAACCTTCGGCATCAACGTGTTCAAGGTGCGCGAGGTTTCGCCGACCCCGCCCATCACCCTGACGCCGAACATGCCGGCCGGGGTGGAAGGCGTGATTTCCCTGCGCGGCAGCATCATCCCGGTGATTTCCCTGGCCCATTTCATCAAGCTGGAAGGCGCGCCGCCGGGCATCGGCGAGACCATGATCGTCACCGAGTTTTCCCGGCACACCCAGGGCTTCCTGGTGCAGGACGTCGATCGCATCATCCGGGTGGACTGGGACAAGGTGAAGCCGCCGGAAAACATGCTGGCCGGACAGGACGGCATGATTACCGCCATCACCGAGCTGGAAGACGGCCGTCTGGTCTCCATTCTCGATGTCGAACGCGTGCTGGTCGAGGTGCTCGGCGAAAAGGCCATGCCGCAGTTGCCCCAGATCGAGAGCGGCCGCGAGGCCACGGTGTTCTTCGCCGACGATTCGGCGGTGGCGCGCAAGGAGATCGTCTCCGTGCTCGACAAGCTGGGGGTCAAGTACATCCAGGCCAACGACGGTCTGGAGGCCTGGGACAAGCTCAGCAACATGGCCAATCGCGCCAGTTCCGAACGTTCCTCCATGCGCAAGCATGTGCAGTTGATCCTGGTCGACGCCGAAATGCCGGAGATGGACGGCTATGTGCTGACACGCAATATCAAATCCGATAGCCGCTTCGAGGGCATACCGGTGGTCATGCATTCCTCCCTCTCATCGGACGCGAACCGCACCATGGGCCAGAAGGTGGGCGTCGACGCCTACGTCGCGAAGTTCGACCCGGCGGTGCTGGCCGACACCCTCCTCGCGTTCCTTAAACGTTAGCGACCCGGTGGGTACAATGCCGCGGACTGGCGGATAAAGAGGATTAGCGATGGCCGACAAGAACATGAAATTCCTGGTGGTGGACGACTTCTCCACCATGCGCCGCATCGTGCGCAACCTGCTCAAGGAGCTCGGCTATGCCAACGTCGACGAGGCCGAGGACGGTTCCGTGGGCCTGCAGAAGCTGAAGGGCGGCAATTTCCAGTTCGTGGTGACCGACTGGAACATGCCGGTCATGACCGGCATCGAACTGCTGCGCGCCATTCGCGCCGATGCGACCCTCAAGCATCTGCCGGTGCTGATGATTACCGCCGAGGCCAAGAAGGAAAACATCATCGAGGCCGCCCAGAGCGGCGCCTCGGGGTACATCGTGAAACCGTTTACCGCTGCCACGCTCGAGGAAAAGATGAACAAGATCTTCGAGAAATACGGACTGTGATGCGGGCCGAACCACCCACAAGGAGCAAGCATGAGCGGTGACTCTCCTGAACTGGAAGCGCTGTTCGACAGTATCGCCGCCGCGGCCGCCCCGCAACCGGCGAAGGCAAAAGTCGAGCCCGCGCGCGACAACGACACGCCGGAACTGGAAAACCTGTTCGACAGCATCGCCAGGGCGGTTGCCGAGGGCGAGGGGGGCGCGCAGGAAGGCGTCTGTGCGGAACGCGTGTTCTCGCAACTGGGCCAGATGACGCGTGGTCTGCACAACCTGTTGCGCGAACTCGGCTATGACAAGATCCTGGAGAAGGTAGCAAGCCAGCTGCCCGACAACCGCGACCGTCTCAATTACATCGCCGCCATGACCGCCAAGGCGGCGGAACGCGCCCTCAACGCGGCCGAGATCGCCCGGCCCATCCAGACGCAACTGGGTGACAGCGCCCAGGCTCTGGCCGGCAAGTGGGACAAGATGTTCAACAAGCAGCTCGGTGTGGCGGAGTTCAAGCAACTGGTGCTGGATACCCGTTCCTTCCTGGCCGACATACCCAAGCAGACCGAGGCCACCAACGCCCAGTTGATGGAAATCATCCTGGCCCAGGATTTCCAGGACCTCACCGGCCAGGTCATCAAGAAGGTGCTGGAGGCGGCGCAGAACCTGGAGTCCCAACTCCTCGCCCTGTTGATCGAAACCACGCCGGAAGCCAAGCGCCAGGCCATGGATCCCGGCCTGCTCAATGGTCCGGTCGTCAACGCGGCCGGGCGGTCCGACGTGGTGACCAGCCAGGAGCAGGTCGACGACCTGCTCGAAAGTCTGGGTTTCTGAGAGGGACAAGAGCATGAGCGACTTCGCCGGTATGGAAGAGTTGTTGCAGGATTTCCTGCTCGAAGCCGGGGAGTTGCTCTCCCAGGTCGACAACAAGCTGGTGGAACTGGAAAAGCGTCCCGAAGACCGGGAGCTGCTCAACGACATCTTCCGCGGCTTCCATACCATCAAGGGCGGCGCCGGCTTCCTCAACGTGGAGAACCTGGTCACCCTGTGCCACCGCACGGAAAACCTGTTCGACAAGCTGCGCAACGCCGAACTGCATCTTTCGGCGGAGTTGATGGACATCATCATGGCCGCCACCGCCACGGTGCGCGACATGTTCGGCGCCCTGAGCCAGAGCGTGCAGCCGCAGGCCGCCGAGGCCACCCTGCTGGGCGCGCTCGATGCCGCGCTGGCTGGCCAACTGCCGGTGCGCCAGGCCGCTCCAGCGACGACAGCCGCGGAAGCGGCGCCGCAGGCGCCGACCCCGCCAGTCGACCCGGTCGCGCCGCCCTCGGCGACGACTGTCGAGGACATCAACTGGGATGCCCTGCATGCCGCGTTGACCGGCGTGCCCGCTTCGCCGGCAGCGGCGCCCGTCGGCGAAGCGGCGGCCAGGCCGGCGGCGGCTGTCCCTGCGCCGCCGCGTCCCGCACCCGCCCAGGATTTGCCGACGCCCTCGCGCGCCGCCGCATCGAGCGCGGCGCCGCCGCAGACCCTGCAAAAGGAAACCACCATCCGCATCGACACGGCGCGGCTGGACCAGGTGCTCAACCTGTCGGGCGAGATCGGCCTCACCAAGAACCGCATCGCCAATCTCAAGACCCAGATCCTGCACGGCCGCACCGACCAGGACACCCTGAAGGCCCTGGATGCGGCGGTGAGCCAGCTGGATCTGCTGGTGTCGGACCTGCAGAACGCGGTGATGAAGACCCGCATGCAGCCCATCGGTCGCCTGTTCCAGAAATACCCGCGCCTGGCCCGCGACCTTGCCCGCCAGCTCGGCAAGGACGTGGAACTGGTGCTGTCCGGCGAGGAGACCGAGCTGGACAAGACCATGATCGAGGATCTCAACGATCCCCTGGTGCACCTGGTGCGCAACGCCGTCGACCACGGCATCGAGACCGCCGAGGAACGGACTGCCGCGAACAAGCCGGCGAAGGCCATCGTCTCCCTGTCCGCGAGCCAGGTGGGCGACCACATCTACATTGAGGTTTCCGACGACGGCAAGGGCATGCGCCCGGACGTCATCCGCCGCAAGGCCGTGGAAAAAGGCATCATCGACGCGGAGACGGCGAACGGCCTGGACGACCGCCAGAGCCTGCATCTGGTCTTCCTGCCCGGTTTCTCCACCAAGGACCAGATCTCCAGCGTGTCCGGGCGGGGCGTCGGCATGGACGTGGTGAAGACCAACATCTCGAAACTGAACGGCAAGATCGACGTGGTGTCGGCGCCCGGCCAGGGTTCCACCTTCACCATCTCGCTGCCCCTCACCCTGGCCATCCTGCCGGTGCTGGTGGTGCGACTCAACAATCAGTCCTTCGCCGTGCCGCTGTCGATGGTGCGGGAAATCATCCCCATCAAGCCCGACGAGGTGCAGCGCGTGTCCGGGCGCGCCACCATGGTGGTGCGCGACGAGGTCCTGCCGGTACGCAGCCTTGCCACCATGATTGGCTGGGAGGCCAGGCAGGCGCCTGGATTCGGCGTGCTCATGCATGCCGCCGACAGCAGCTTCATCATGGCGGTGGATGGTTTCGTGGGGCGTGACGACGTGGTCATCAAGCCCCTGTCGGACATCAAACCCAAGGGCATTGCCGGCGCCACCCTGTCCGGCGACGGCTCCATCGTCCTGGTGCTGGACATGGAAGAGCTGCTGGCCAATGTCAAGACCGATACCCCGATGAGCCTGTTCATCCACAGTTGACCCACCCACCCGGTGCCGCGAGGCCCCGGGTTCCAAACAGCCCCAGTCATGATTACCGATGCCTATATCGCCCGGCAGCCGATTGTCGACGGCAAACATCAACTGATCGCCTATGAGCTGTTGTTCCGCCATGCCGCCCACACCCAGAGCGCCAGCATCGACTCGCACATGGAAGCCGGACTGGCGGTCATCTCCAACACGCTCTGCAATATGGGCACGGAGTGGTTGCTGAAGGGCAAACTGGCGTTCATCAACATGGACGCTGCCCTGCTGATGTCGGATTTCTCCACGCTGCTGCCGCAGGACAAGGTGGTCATCGAGGTGCTGGAGACCGTCGAGGCCTCCCCCGACATGCTGGCGCGCATCCGCGAATTGAAGCAGGCGGGTTTCCGCATCG
Organism: Hydrogenophilales bacterium; assembly: GCA_037442845.1. GTDB lineage: Bacteria > Pseudomonadota > Gammaproteobacteria > Burkholderiales > Thiobacillaceae > PFJX01. The sequence goes on along the minus strand of JBBIPL010000023.1, from coordinate 2,283 downwards.
CCCTGGACGATTACCACTACCGGCCCGAGTCCGAGCCCCTGTTGCCCCTGGCAAACTACGTCAAGCTCGACGTGCTGGCCCACGATCCCGCCGATCTCGCCGGCATGGTGCGCGCGATCCGCAAATACCCGGTGAAATTATTGGCGGAGAAGGTGGAAACCCCGGAGCAGTTCCGTCATTGCCGGGATCTGGGCTTCGATTTTTTCCAGGGCTACTACTTCGCGCGTCCCGAGAATCTGGTGGCCAAGATCATCAATCCCGGCCACGCCACCGTCATCCAACTGCTCGACAAGGTGCGCCAGAACGCCGAGATCCAGGATCTGGAGGCGCTCTTCAAGAAGGACGTGGCGCTTACCTTCAAGCTGTTGCGCTACATCAATTCGGCCGGCTTCGGCCTGTCCTGCGAGGTGCAGTCCATTCGCCACGCCGTCAGCATTCTCGGCTGGCAGCCGCTGTACCGCTGGCTCACCCTGTTGCTGGCGACGGCGGGCGACTCGCCCAGCTCGCCCACCCTGTCGCGCACCGCCATCACCCGCGGCCGGCTCTGCGAGTTGCTGGGCAAGCGCATCCTGAACAAGACGGACCAGGACAACCTGTTCATCGTCGGCGTCTTCTCCCTGTTGCCTGCCTTCCTGGAAATGCCCATGGATCAGGTGCTGGAGCGGCTGGTGATTTCGGAGAACCTGGCCGATGCGCTGATGGACCGCACTGGCCTCTACGGGCCTTTCCTGTCCCTGGTGGAAGCGGTGGAGAGCGGCGACGGGGAGCAACTCGAAAACCTTACCACCTCCCTCATGCTGACCCCGGCGCAGGTCAGCGAGGCCCACCTGCAGGCCCTGGCCTGGGTGGAACAACTCGGCCTGGACTGACAGCAGCCCGCCGGCCTGATCCGCGCTACAGCAGTTCCACCGTCATCGCGCCCTTGAGCACGGTCTGCGGGTGGTCGCCGCGCACGCGGTTGGTCAGCCACAGCAGTCCCGCCTTCTTGATGCTCAGGGGACGGGCCTCGCCGAACAACAGCAGACTCGCCGCCTCGCCCAGGGTCGGCTGATGCCCCACCACCAGCACGCAACCCTTGGCATCCGGCCAGCCGGCCGCGGCGAGGACGTGAACCGCGTCGGCGCCGGGGGCGATCTGGGGAATGGTTTCGTACTTCCGCTGCAGGGCGTCGGCCGTCTGATAGGCGCGCACCGCCGGACTGGAGAGCACGCGGGTCGATTTCGGCAGGTGCGCGTTGAGCCAGGCCGCCATCCGTTGCGCCTGTTGCACGCCCTTGCCGGTCAAGGCCCGTTCCATGTCCGGGCTGCCATCCTGGGCGTCGGCGTGGCGCCAGAAAACCAGATCCATACTGTCCCCCTTCCTGAAAAAGCGAGAGTTTGGCCGCGTCATGTTACCGCGCCATGAACGTGGTCTCCGGGCTTGTCGCCGTCCAGGGCGCCGCGGTGAACACGCGGGCAGCGGCCGCTTGCCAGTCCTGGCGCCGGCATCAGATGGGCAGGAAGACGAAACTGGTCATGCTCTGGAAGAGGCGGCTGATGGTGCGCTGTGAGCGCGCTTCCATGTACACGGCGAGCAGGTCCTGCTGGGCGATGAGCTTGCCGAACTCACGCTCGAAGGACAGGTTCTGCGTCTCGCCTTCCATGCTGTTGCTGAGCAGAAAACGCCCGCCCTGGTTCGTTCTCGCGGAAGACAGCTTCCACACCGCCACCTCGATGTTGCGCGCGCTGTTGTAGAGCTTCTGCGCCGAGAGGTCGTCGGGCAGGAAAAACTCGGTCTTGTGGTTGTAGGCGGCCATCAGCATGCTGGTGAGGGCGCCCATGAAGGCGTAGACGCGGTCCCCCTCGAAGTTTTCCTGGAAGGCCTGGCGGAAACCGTCCTGCCAGTCGGCGCGGGCAAGCGGCGAGTGCCGCCATTTGGCCACCTGCTCGAACAGGCGGGCGCTGGCGGCCTCCACCGATTCGAGGCCGACTTTCCGGTATTCCTGGGGGTTGCGCCGATACAGCTTCTCGGTGAGCGTGCGCAAACCGTTGAGTACCTCCCTCTGGGTGAGCTCGCTGAGGATGTCGGCGTCCGTCTTGGCCAGGTGGGCCACCGAGAAAGCCCTGTTCGAGGTAGTGCCATCCTTGCGCTGGATGCTTGTGCCCGCGCAGCCGGTCAGCAGAAAAAAAACCAAAAGCAGCGGATAAGTTTTTCGCATCCTTGGCCGGGCTCCTCGCATGCCGCGCATTCTAGCCACACGTCGCGCCGCCTTCCAGGCGGGATGCGAGATGGCCAGGGATGCCG
>JBBIPL010000022.1:0-26234 GCA_037442845.1 Hydrogenophilales bacterium | reverse complement strand
TGAGGCGACCTAGCTGACCTCATTCGCGCTGCCTGAATCAGCTACGCAGCGAATATAAAGCAGGTAGCGTGCCAACTTTTCATGTCCTATATAAATCAATCACCTACGAGAACTTTCCGGGCGTGCGCAGGGAAACGGCCGCGCCAGTGTAAAAATTCCCGACACTCCTGCGGGCGTCGGAAGCCGCACCACGGCTTCCGCGCTCATGCCGTCACGCGTTCTCCAACTTTTTGTCAGGATGCGAGCGCAAACCGTTGAAAATTAGAGGATGACCGAGCCGGGGCGCGTGTAAAAATCCCCGACAGCGGCGCCCTTGCCGGTATCCTCAGGCAATCCCGTGGTCATGCTTGCGGCCCTCGCCGGCGGATTGCGCGACCGGCTCCGCGTCCTCGCTCGCGACGACCCCCGGGCGAACATGGTACATTTGCGCGTGATTCCGCCCGGACGGGCGGTGTCGCGGGATCGATGCGGCATTCACCGCGAGGCGGATAGAGGTTGTCCATGCTTGAGAGGGGAGCCAGACGGGCCATGTCGTACACGCAAGGCGCACTACCCGCCGCAGCCACCGCTTCGGCCAATGAGGTGGCCTGCTTTCAGCCGCGTCTGGTCAGGCTGTGGAATCGTCTCGCCAGCGGCGAGGCCAGGCCGCGAGACTTCGCGCCCGAAGCGGTGATGGGCGCGGCCACCCGGCGCGCAGGGCTGGAGGATTTCGGCGAGATGTCGTTCATCGAGGGTCTGCGGGTTTTTCTCGATTCGTTCATCCTCAGCCCGCAACTGCATGCCTTCGGCCGCTTCTACGCCCGGCAGATGGTCGTCGCCATGCTGACGCACCGCCTGAAACTGACGGAGCTGCTGAAGACCCGCCCCGAGGTGCTCGACCAGCCCATCTGTCGTCCGATCTTCGTCCTCGGCCTGCCGCGCTCCGGCACCAGCCTGCTGTTCAATCTGCTGGCGCGCGACCGGGCGCACCGCTGCATGCACAACTGGGAGTCGTTCATCGGCCAGGTGCCGCCGAGGGGGCGCTATACCTTCGCGACCGATCCGCGCCGGGGGCAGGCCAAGTGGGTGCTGAGAATCCAGAAATATCTGATGCCGGAGATCGACACCCAACATGAGTTTCTTGCCGACGGGCCGGAGGAGTGCACGCCCATTCTCATGCAGGGTTTCGCCACGCAGGCCTTCGCCGGCGGCTTCGACGTGCCCGCCTATGCCGAGTGGCTCGACGGCGCCGACCATGCGCCAACCTACCGACACCACAAGCGCGTGCTGCAGGCTCTGCAATGGAAATATCCGGGCGAGCGCTGGCTGTTGAAGTCGCCGGACCATGTCGCGGCGGTGGACGCGATCCTGCGGGTTTATCCGGACGCCTGCTTCGTGCACATCCACCGCGATCCGGTCAAGGCGGTGTGCAGCTGGGCCAGCCTGAACCAGACCTATCGCGGGGTGTACTACCGCAGGGTCGATCGCGATGCGCTCGGCCAACAGGTGCTGACGCGGCTGGCCCACGACATGCGGCGTTGCCAGGAAGATCGCGCCCGGCATGGCGCGGAGCGCTTCATCGACGTGCGGTTTGGCGATTTGATGCAGCATCCGGTCGAGGTGGTGCGCGAGATCTATGCGAAATTCGGGTTTCCGCTGAACTCAGACACGGAAGGCGCGATGCGCGCCTTCCTCGCCGAGAACCCCATGCACAAGCACGGCGTGCATCGCTATGAGCCGGAGGATTTCGGCCTGTGCGCCGAAACCATCCGGCAGCGCTTCGCGGAATACATCGATACGTTCAAGGCGCCGCCGGGTCTGCCGGCCGGCTGAGGGCGCGGTGTTCAGGCGCGGCGCAGGTCCAGGTCGATGCGCAGGACGGCGACGCCGGTAAGCAGGAAATGCGCCGCGAAGTAGGCGCGCAACACGGTGGCGAAGACTTCCGGCGCGAAGGTTTGCGGCCACAGCAGGCCGAGCGCGCTGAGCAGGATCAATCCATTCAGCAGGCCGGTGTTGCCGAAGGCGAAGAAGCGATACAGGGGGGCGCCGAAGCGGGCGTGGAGCATGCGCCAGAGACGGCGTCCGCTGTAAAAGAACAACAGCAGCGGCGCCAGGTAAGCCAGGTTCAGCGCCGTGTCCACCCCCCCGGCGTGCGCGGAGACCAGGTAGGCCATGGGGATCGCGTGGGCAAGGATATGCGTGAGTCCGAACCCCGCCAGCGGGCCCGCCTCGCCTCGCGCCAACGTTCGGATCAGCCATACGCCGCGCCCCAGCACGGCCAGCAGGGCCGCGAGCGCAACCAGGAAGGCGGTGCGCGCCAGCCACGGCTCGCTCTGCGCCAACAAGGCCGAGATGAGGATCGCCACCGTCAAGGTATAGGCCAGGACGAGCCATTTCATGCCATGGGCCTTTCCATGCCGAGGTTTGCCAGGATCGCTGCGGGGGTGTTTCCGGTCAGTGAAGTTCCGGCCTATTTCAGCCGTTTCGCAGGCACGCCGCCCCAGATTTCGCCGGGGCCGATCTGCGTGTCCTTGAGCACCACGGAGCCGGCGGAGACGATGGCGCCGTCGCCGATGCTCACCCCGGACATGATCACGGCGGTGGCGCCGATGGTGACGTGGTCGCCGACGCGGATGCGGGCGAGGGCGAAGCGGCGGCCTTCGATGGCGTGGCTGAACAGTACGGCGTCGTGGCCGATGATGCAGTGGGCGCCCAGTTCGGTCAGCGGCGGGTCGAGGATCACGCCGGCGCTGTAGGTGTTGGCGCCCATGCGCGTGCCGAGGGCCTGGTAGACCAGGCGCATCAGCGGCACCGGCAGGAAATGGGTGCGGATCAGGCTGTTGAACAGCAGCAGGTAGAAAAGAATGTTGACCTGGGCGGCAAACTCCGCGCGCGAGCCCTCCGCCAGTTCGCCTTCCTCGAGAGGCATGACGCGCAGGAACAGGCGGTAGACGGCGAAGGCGTAGAGGTAGAACAGGATGACCCAGGCCAGTACCAGCGCGACGCCGCGAAAGTCGGCCAGCGGCGCGTGCCAGAGGGTGGCGCGCAGGGTGGCGATGCTGAGGACGACGATGACGGCCAGCAACGTGAAGAAAAGCGTTATTTGTGGGGCTGTGATCCGGCGCATGGGCTTCTCCTCGGGCTGAGATTCGGTTCAAGGGGGGGACGTCACGCCTGGCCGGCGATGGCCTCGGCAACGAAGGCGCGAAAGTGGGTCAAGCTGTCATGACGCCGCAGGAGTTCGGCCATTCTTTCACAGCCTGGGCCGGAGGTCCGCAGCAGTTCGGCGGCGCGGTCGGCTAGTGTTCCCGCGGCGAGACCGCCTGCCCGCAAGGCGATGCCGCAGCCCAGCCGTTGCACGGCCCGCATGTTGAGCAACTGGTCGAGATTGCCACACACGCCCACCACCGGCACACCCAGCGCCATGGCCTGGTAGGTGGACAGGCTGCCGCCGTTGCAGATCAGCAGTTGCGCGCGTCGCAGCGCGTCATGTAGCGGCAGGTAGTCGGCGGCGAAGACATTGCCGGGCAGGGCCTTGGGCAGCGGGTGGCCGAGGGTGGCCACCAGCAGGTTGACGGGCAGGCGCGACAATGCCTGCACGGCTTCGGGCAGGAAGCCGGCATTGCCGGAACTGCCAAGCGTCAGGCAGACACTGGGGCGGCCGGCGGGCAGCGCGTCCCACCAGGCTGGCAACGCGGTCCGCGCGGACCAGATGACCGGTCCCAGATACCGGTGATGGCTCGGCAGCGGGGAGGTCGGCACCACCTCGGGCAGGTCGGCGTACAAGGTGTGGTCGCCCCAGGTATAGCTGTGCCGCAGGTCGTGGCCCAGGGTCGGCAGGCCGAACTTGCGGCGCACCCGGTTGAGGGGGCGGGCATGGCCGGCGAACACCAGCGGTCGCGTCAGGTCGAACAGGCTCTGGGCGAGGCCGACCCCGAGCAGCCGGGTGATGGGCAGATCGGGGATCGGGTAGTCGACCCGGGCGTAGGGACTCCAGTAGGCGTTGACCACGGCGGCGTAGGGTACGCGCGACAGGGGCGCGCTGACCGCCAGGGAAAGGCGGAAATCGCCGACGACCAGGTCGGGCTTGACCTGCGCGATCAAGGCCAGGTCGGCCTCGACGTAGCGCGTCAGGGTCGCTTCGTCGTACAGGGGTTTGCCCTGTTCCAGGGCTTGCGCGAAAGTCGAGGCCGCAATCGTATCGAGCGGAATCAGGCCGCCGCTGATTTCCGGATCCAGCTTCGCATAGCGTGGATCGCCGGCGACGACGACCCGATGACTGTCGGCATCGAGCGCCCTGGCCAGGGTGGCGATGCGTGCGAAATGGGCAAGCGTGACCGCTTCGGCGACGAGTAGAATGACCGGGCGTTTCGACACTGCATTCGCGGGCATTGGAGGATTTCGGGTTGACACGCGGTTCACGCATTCTCGCCGATCGACGGCAATCAGTGTGTCTTGGGTGGCGCGCGACGTTTGCTTTCGCGCGCGCCGCTCGTTCCGTTTAGAAGTAACTGCCGTCCATGGACAGTCTGTTCCTCGCCGCGCGTAATCTGGGCCGCAATCGCCGGCGCGCCTCCATCGCCTTGCTGATTGTCGCCATGGGCGTGATCTCCATGGTGCTGGCCGAGGGTTTCGTGCATTGGGTGTTCTGGGCCATGCGCGAAGGCGTCATCCAGTCGCAGCTGGGCCATGTGCAGGTGGTGCGTCCGGGCTATTTCAAAGCCGGCGCGGCGGATCCCTTCGAATACATGCTGCCGCTGTCCTCGCCGCAGCGCGAAGCCATCGAGGCGACCCCCGGTGTCAAGCTGGTGGCGCCGCGCCTGAACGTCAGCGGATTGATCAGCCATGGCGAGAACACCGTGTCGTTTCTCGCCGATGGAGTGGCGCCCGACAAGGAAGCCGATCTCAGCAAGGCGTTTCGCATCATGGAAGGCGAGAACCTGTCCGCCGCCGACGCCGCCGAGGTCATCCTCGGACGCGGCCTGGCGCGCAACCTCGGCGTTAGACCGGGCGACCTCGTGGCGCTGCTCGCCACACCCTCGGGAGGCGGGGTCAACGGTGTCGAGGCGCGCGTGGTCGGCGTGTTCAGGACCGCCAACCAGGCCTACGACGATTCCGCCCTGCGTCTGCCGATCGGCCTGGCGAATGCCCTGTTGCGCAGCGCGGGCTCGCATACCTGGCTGGTGCTGCTGGACGACACCGAACGGACCGACGCGTATCTGGCCCAATTCCGCGCCAAGTTTCCGCAGGACAAGGATGGCCTCGAGTTCGTGCCCTGGTACGAGCGCGCCGACTTCTACAACAAGACGGTGGAGCTGTTTTCCCGGCAAATGCTGGTGCTGCGGCTGATCATCGGCTGCATCATCATATTGAGCATTTCCAACATGCTGGTCATGAACGTGCTGGAACGCACCGGGGAAATCGGCACCCTGCTGGCCGTCGGCCTGAAGCGCCGCAAGATCATGCAACTGTTCGCCATGGAAAGCGTGCTGCTCGGGCTTGCAGGCGGCTTGTTGGGACTGCTGCTGGGTTATGGCCTGGCCGAGTTGATTTCCTACGTGGGTATCCCCATGCCGCCGCCCCCTGGCATGGAAATGGGTTATCGCGGCGCGGTCCGCGTCACCCCCGGCCTGCTGCTGAACGCCTTCGCCATCGCTTGCGTCACCACCGTGCTGGCCGGGCTGTATCCGGCCTGGAAAGCGTCGCGTCTGCAAATCGTCGATTCACTCAGGCACAACATCTGATTCACGGGACCATGCTCAAGCTCGCCTTTCGCAACATTTTTCGCAATCGCTTGCGTACCTCGCTGACCTTGGCGGCCATCGTCTCGGGTGTCGCGGCGATCATCCTGAGCGGCGGATTCGTCGAGGACGTGTTCGCGCAGTTGCGCGAGGCGACCATCCAGTCCCGCCTCGGGCATATGCAGATCTATCGCCAAGGGTTTTTGGAGTATGGCAAGCGCGAGCCGGCGCGCTACATGATCGAAGACGCTCCCGCCGTTGCCGCCGAGGTTGCCCGCGTGGCCGGGGTGCGCGGGGCGATGACGCGCATCAATTTTTCCGGTCTCGCCAACAATGGCCGCGCCGATCTGCCGATCCTCGGCGAAGGCGTGGAACAGGAAAAGGAGGCCGAATTCGGCGGTGTCATGACCATGGTGGCTGGACGTCCGTTGCAATCGGATGATGCTTATGCCGTCATCGTCGGCGAGGGTGTCGCGGCCTCCCTCAACCTGCGGCCCGGCAAGACCCTCAACCTGGTGGTCAGTACTCCGGAAGGCGCCCTGAACAGCCTGGAATTCGAGGTGGTCGGAGTATTCCGCACTTTTTTCAAGGAATACGACGATCGCGCGGTGCGTATACCGCAGGTCGCCGCGCGCGAGCTGCTCTACACGGACGCGGTCCACAGCATGGTGGTGATGCTGCACGATTCCCATGCCACCGATGAGGTGGCGGCGCAACTGCGCGTGAAGCTCGCCGACATGGGCTATGAGTTGAAAACCTGGCACGAGCTGGCCGATTTCTACGAGAAAACGGTGGCGCTGTATCGCCGCCAGTTCGGCGCGTTGCAGTTCATCATCCTGGTGATGCTGGTGCTGAGCGTCGCCAGCACGGTGAACATGGCGGTCTACGAGCGCACCGGCGAGTTCGGCACCATGCTTGCGCTCGGGCAGAGGCGCGGCAATGTATTTCGGCTGGTCATGCTCGAATACAGCCTGCTGGGGTGCATCGGCGGCGTGGCGGGGGTGGTGCTCGGCGTCGTCCTGGCCCTTGGCATTTCCAGCGTGGGCATTCCCATGCCGCCCCCCCCCGGCTCCAACGCGGATTACGTCGCCAGCGTAAGGGTGGTGCCGTGGGTGCTGCTGACCGCGCTGGCCGTAGGCGCGGCCGCGTCGGCGCTGGCCGCCGTGTTACCCGGGCGCCGCGCCGCGCGCTTGCCGGTGGTGGATGCACTGCGCCACAACATCTGAGGAGATGCCGCTCTCCGTTCAGCGGCTCAGCTTCTTCAGGTAATCCTTGTTGAAGACGCGCTCCGGCAGGTCGCGCAGGGTCATGTTGGCATACTCCAGGACGGAGCGGTTGCCCGCGCGCAGGGCGTCGTCGATCACCAGCACGGTGGGACGCACCGCGCCGCCCAGTTGCCGGAAGTTCTGGTACTGGCAGGTCTTCAGCAGCCGCCCGGACAGGGTGTAGAACTCGGCCTTGTGCGGCCGGTCGTTGCGTTCGTTGACCCAGTAGAGGACGCGGTGGTAGGTCACCCACCGGTCCACGGCGGTCAGTTCGAGCACGTGGAAGGCATCGCCGCCGATGCGTTCAGTGCGCAGGATGCGCGGGCTGTAATCGCCGACGAAATTGGCGCGCGCCAGGTCGCCGTTGGCCACCTGTCCGGTGAGGCGCTGGGAGAGGGGGAGGCGGATGGGCTGGGAAAGGTTGGGCAGGAAGGCCCAGAGATCGCGGTCGCGCATGAGCAGGATCTGGTTGCGGTCCACCGCCGGCGCCGTGGTCTGCACCAGGGTCCGGTTGTTGCCCTTGGACAGGACGCGGTAGGCGCGCACCTCCGGGTCGTTGTCCGGGGTAGTGGTGGTGATGGTGATGTCGACCTGGAAACCCTCCTCGGGGAAGCGGATGCGGTCGGCGCGGGCCAGCGCCTCGCGCGCCAGACGGTTCTCGCCATCCTCCTCCTCGGCGGAGGCCCGGACGAGGCTGGCGGGCGACGCCAGGAACAAGGCGCCCATGCCCAGAAGAATGCGGCCGAACCGCCTGCGATGCGCTTTCATGTCGATTCTCCTCATCCAGTGCGCAAGCCCCAGCGATCACTGAACGGGCCTGCGTCGTCTGTATTATATTGCCGTCATTCGGGCGCGTCGCCGCATGAGCGGGCTGGACATTACAGATATTCGATCGATCGCCGATATCGCATAGAGGTTTAACGGGTCATTCCATGGCGAGAATCCTGATCTGGCAGGACCAGCAGGTCGTGCGCAGCATCCCCCTGTACAAGCCGACGCTGCTGATCGGCCGCTCGCACGAGTGCGACATCCAATTGACGGACGTTGCCGTCAGCCGCCGCCACGCCAGGCTGACCCGCAACGACGGCCTGTATTTCCTGGAGGATCTGGAAAGCCGCGCCGGGGTGCATCTCAACCGGGAAAAAATCCAGCGCGAGCAGTTGCGCGACGGGGACCATATCCACATCCCCCCTTTTCATCTGCAATTCATGATCGACGTGGAGGCGGAGGCCCGCTCCGCCGAGCGGGTGGTGGAAATCCAGGAAGTCAGCCGGGAGTATGCCCTGGGCAAGCAGACCGTGACCGCCCTGCGCAAGGTTTCCCTGACCGTGTTCCAGGGGGAGTTCCTGGCGTTGGCCGGCCCCTCGGGCAGCGGCAAGTCCACCCTGCTCAACATGATCGGCTGCATCGATTCACCCTCCTCGGGCAGCGTGCGCATCCATGGCCAGGACGTGGGCAGCAGGAGCGCCGACGAACTGGCCGATCTGAGGCTGAACACGCTCGGCTTCGTGTTCCAGACCTTCAATCTGCTGCCGGTGCTGTCCGCGCGGGAGAACGTGGAATATCCCCTGCTGCAGAAGAAGGACGTGAGCAAGGATGTACGGCGGGAGCGGGCGGAGCATGCGCTGCGGGCCGTCGGCCTGGAACGATTCGCGGGGCACCGACCCAACGAGCTCAGCGGCGGTCAGCGTCAGCGCGTGGCGATCGCCCGCGCCCTGGCCACCCGGCCCCGCATCATCCTGGCCGACGAGCCGACGGCCAATCTGGACCGCAAGACCGGCGAGGACATCCTTAAGCTGATGCGCGAGTTGAATCAGCGGGATGGCACGACTTTCATTTTTTCCACCCACGATCCGCGGGTGATGGAAATTGCGGACCGGGTCGTGGAACTCTCCGACGGACAAATCGTTGAATAGGAGGTAGCGTGTCGTCAGCCAACCGAGAAACAAGCAGCCGGAAAGCCGGCGTGAACCGGGCGGGCGGCCTTTGCCTGCTCGCCATCGTCATCGCCGCCACGGCGGAGCCTGGGCTGGCCGCGGGCGCGAAACCGGCCGGCGAGCCGCAATCCCTGGACGATCTGTTCCTGGATGCCAAGCCCGCCGAAGCGAAGGAACCCGGGTCGCTGGACGATTTGTTCGTCTCTGCCGGCTCGGCGGAGTCCGCCGCGGAGCGAGAGCCCGCTTCCCTGGACGATTTGTTCCTCGACAAGGACATCGCCCGGCCCGACGATGCGTTGCCGGTCAGCCCCGTCGCGGCCGCGCCCGGGGCGAAGACAGGGGTGGCGCCGAAGGATGGCGGACAGGCGCGCATCTCGGGGTTCTTTCAGAATCGCCTGGCCTACACCTACGCCAAACCCAGGCACTGGTCCAAGTTCGAGAACACCCTGGATGTCTCCGCCACCGGGCGCAGCGGGGGCGTGGCCTGGAAACTGGGCGGACAATTGAGCTACGACCCGATCTACGACCTGACCGATTTCTACCCTTCCCGCGTGCGCGACGATCAGCGTCTACAGGCCGGCATCCGCGAGGCCTACGTGGATTTCAACCTGGATGACTGGGAATTCCGCCTCGGCCGCCAGCACATCATCTGGGGGGAGATGGTGGGCCTGTTCTTCGCCGACGTCGTCTCCGCCAAGGATATGCGCGAGTTGGCCTTGCGCGAATTCGACATGGTCCGCATCCCCCAGTGGGCCGCCCGCGCCGAGTATTTCAAGGGGGATTTCCATGGCGAACTGGTGTGGATTCCCCACATGAGTTACAACGAGATCGGCAAGCCCGGAGCGGAGTTCTATCCTTTCATGCCGCCGCCCGGCATCACCGCCAACATCCTCTCGGAAGATCAGCCCAAGGGTCTGGACGATTCCGCCTATGGCGCTCGTCTGTCGTATTTAAAGGATGGGTGGGACATGGCCCTGTTTTTTTACAGTTCGAACGATTCCTCGCCAGCTTTCGAGCGGGTTTCCCAGGTGGGGTCGGTGGTCACCTTCCGACCGATCCACAAACGCATTCAGCAATGGGGCTTCACCACCGCCAAGGACCTGGGCGCCATGGTGCTGAAGGCCGAGGCGGTCCATACCTCGGGCAAGCAGATGTACACCGCCGATCCCGCCGACGCCGATGGTCTGCTCAGGCAGAACAAGCTGGATTACATCGTCGGTCTGGAATGGAGTTTTCCGCAGGAGACGCGATTCAACGTGCAGTTCTATCAGCAGCGCATCCCCGGTCGGAATTCGGATCTGCTGGCGGACAAGGTGGAGAGCGGCCTGTCCCTCAGCCATACCACCAAGGCGCTGCACCCCCGCCTGGAAACCGACCTGCGCCTGTTCAGCAGTCTCGATCACCGGGACTGGCTGGCCCAGTTCAAGATGAACTGGAGGATGGACGGCAACTGGCGGGCGACGTTCGGCGTTGACGTGTTCTCCGGTGATCACCTGTTCGGGCGCTTCGGCGACCGCGATCGGGTGTACACGGAAGTGCGCTACACCTTCTGACCTGCTACGCCTCAATCGGAGTGCAGCAGCCGCTCCACCGACAGGCGGGTCGAGCGCGCCGTGGCTTGCGGCCCGGCGCCGATGCGGCCGAGGAACGCCAGTCGCGCCGGATCGATCGGCGCGAACTCGGCGGCCAGACGGCCGGCGAGTTCGGTGGCGATTTCCCGGGGGCGGTTTAGGCGGGTGAATGCCCGGCCTTCACGCACGTACCTGGAGAAGATGAGCGGCGTCATTTCCGGCTGCACCTCCAGTCCCAGGCGGGTCGCGTTGAGCCAGAAGCGCTGCACCTGACGTCCGGCGGCGAGGTAGTCGTCCACGTCCACCGGCGGTTTGGCCGCGACGATGGCGAAATGGGCGCCGCAGGCCAGGCCGGGCAGCAGGTCCATCTGCAACCTGGGCATGAGCGTTCCCATCAGATAGCGGTTGAGAAAATCCACCCGTTCCCAACTGTGCATGGCCCAGCGCATGAGCTTGAGGGTGAGGGGATCGGCGCCGACGGCCTGATCGGGAATGCGCGTTTCGCTGAAGCGGCTGTTCCACTCGATGACGTCGCGATGCACCCGATAGGCTTCCGGCGTGGTCAGGCGGACGTAGGCGTTGGCGAACATCAGCCGGGCCAGCGACCATCTCTCCCGCGTGGTTTCCTTCCACACCACCTGGAAGCCTGGTGAGAGGGAACGTTCGAGGGTTTCCCTGGCCGCGGCTCCGATCGGTTGCGTGGACATCGCCCGGCGCTGCACGCGGCGTTCGCGGATGCACGCGATCAGCGGGTCCGCGACGATGCCCGCGTCGGGGGTGAGGGCGACCTCCAGGGTTGGCCGGTGCTCGGGCGTGTCGGGGCGGCGGGCGAACTCGGCGCGCAGTCCATGCTCGCTCGCGGCGATCGCCAGGGTTTCCAGCAGGCAGCCGATGGCGAGCTGGCTGGCGTGCCCATCCAGGTCATAGACGCAGTGCTCACGGGTGTCGAAACCATGCACGATCAGGCGGCCGGCGTCGACGATCTCGAAACGCCAGGGCTGGGTGTTGTCGCCGCTGGGCGCCCAGCGCGCGGCGTCGAGGATGTGCTGCAGCCTGTCCATGCGGCGTCCTCAGCGGCCCTTCAGGCGGTCGAACAAGGCCTGGGCCTGCGCCTTCTGCGGGAACTCCATGCGGCTGGTCAGCAGGCGGTCGAGTTCCTCCAGGGCGGCGGCCTTGTCGCCGCTGTTTTCCAGCGCGACCGCGAGATGCCAGCGGAGTTCCGCATTGTTGGGCTGCGCCTTCACGGCCTCGCGCAGGTAGGGCAAGGCCTTCTTCGCCTGGCCGGCGAGGACCAGCTGCCAGCCGTAGGTGTCCAGCACCCCGCCATCCTTGGGGGCCAGCTTGAGGGCCTGTTCCGCGTAGGTCAGGGCCTGGGGATCCTTCAGTTCCCCCAGTATCCAGGCCAGGTTGTTGAGGGCGATCACATCCTTGGGGTTGGCGCCGACCAGCAGGCGATAGTTCTGCGCGGCTTCCTGCAGTTGCTTGCCGGATAGCTGGGCGGACGCCAGGATGTGCCGGACCATGGCGTCCTTGGGCTTGTTGTTCAACCATTGCGTCAGCAAGCGCTCCCCCTGCGCCGCCTGATTCGCGCGGGCGTAGGCTTGATAGGCGCGACCCAGCGCCTGCCCCTGGCCGCTGAGTTCGGCGGATTTCGCGAACAGTTTTGCGGCTTCGGCGAATTTCTTGTCGGCGAGATGGACCTCCGCCTCCACCAGGTAGCCCGCCGCGTTCTTCGGCGCGCCGGCCTGCAAGCCGCGCGCCAGCTTGAGGGCTTCCGCCGAGCGTCCCGCTTCCACCAAGAGCAGGGCCTTGCTCATCACCGCCTCGGTGAAATCGGCGCGCAGGGACAGGGCCTTGTCCAGCGACTTGAGGGCGGCCTCCCGCTCCTTGTTGGTGATTTGCGCCTGGGCCAGACGGAAGTGGGCGAGTGGGTTGGCCGGGGAGAGTTCCGCCCAGCGCGAGAAGGTGGATTGGGCGCTGAGCGGATCCTTCTGCTGGATTTGCGCCAGGCCGACGAGCTCGTGGAATTCCGGCAAACCGGTCGCGGTCAGGCCGTCGCGCGCCGCGGCCAGGGCCTTGCCGCCGTCCTGCTTGCCCAGCCAGTAGCGGCTGAGCAGGGCATGCGCCTGGGGATTCTTGCTGTTCGCCTTCTTGGCCTGTTCGAGGTTCTTCAGATAGCCCGCCTCGTTGTTCTCGCGCGCGTCGAGGGCCGCCAGGGCGAGCCAGGCGCGGCTCTCGGCGGGTGCGTGCTTGAGCAGTTGCTCGAAGCGCGCGCGCGCCGCCTTGTGGTCCTTGTCCATCATGTCCAGCAGGGCGAGATTGGAGGCGGCGGGGAAATAGTCGGGCTTGATCTGCAGGGCCTTGCTCAGGCTAGCCCGCGCCCGCGTCTTGTCCTCGCGGGCGATGTGGATGGTGCCGCGCAGGTTGTGCACGAGCGGGTCGTCAGGGCGCTCTTTTTCGAGCTTGTCCACGACCTTGTCGGCTTCGGCGAAGCGCTTCTCGCGCACATGGGTCATGACCAGCAGGGCGTCCGGCCGGGCCGATGTCGTGTCCAGCTCGGCGGCCTTCGTCAACGCCGCGATGGCGCCCGCTTCGTCGCCGCTGCCCATGCGGCTGGCCGCCAGGTCGGTGAAATATTTCGCGGTTTGCGGCGCCGCCTCGCCCATCGCCTCCAACTGTTTGCGGGCCTGGGCGAAATCGCCCTGGCGCAAGGCGAGTTCGCCGCGCAGGGTGTTGAGCAGAGGATCGTTGCCGGCTGCCTCGAAGCCGCTCAGAAGATGCTTGGCCTGATCCACCTCGCCCAGCTCGGTCAGGGTCGCCGCCATGAGTTTGCGCGCCAGGGCATGGTCCGGGGCGGCCTCCAGCACTTTGTTGAGGTGCGACTTGGCGGCCTCGCGGTTGCCCAGGGCCAGGCTGGTGGCGCCGGCGAGCAACTGGGCGGGCAGGAAGGTCGGGGCGGCGCGCAGGATGTCCTGTAGCTTGGCGTTGGCTTCGGCGTGGCGGCCGCGGCGGAAGTCGATGAAGGCATCCAGATGGCGTCCGAACAGGCTGTTGGGCGCGTGTTTGAGCAGTAGCTTGAGATCCGCCTCGGCCTTGTCCAGGTCATTGTTTTCCAGGTGCAGTTGGGCGCTGGCCAGGCGCGCGGGGCCGTTCGCGGGATCCAGGGCGAGCGCCTTGGCGTAGGCTTGCGCCGCCTCCGGGGTGCGGCTTGCCGCGCGCAGCAGGTCGCCTTGCATGATCCACAGGTCGGCGCGTGCGTCCGCTTTCGCCAGCGCCTGGTCCACCAGTTCCAGGGCCGCTTGCAGATTCTGGTCGGAGAGGGCGGCGTAGGCGAGGGACACCAGCACCTCCGGGTGATCCGGAGAGAGGTCCCTGGCCTTGCCCAGCTCCTTGTCGGCCGCCACGGATTCCTTTAGCAGCAGGTGCGCGCGCGCGCGCAGGGCGAGGATGGCCGCGTTGACCTCGACGGAGTACTCCTCCCGCGCGCGGATTTCATCGAGGATGCGCCGCGGCTGGTTGATCTGAAGCAAGGCGCGGGCCAGCAGCGGTTCCAGATCCGCTTCCTTCGAACCCAGGTCGCGTGCCATGCGCAGTTCCTTCTCCGCGGCCGCGAAATCGCCATTGACGAAATGCACCCGCCCGAGCAGGAAACGGGCGGCGGCGTTGTTCGGATCGGCTTGCAGGCTGTTTTTCAGTTCGATGGCCGCGCCCTTCATGTCGCCTTGCTGGAACAGGGCGCTTCCCGCCTGGAAATGCTCCTCCGGCGATTGCCTCAAGGCGATGTAGGCGCCTCCGGCGAGGACCGCCGAGCCCGCCAGCGCCGCCAGCAGTTTGGGGAGATGGGCTTGCAGTTTTTTCAGGGGATTCCGGCTGTGTCTACGTGGCATGGGTGGACTCGATCAATTCGTGGCGGAAGGATGGGCGCGCGGGCATACAGGTTGCCGATGCGGGTTGCGTGGTGCCATGGCGGCTACTTGAGGCCGAAGCGCCCCATCAGGTCATACAGCGTGGGCCGCGAAACGCCCAGCATCTCGGCTGCGTGGGCGACGTTGTGGTTGCAGCGGGCGAGCGCCTTGACCACCGCGCGGCGCTCGGCTTCGTCGCGCACGCGGCGCAGGTTGAGGGGTTCGTCTCCGGGGTCGGCGGGGGGCGTCATGCCGAGGTCGTCCTGGCTGATCTGCGGGCCGTCGGACATGATCACCGCGCGCTTGATGGTGTTTTCCATCTCGCGCACGTTGCCGGGCCAGGGGTGGGCCTCGATGGCCTGGATGGCTTCCTCGGCGAAGCCGCGCAGGGCGCGGCCCTGGGTCTGGGCGAAGCGTTCCAGGAAGGCGTGCGCCAGCAGCGAGCGGTCGCCCTGGCGTTCGCGCAGGGGGGGAATGCGCACGCTGATTTCCGACAGGCGGTAGAACAGGTCCTCGCGGAATTGCCCGGCCTGGATGAGGTCGGCCAGTTTCTGGTGGGTGGCGGCGACCACGCGCACGTCCACCGGGATCTCGCCGCGCCCGCCCAGGCGCTCGATCACGCGTTCCTGCAGGAAGCGCAGCAGCTTGGCCTGCAAGGGCATGGGCAGGTCGCCGATCTCGTCGAGGAACAGGGTGCCCTTGTTGGCGTATTCGATCTTGCCGATGGTCTGCTTGGCGGCGCCGGTGAAGGCGCCTTTCTCGTAGCCGAACAGCTCGGATTCCAGCAGGTTGTCGGGAATCGCCGCGCAGTTGATGGCGACGAACTTCTCCCTCGCCCGGTTGGACAGCTCGTGCAGGCCGCGCGCCAGCACCTCCTTGCCGGTGCCGGACTCGCCCAGCAGCAGCACCGAGGCGTCGCTGGGCGCGACCTTCTCGATGGTGCGGCAGACCTTGAGCATCTCCGGGTCGTTGGTGATCAGCCCTTGCAGGGGTTCCGAACGCTTGCGCGCGGACAGCGCGCGGTTCTCCTGTTCCAGGCCGTAAACCCGGAAGGCGCGGTCGATGACCAGCTTGAGGATCTGTTCCTCGAAGGGCTTGTGGTAGAAGTCGAAGGCGCCCAGGCCGATGGCGCGCACGGCATTCGCGCGGTCCTGGTTGCCGGTGACGACGATGATCTTGGTGGCCGGGCACAGTTGCAGGATCTGCTGCAGGGCGGCGAGGCCCTCGGTGGCGCCGTCCGGGTCCGGCGGCAGGCCCAGGTCGAGCAGCGCCACGGCGGGCTCGAAGCGGCGCACCTGTGCGAGGGCGGCTTCGCGGTCGCCGGTGATCAGCACCTCGTACTCGTCCAGGCTCCACTTGATCTGTTTCTGGAGCCCGACGTCGTCCTCCACCAGAAGAATCTTGGTGGCCTTGTCGCTCATGGGGTCGCGCTCTCCTCGTCGGGCAGAAGGGGCAGGCGGATGCTGAAGCAGGCGCCCTGGCCGGGCTGGCTGGTCACCTGGATGTCCCCTCCCAGTTCCTCGATGTACGCTCTGCTTTCGTAGGCGCCGATGCCCATGCCCGTCCCCTTGGTCGATGCGAACGGGCGGAACAGGCGCTCGCGGATGAAGGTTTCGTCCATGCCGGCGCCGGTGTCGGTAACGCTGATCACCGCCCAGTCGTCCTGGCGCGCGAGTTTAACATCGACCCGGCCGGTGTACGGGGTGGCCTCGATGGCGTTCTGCACGATGTGTCCGATCACCCGCACCAGGCGCTCGCGGTCGCCGCGCACGCTCAAGCCGGTGGCCTGCTTGTCGAGGCTGGGCTTGAGGCTGAAAGCGTGCTTGGAGCGGATCACCTCGTCGAGCAGATCATCCAGTTCCACGCGTTCCGTCGCGCTGGCGTCCGGCGCCTCGCTCAGCTTGGCGAGCATGCGGTTCATGCGCGCCACCGAACTTTCGATGGTGGCGAGCATGTCCTCCTGGAATTCCGGCTTGTGCTTGTGTTTCGCGGCATTCGCCAGCAGCAGGGAGAGCTGCGCCACCAGGTTCTTGATGTCGTGCACGACGAAGGCGGAGGCGCGGTTGAACGACTCGAACTGGCGCGCCACGGTCAGCGCCTCGGCGGCGCGGGCCTGCGCCAGGTGGGCGGCGGCCTGGCGCGCCGCGGTCTTCAGCAGGTCGCTCATCTCCCAGTTGAAGCTGGCCTTGCCCAGCGACTGGGCGAGGACCACGAAGCCCATCAGGCGTTCATGCCAGAACAGCGGGATGATGAGCCAGGCTTCCTCGCTTGCGAGCAGCCAGTCCGGCGGCGCGGCGTCCTCGAAGGCGTCGTCGCGCAGGCGGTAGTCGTTCAGGTCCAGCACCCACTGGCGGCGTGCCATGAAGGCCAGCAGGGGATGCTCGGCGGCGATCTGGCCGTCCAAATCGGACCAGTTCCAGTGCGCGACGCGGCGGAACGGGCCGCCGTCGTCCTGGCGCGCCCACAATGCCGCCTTGGGGCTGTCGACCAGGCGCGCCATGGCCTGCAGGCTGCGCTCGTTGACCTGGGAACCGGGTTCGCCCTCGCTGAGCAGCGAGGTGAAACGCAGCCACTCCTCGCGATAGTCGTAGCGGTAGCGGAAGAAGTGCTTGGACAGGAACACCCGCACGCGGGCGCGCGCGGCGCCGGAGAAGAACACCACCAGCAGGAGCACGCCGGCGCCGAACAGGAACACCGACTGCAGGACGTTGCCCCAGTCGCCGCCGACGATGCGGATGTAATAGCCGGCCGCCGCCATCAGCATGAGGTAGATGCCGGCGCCAAGCAGGACGATGGTGTGGAAGGCCATGCGGTGGGAGATCACCACCGGCCAGTTGTCCCTGGGGCGCCGGCGCGCGGACACCCACAACAGCGGCGCCAGCATGGCATTCACCGCGCCGCGCGCCGCCCAGGTGTCGGGGGAATAGGCCGAGAACAGCATGGCCTCGGAGTACAGATAGAAATCGAAGGCGAACAGCCCGCCCAGCGCCAGGCAGAGGAATTTCAGACGCCAGCGGTCCTGCGGCAGGGCGTTGCGGTAGAGCTGTTCCACCAGCACCAGGCCGGCGATGGCGAGCAGGGTGGGGAACAGGGCGTAGGCCAGGTAGGACGGCGTGCCCTGCGGATGCGCCAGGGCCGCGGCCTGCGCGGCCAGGGCCGCTGCGCCCAGCAGGACGAGGGCGCGGCCGAGGCCGGCGGCGCCGAAGCCGTCCGCGCTCTGGACGCGCAGTTCGCGGATGTTGTGCCAGAGAAACCACAGCCAGGCCAGGTTGCGCGCCAGTTCCGCCAAAGCTACCAGCTCGCGCCCGGTCTGCAAGAGCGTACGCGCCACTTCCAGCGCCGCCCACAGGGCGGTGACGGCGGCGGGAATCTCCAGGCGGTAGGCGCGCGTGCTGCCGCGCCGGTGGCTGATCCACCAAGCCGCGGCCAGCAGGGCGAAGGCCAGCGCGCCCAGCGCGTAGCTTGCGGCGGTGGCGAGCACCCTAGCGCACCCCTTTGCCCAGCAGGACCACCTGCACGGTTTGCAGCAGGATCACGAAATCTAGGAACAGACTGTGGTTCTTCACGTAGTAGAGGTCGTACTGCAGTTTGTGCATGGCGTCCTCGACACTGGCGCCGTAGGAGAACCTGACCTGGGCCCAGCCGGTGATGCCGGGTTTTACGCTGTGGCGGGCCTGGTAATACGGCAGTTGCGCGGCGAGTTGCTCGACGAAGTAGGGGCGCTCCGGACGCGGGCCGACGAAACTCATGTGGCCCAGGAACACGTTGAGGATCTGCGGCAGTTCGTCGATGCGCGTGCGCCGGATGCAGCGGCCCACGCGGGTGGTGCGGTCGTCGTTCCGGCGCGCCCAGACCACGCCGTCCTTCTCGGCGTCGGTGCGCATGCTGCGGAACTTGTAGATGGTGAAGGGCCTGCCGAACTGCCCCACCCTTTCCTGCGTGTAGAACACCGGCCCCCGGCTTTCCAGGCGGATGAGCAGGGCGGTGAGCAGCATGAAGGGCATGAAAAGGACGAGGAAAAACCCGCTCACCAGCAGGTCGAACAGGCGCTTGACCAGATCGCGCAGGGAACCGTTGGCGAAGCCCTCGGCGAAGATCATCCAGCTGGCGTTGATGGCCTCCAGGGGCAGGATGCCGGTCTGCCGCTCGAAGAATGCGGGCAGATCGAGGACGGCGAGGCCGCGCAGTTTGCATTCCAGCAATTCCGCCATGGGCAGGCCGCCGCCCCGGCGTTCGCGCACCGCCACCACGATTTCCCCGGCCTTGTGGCGCCGGGCGAGTTCGAAGATGGAATCCTCGTCCGTGATGAGGCGGTCATGCGGCACGTAGCGGTGCAGCGCGCCCAAGGGCACGTAGCCGACGACGTCGATGCCCTGGGCTTCTCCCCGGCCGATCATTTCCTCGATTTTCGCGGCCCGGCTGCCGGCCCCCAGGACCAGGACGCGCTTCTTGAACAGCCCGGTCTTGCCCCATTCCATGAACAGCAGGCGGATCAGCAGGGCGCTGAATCCGGTCATGGCCAGTCCGGCGAGCAATTCCAGGTTTTCCGGGAACCAGCCGGGGAAGGCATGACTGCCCGGCAGCAGCACGGCGGCCGCCGCCAGCATGCCGCCGGCAATGCGCAGCAGCAGGCTGTTCAGGCCCTTGGTCCATTCCCAGTCGTACAGCCCGGCGGCGGAATGGATCAGGGTGAGGACGAGGGCGAACAGCCAGGGTTTGTACACCGCGGCGGCGGCGGCGGCCTGGGCGTGCGCGTAATGTTCGGCAACGAAGAAACCGATCGCCAGAAAAAGCACGAATTCCGCCAGCGTGAGCACGAGCATGCTGACGGGGATGTAGTGGCGGAAGAAACGGATCATGGCGGGCTGGGTTGCGGCAGAAACACATATCGGCGCGGGGCGCGCCGACTTTAACGGGATCCTGAAATCGCTGGCTGGATGCAGACGCGTATCGCCTACGACGAAGCTTCCCCCTCCTCCACCAGTTTCCGCAGACGGGCCAGGGTGATACGCGCCCGCGCGCCGCCTGGCGCCGAGCGGTTTTCCGCGGGCAGCAGACGCACCCATACATCGGCGGGCTCCGCGTAAACCAGATAGGCCTGCCGTCCGGCCTGGTCGCGCACCTTGAATTCGATGCCCTGGTTGAGCAGGAATTGTTCGAAGTCCTTGCTGTTATCGGCGGCGATATCGAGTTCGATGAGGCTGTGTTCGGAGACCGCGCCGCTGGCAACCGCGCCGCTCAGCACGGGGTCGAAGCGCTGGAACACCCGCATCACCGCAAGGGCCTGTTCGCGCAGCGCGGCCAGCGTGCCGGTCAGCTCTTCCGGGGCATGAAGATCGCGGCGCCGCATGAGGGCCGCGTCCACCTCCTCGTTGCTGGGCATGCCGCGGCCATCGGGCAGGCCGAGTTGGCGAGCGGCCTTGCGTTTCGCCAGGCCGTAGTCGCGCATACCGTGTTCCGCCAGAAAGCGCGCCGCCAGTTCGGCGATATGGGCGCGATCGCGCCTGGGTCGGCCATCGCGGACCGGCATGTTCAGGGCAACGCGTCCAACGGGTTGGCGGGCGGTTGCGCGCCCGGCGCGAACTCCTCGAAAAAGAGCTCCGGCACGCCGCCCTGCTCCGACGTCGAGGCTCCGGATTGCGCATCCACGTTAAGCTGCACCAGTCCGGCCGGCATGGCCTGGGGCATCTCCGGCGTGTCTTTGAGGACTTCGCCCATGTAGCGCACCCAGATCGGCAAGGCGGTGCCGCCGCCGGTCTCGCCGGCGCCCAGGGATCGGGGCTGGTCGTAGCCCATCCAGGCCACGGCGACGCGGGTGGCCTGGAAGCCGGCGAACCAGGCGTCGCGGTGTTCGTTGGTGGTGCCGGTCTTGCCGGCGAGGTCGCCGCGTCCCAGCTTCAGGGCGCCGGTGGCGGTGCCGCGGCGGATCACGTCCTGCATCAGGCTGGTGGTGAGATAGGCATTGCGCGGGTCGATGGCCGGGCTGCTGGGCGGCGGCGTGAATCTCTCCAGCACGCGGCCGTCCTTGTCGGTGACCTTCAGCAGATGCCAGGGCGTGACCCGCTGGCCGCCATTGGCGAACACCGCATAGGCGGCGGCCAGGGTGAGCGGGGTGACCTCGCCGGCGCCCAGGGCCATGGTCATGTAAGGCGGAATGCGCGTCATGTCGAAGCCGAACTTGGCCACGTGCTCGTGCGCGTGTTGCACGCCGGCGGCCTGCAGCACGCGGATGGAAACCAGATTCTTCGATTTCGCCAGGGCGGCGCGCAGGGTCATCGGGCCTTCCATGGCGCCGTCGTAGTTTTTCGGTTCCCACTGCTCGCCGCCGGTTTCGGCGGGGTCCACGCTGATGGGCGCGTCGTCGAACACGGTGGCCGGCGTGATGCCCCGCTCCAGGGCGGCGGAATAGATGAAGGGCTTGAAGCTGGAACCCGCCTGCCGCCAGGCCTGCGTAACGTGGTTGAACTGGCTGCGCTTGAAATCGAAGCCGCCGACCATGGCGCGGATCGCGCCATTCGCCGGGTCCAGGGCGATCAGGGCGACTTCCACCTGCGGCACGTAGCTCAGCTGCCAGGGCGCGTCCGCCTCGGCGCGCGCCACGCGCACGATGCTGCCGCGACCCAGGCGCTTGTCCTTGGCCAGTTTCGGCGAAATGAAGCGCTCCGCGAACTTCAGTTCGCTGGCGCCCAGGTCGATGTCCTCGCCGCTGCGCAGACGCACGCGCATACGTCGCTTGTCGAGGGAAAGCACCACTCCCGGCAGCAGGCCGTTGACTTCCTCGCGGTCTAGCAGGGCATTCTCGATGGCCTTGTCGGCCAGTTCGGCATCGTCGGGCAACTTGATCTGTCCCTCCGGTCCGACATAGCCGCGGCGGCGATGGAACTCCAGGATGCCCAGGCGCGCGCCGCTCACCGCCGCCTGCTGATCCACCCGGCGCAGGGTGGTGTAGACCTTCATGCCGCTGGCATAGATGCTTTCGCCGTACTTCTCGAACATGCGCTGGCGCACGAGTTCGGCCAGATGCGGGGCCTGTACCTCGTAGCTGAGGGGCGAGTACTTCAGCGGCAGACGCTGCTCGCTGGCCTGCCGGTATTCGGCTTCGCCGATATGGCCGAGACTGCGCATGCGCCCCAGCACATACAGTTGGCGGGTTTTCGCGCGGGAGGGATTGACCACCGGGTTGAAGGCCGAGGGCGCCTTGGGCAGTCCCGCGAGCATGGCCGCCTCCGCCAGGTCGATCTTGGCCAGCGGCTTGCCGAAATAGATCTGGGCGGCGGCGGCGAAACCATAGGCGCGCTGCCCCAGGTAGATATGGTTGAGATAGAGCTCGAAAATCTCGTCCTTGCTCAGCGTGTGCTCGATCTTGATGGCCAGCAGGGCCTCGTTGAGCTTGCGGGTGACGGTTTTCTCGGCGCTCAGATAGAAGTTGCGCGCCACCTGCATGGTGATGGTGGAGGCCCCCTCCTTGACCCGGCCGGATACCACGTTGGCCATGGCCGCGCGCAGGATGCCCAGGGTGTCGACGCCGCCGTGCTGGTAGAAACGCTCGTCCTCGGCGGCGAGGATGGCCTGGCGCAGGAACACAGGGACTTCATTTATTTTCACCACTGCCCTACGCTCTTCGCCGAATTCGCCGATAAGCGCACCATCCTCGGTCAGGATGCGCAGGGGTTGCTTGGGCCGATAGTCCTTCAGCGCGTCCAGGCTGGGGAGTCTGGGATAGATCATCGCCGCCGCCAAAGCCACCACGGCGGTGATGGAAATGACCAGACTGGCCAGGATGGCCATCAGGTAAAGCGACCAGCGGGGCATGTGGAGAATGCGATGATTGGATTAAATGGAAAAAATGTTGTAGATATTAATGAGTTGTTGCTAGCATTTAATCCAGATTATTAAATAACCGCCTGGACGGGCCGGCACGGAAGGGGAAGTGGTTTGAGATTCGAGATCTTTGGCCGAGGTTCAAGGCCGCTCATCGGGGTCGATGTTAGCTCATCGGCCGTGAAAATGCTTGAGCTGGCGGATAGCGGCGGCGGCATGCGCCGCGTCGAGCGCTATGCCGTGGCGCCGTTGCCGAAGGAAGCCGTGCAGGAAGGCGCCATCTCCAAGCCCGAGGCGGTCGAGGCCGCGCTGCGCGAGGCCTGGAAGAACCTGAATTCCAGAACCAAGGACATTGTCATGGCCTTGCCGGCATCCTCGGTCATTACCAAGAAGATCATGCTGCCGGGCGCCGCCACCGAGGCTGAAATCGAAACGCAGATCAATGCCGAGGCGAACCAGGTCGCCTCCTTCCCGCTCGGCGACGTCAGCCTCGATTACCAGATCCTGGGGCCGAACGCGAAGAATCCCACCGAGAACGATGCCCTGCTGGTGCTGGCCCGGCGCGAACGCGTGGAAGAGCGGGTCGCCGCGGCGGAAGCGGCCGGCCTGCGCACCGCCATCATGGACGTGGACGCCTTCGCCACCCTGACCGCCTACGAGCAGATGGCGTTCCAGTTGCCCGACCAGGGCACGGGGCAGGTGGTGGCGATCATCGACATCGGCGCCAGTTCGACGCACGTCAACGTCTTGCTGGACAATCAGATGGTGTATCAACGCGAACACGCCCTCGGCGGCAATACCCTGACCAACGAGATCAGCCGGCGCTTCGACCTGCCCCTGGAGGAGGCCGAGGATGCCAAGCGCAAGAGCCTGCTGCCGGACAGCTACGAGGCCGAGGTGCTGCAACCCTTCCTGGATTCCATCGCCCAGGAAATCGGCCGCGCGCTGCAACTGTTCTTCTCGGCGACGTCCTACCAGCGCGTCGACCATATCCTTCTTGCTGGTGGTTGCGCTTCCATTCCCGGTCTGGATGACGTGGTGCATGGCAAGGTGCAGACCAGCACGATGATCGCCAATCCCTTCGCGAAAATGGCGGTTTCCAGCAACGTCAAGGCCCGCCTACTCGCCGCCGACGCGCCCGGCCTGTTCGTCGCCTGCGGCCTGGCCCTGCGGAGGTTCGACCCGACATGAACCCGATCCGCATCAACCTGCTCCCCCATCGCCAGATCAGAAAGGCGAAACAGCAGCGCCTGTTCGCCATCCTCGCCGTCGCGGCTCTCGGCGCCGGATTGGCGCTGGTCGCCCTGGGCCAGGCCTACCTGGTCGAGGCCAAGGCCGCGCAGGAGCGACGCAACGCCCTGCTGCGCGAGGAAATCGCCAAGCTCGATCAGCAGATCGCCGAGATCGCGCAACTCAAGGAAAAGACCAACGATCTGCTGGCCCGCAAGCAGGCCGTCGAATCCCTGCAATCCAACCGTGACGAGGCGGTGCGCCTGTTCGACGCGCTCGCCCGGCAGCTGCCGGACGGCATGTATCTCAAGAGCGTCAAGCAGAGCGCCGACATGGTGGCGCTGTCCGGCTACGCCCAGTCCAGCGCGCGGGTATCCAGCTTCATGCGGGCATTGGAACAGACGGAACTGTTCGATGAGCCGACGCTGGTGGAGGTGAAGGCCGCCATGGTGGGTAACCTGCGCGTCAACGAGTTCGCGATGAACGTGAAAATCAGCAAGCAGGCCGCGGCCGCCGAGACGAAAACTCCTGGACACAAGGGCGCCAAGCCATGAACCTGTCCGATCTCAACAACCTGGATATGAAGGACATCGCCGCCGCGCCGGCGCCGGTGCGCGTGCTCATCCTCGTCCTGCTGTTCGCGGCGGTGCTCGCGGGAGGCTGGTTCCTGGTGTGGTCCGATGCCCTCAACAATCTGGAGAGCGCGCAACGCGAGGAGCAGTCGCTGCGCGATACCTACAGCGTGAAGAAGGGCCAGGCCGTGCATTACGAGGCCTACAAGCGGCGCCTCGGCGAGATCGAGCAGTCGCTCGCCGCCCTGCTGCGCCAGTTGCCGGACCGCTCGCAGATGGATGCCTTGCTCACCGACATCAACCAGGTGGGCGTCGGCCGCGGCCTGGAATTCGAGTTGTTCCGGCCCGGCGCCGAGACCCTCGCTGACTTCTATGCCACCCTGCCGGTGGCCATCAAGGTGTCCGGCGGCTACCACGACATCGGCTGGTTCACCAACGACCTTGCCAAACTGCCGCGCATCGTCACCCTGCACGACGTGGTGCTGACCCCGGGCAAGGATGCCAACCTGAGCATGGAGGCGCGCATTCAGACCTATCGTTATCTGGACGAGAAGGAACTCGCCGAGGTCAAGAAACAGAAAATGGGAGCGGCGAAACCATGAAACAGGCATGGCTCCTTTTTGGCCTGAAGGGTATTTATGCCTTGACAGGCATTTCCGTGATCCTTCTGGCCGGTTGCGCCCAGGACGAGCATGCAGACCTGCGCGCCTTCATGGCCCAGGCCGGCGCCGGCGGACAACAGGCCCTGGAACCCTTGCCCACGGTGCTGGTGCAGGAGGTGTTCAGCTACGAGCCTGGCGAACTACAGGACCCGTTCCGCCCACGCACCTTGAAGGCATCCAAGTCGGGCGGCGCCTTCCAGCCGGATCTCACACGTATCAAGCAACCCCTCGAGTATTTCCCCCTCGACGGTTTGCGCATGGTCGGCACCCTCGTCAAGGGCGGGCAGACCTACGCCCTGATCCGTACCCCGGAAAACAAGCTGCACCATATTCGCAAGGGGCAATACATGGGACAGAATTTCGGGCTCGTCGTCGCCATCAGCGATACGGGCATCGAACTCAGGGAAACCGTCCAGGATGGCGCCGGCGACTGGACCGAAACCAAGGCCACGCTGGCCCTTCAGGAGTAAAGGCGATGAAAACGACGCGAATGTCCATGCAACGCATGCCCGCTTGGCGGGCCTGGTTGGCCGGTCTGGCCTGTATTCTCGGCCTGCCCGCGCTGGCGGCGCAGAATGTCCTCAACGCCGTGTCCGTGTCGGTCGGCCAAAACGATACCCAGGTGGTCAAGATCGCCTTCAAGGAAGCCCTGAGCGGTGAGCCGATCGCCTTCGCCACCAGCAATCCGCATCGCCTGGTGCTGGACTTCGCCGACACCGGCAGTGGCGTCGGCCGCGCTCCGTTCAACCTGAACCAGGGCGTGATCCGCAACTATCAGGTGGTACAGGCGGGTGAACGCACCCGCGTCGTGCTCAACCTCAACGGTCCCGCCAGTCATGAACTGCGCCGCGAAGGCAACACGTTGCTCGCGGTGTTGCGCGTCGCCGAGAAAGCGGCCGGCGCACAGACGGCCGCCGTCACCCCCACCGCATTCCCCGAGGCCGGCTCGCCGCGTCCGCACGGCATCCGCGACGTCCAGTTCCGTCGCGGCGACAACGGCGAGGCGCGCATCGTCGTCAGCCTCACGGACCCGGGCGTGGGCATCGACATCCAGCAGAAGGGCAAGGCGGTGCAGGTCGATTTCCTCAACACCTCGCTGCCCAAACCGCTGCAGCGGCGCCTCGACGTGGCCGATTTCGCCACCCCCGCGCAACTGGTGGAGACCTTCGAACAGGGCAAGAACACCCGCATGCTGGTCACCCCGCGCGGCAAGTGGGACTACTCCGCGCACCAGGCCGGCAGCCAGTTCATCATGGAACTGCGCTCGCTGGACGATGCAGCCCTCGCCAAGGCCGACAAGCCCATGTATACGGGCGAGAAGCTGACCCTGAATTTCCAGAACGTCGAAGTCCGCGCGGTGTTGCAGGTCATCGCTGATTTCACCGGCCTGAACATCATCGCCAGCGACACGGTGGCCGGCAACGTCACCCTGCGCCTGAAGGACGTGCCCTGGGATCAGGCGCTCGACATCATCATGCGCGCGAAGGGCCTCGACAAGCGGGTCAGCGGCAACGTCATCTGGGTGGCGCCACGCGACGAGTTGATCGCCAA
>JBBIPL010000021.1:22119-26373 GCA_037442845.1 Hydrogenophilales bacterium | reverse complement strand
TGAAGCAGGGTCTCCACCAGCCGCGCCCAGTAGCTGGCGCCGAGGGGAAGGATGTCGTCGTTGAAGTCGTAGCGCGGGTTGTGCAGCATGCAGCCGCCCTCGGCCAGGCCGTTGCCGATCCACACGTAGCAGCCGGGCTTCTCGCGCAGCATGTAGGCGAAATCCTCGGCGCCCATCGAAGGCTTCATGTCGAGGCGCACATTGTCGGCGCCCACCAGATCGGCGAGTACCGCCTGGCAGCGCGCCGCCTCGGCGGCGTCGTTGACGCTGGGCGGGTAGCCGCGCCGGTAATCGAGGCTGGCCTGCACCCCGTGCGCGGCGGCGATGCCGGCGCACAGGCGTTCCATCGCCGCCTCGATGGCGTCCTCCACTTCCGGGCGGAAGGCGCGCACCGTGCCGCCGATGCGCGCCTCGCCAGGAATCACGTTGTAGGCCTCGCCGCCCGCCAGGAAACGGGTGACGGAGAGCACGGCCGCGTCGAGGGGGTCGAGGCTGCGGCTGACCACGGTTTGCAGGGCCTGCACGAGGGCCGCGCCGGCGACGAGAGGGTCGCGTCCCTGCTGCGGCATGGCGGCGTGGGCGCCATGCCCGCGCAGCAGGATGTCGAACTGATCGGCGCAGGCCATGACCGGCCCCGCGTGCACGGCGAACTGCCCCGCCGGCAGGCCGGGCCAGTTGTGCATGCCGTAGACGGCTTCGATTGGGAAGCGCGCGAACAGACCCTGCTCGATCATCACGCGGGCGCCGCCGTCGGTCTCCTCGGCGGGCTGGAAGATGAACACCACGGCGCCCTCGAAATTGCCGTGCGCGGCAAGGTATTCCGCCGCGCCCAGCAGCATGGCGGTATGCCCGTCGTGGCCGCAGGCATGCATGCGGCCTTCATGCCGCGAACGGTGCGGGAACCGGTTCAGCTCGTGCACCGGCAGGGCGTCCATGTCGGCGCGCAGGGCGATGGCGCGGTCTGCCTTGCCGCGCCTGAGCACGCCGACCACGCCGGTGCCGGCCAGGCCGCGATGCGTCTCGATGCCGCGCGCCGCGAGGAAGTCCGCCACCTTGCCGGCGGTGCGGCGCTCGTCGAAAGCGAGTTCCGGATGGGCGTGCAGATCGTGGCGCAAAGCCGCCAACTGCTCGCGCGCGGCCTGGATGTGCGGCAACACGTTCATGACAGGCCCGGCACGACCTGCTTGGTCACGGCGACCGCGACGATGTAGGCGAATACACCCAGGGCGGCGATGAAGGCCTTGATGCGCACCGCCCTGGTCGCGCCGCGCTTGAGGGCGATCGTGCCGAGGCCGATGTAGGCCAGCAGGCCGACGATCTTGGCGAGTATCCAGGGCTGCTGCAGGGGATTGAGGCCGCCGACGACCAGCATGGCGATCGCGGTCAGAAGCAGCAGGCTGTCGTTCATGTGGGGCACTACCCGCACCCAGCGCTCGCGCAGGCGCGGGGACTCCCGCATCATCCAGTAGCCGCGCAGCAGAAACAGCAGCAGGGTGATGACAACGGTGACGGCGTGCAGGCCGCGCAGCAGTGCGTATTCCATGATGAACGGGCAAGGGGAATCGGGCCGTCCATCTTACCCCGGAAGCCGCGCGCGGCGGCTATTGCGGCTGGAAAGTGCGCTCGATCGCGGCCACCAGGGTTTTCACGTCGTGCGTCGTGAGTTCCGGGTAGGCCTCGTGTACGACGCGATGGGCCAGATAGTCCATCGGGCTGTTGGCCCATTCCTTGGTGGCATGGAAAAAATGGTCGATGCGACCCCGCGCGTCGTCGAAGATGGCGCGCAGGTGGGGTTGCCGCCGCCGCTCGTTATGAAAAACCCCGTGCTTGTCCTGGAACGTGCCCATCATGGTCTCCTCACTCTATGTTTGGTGTCGGCGGATGCGCCGCCGCCCTTTCATGATAGTGGTTTTTCAAGCGATTGAAGGGCTTACGTGTTCATCCGGTTTCCTCCGCGGCGACGTACAGCCAGCGTCCGTCGATCCTTGTGCAGCGGCTGTTTTCCTCCAGGCGATGCGCCTTGCCGTCGATCTTGTAGCGCGCCAGGAAGGCGACGCGGGCGTGGTCGGCCTCCGCAAGGCGGAAGGCGTATGCACCGGACAGGTTCTGATGCAGTGCCGCCGGAGTGCATAATGCCCTCCTGATGCAGCCTGATTTTCACCCTTTTCTCATGCGGGAGCCGACCACCATGCATTCCCCCTTGTTCCGGCGCAAGCCAAGCCCTGTTTCCGCGCGCCAGTCCTGGACGCTGCTGCCACTCCTGCTGGCCCTGGGCCTGGGCGGCTGCGCCACCAAGGATTACGTGCGGCAGGAGGTGGGCCAATACAAGGACCGCGTGCAGGGCATGGAATCCTGGTTCAAGGCCATCGAGCTGGGCCTGGACACCCAGGCCAAGCGCATCCGCGAAGCGGAATTACGCGCCGACCGGCTGGAGCGCGATGCCGCCGAGAGCGGCAGGCTGCTGCGCGAAACCCGCGGCGAACTGACGGCCGGCGCGCAGCGCATGCAGGCGCTGGCGGCGGATCAGGCGGCCACAGGCCGGCGCCTCGACGGCCTGGATCGTCAGGTGGCGACCGACCTGGCCGCCGTCAACCAGCGTCTGCAGGGCGCCACGGCCGACGCTGCGCGTGCCCATCGTCGGCTGGATACGCAGGAGGCCCGCCTGGAGGCCGCCGATTCGCGCGTTTCCTCCGCCCTTGCCAGCCTGGGTGCGACCGGACAGCGTCTCGGCGCCCTGGAAAACCAGTTGGCCGCCATGCCGGGGGCGCCTGCCCCGGCGAGCGCGCCGGCCGCTCCCGCATCCGCCGCGACGGAACAGCCCACGCCCGCCGTGACGCCGAGCGCACCGGCGGCGGCTGACGCGCAGACCACGGCCTTGCAAGGCCTGATCCTGGATCTTCAGCGCAAGCTCGAGCAGCAGCATGCCAGCCTGGATGCCCTGGCGGCGCGCCTGGGCGGCGTCGAGTCCGGATTGAGCGAACAGGGCCGCGGCGGCGCCGATCGGCAAGCCGCCATGCAGACGACCAACGCCACCCTGGCCGATCTGCGCGCCGATCTCGCGCGCCTGCGCGGCGAGAGCGAAGAGCAGGCGCGGGCCATCGCGCGCATCGACCAGAAGATGGGCGGTCTCGGCCAGGATCTCGCCAGCGCCCGCCAACGCGTGGAGCAGGGGGAGAAGGCGCTGGCGGATTCCGGCCTGCGTCTGACCCTGGTGCAGGAGCTGGTGACCAAGCAGGGTGAGCGCCTGGCGCAAAGCGAGAGCGCCTACGGCCAGGTATCGGTCACCGCGCGGGAGGCGCTCGAGCGCGCCATGCAGGCGGGCAGACTGGCGGAGGGCAAGATCGTCTATGAAGCGACCCTGACCGACGAGGTCACGCATTTCGCCCTCAACGAGGCGCGCCTTAACGCCGAGTCCAGAAAACAGCTGGATGCGTTCGCCGCCCAGCTCAAGGCGGAGAACCGCGGCGTCTTCATCGAGATCCAGGGCCATACCGACAACCTGGGCGCGGCCGAGGCCAACCAGCGCCTCGCGCAGCGCCGCGCCATGGCAGTGCGCGACTATCTGCACCGGGAGGCGGGCATCCCCCTGAATCTGCTCGCAGTCGCGGCTTACGGCGCCAGCCGTCCGGCGGCGGACAACGCCACGCGCGAGGGGCGCGCCAAGAACCGGCGCGTGGTGCTGGTGGTGCTGCGCTGAGCCAGGCCCGCGTCTAGCGGGTGGCGCTCGGTCGCCGCTCGGAGTAGCGGTTGCGGGCCAGTTCGGCGAGGTCCGGCGGCATGGCTTTCAAGTTGCTCTGGATTTCCTGCTCGCCCAGGCGGTGCCCGTATTCCTTGGCCAGACAGAACCAGTGATGCGCGGCCATGCGGTCCTGCCGCTCGCCCTTGCGCTGCAGGAACAACCGGCCGAGGGCGTAATAGGCGTCGGCGAAACCCTGATCGGCGGAGCGGGCATACCAGTACGCGGCAAGCAGATCGTCCCGCTCCACGCCCTGGCCCTCTTCGTGGAGCAGGCCCAGCATGTACTGGGCTTCCCTGTCCCCCTTCTCGGCCAAGGGCCTGAATTCGCGCGCCGCCTTGTCGTAGTCGCCGCTGGAGTAGGCGCGCATGCCCTCGTCCACACCGGCGTGAGCGAGCGCCGTGACGGATAGAAGACAGCAGGTGAGAAGGAAGCGAACGTGTACGCGCATGGTCAGGATGCAAGATGTCCTGGAATATTAACGGATGCTTATATATAAACTTTAGAAAAAAATCTTG
>JBBIPL010000021.1:0-22019 GCA_037442845.1 Hydrogenophilales bacterium | reverse complement strand
AGATGTCCTGGAATATTAACGGATGCTTATATATAAACTTTAGAAAAAAATCTTGGCCGGCGAGGAAAGCTGTCGCGGGTTGCGCGGAGGCAGCGATTTCAGCGAGAAGAGGGCGATGGGTTGAGGCCAACCGGGTTGCTGGAGGCGATCGCCGATGCCGGTTATTTCTAGGCCTGAACCGATGCCGGAAGCACGCCATGGAAGCCCAGACCCTCCCCGCACCCGAAGTTCCGCCCGCAATTCCCGCGCGGGCGCCGCTGCCGCATGAGCAGGCAAGAACGAACCCCGTGGGATGTCCGCCGTGCATGGATCGCGAGCAGACCGCGCTTCGCGTGGATATACGCGCCCTGTTCAGAAAATGGGGCGAATGAGGCGGGATGCGCGCATGACGCGCTTCCAGATTGCCCCTGTTTGCTGGCTCAGGCGCCGATCATGCCGCCGTCCTCGCGCGTGATCACCACTGTCGCCGAGCGCGGGTAGCGGCCCTGGTTGGGCCAGGTGCCGGTGAGCTTGCCGGCGGCGAAATCGGCGGCCGAGGTGGATGCGCCCGGATGCTGGATGTTGACGAACATCGTGCGCTGGTCCGGCGTGGTGATGACGCCGGTGATCTCCTGGCCCAGGGGGCCCACCAGGAAGCGGCGCAGGTCGCCGCTCACCGGGTCGGCGGCGAGCATCTGATTGTTGCCGAAGGGCGCGTAGTCGCCGCTGTTCATCACGCTCTCGCTGATGTCGGTCTGGATCCACAGACGGCCGTCCGGGTCGAACCAGAGTCCGTCCGGGCTGTTGAAGATCTGCTCGGCGGTAAGCGGCTTGCCGGCGAAGCGCGAATCGTCAGCCGGTCCGGCGAGCAGGAAGATGTCCCACTCGAAGCGCGTCGCGGCCGGGTCGCCGCCTGCCTCGCGCCAGCGGATGATGTGGCCCCAGCGGCTGTTGACGCGGGGGTTGGCGGCGTCGGCCTCCTTGCGGCTGGTGTTGTTGGTCAGCGTGAAATAGACCATGCCGGTCTTCGGGTCGATGGCGCCCCATTCCGGGCGGTCCATCTTGGTCGCGCCCAGCTTGTCGGCCGCAAGGCGGGTGTTGAGCAGCACGTCGGCCTGGCTCTTGAAGCAGTCGCAGTCCGGTTCCTCGCCCTGGTTGACCGGTTGCGGCAGCAGCGGGCCGTGACCCCATTTCAGCGGCAGCCATTCGCCCGTGCCGTCGGCGTTGAAACGGGCGGCGTAGAGCGTGCCCTCGTCGAGCAGCGCGCCGCTGGCGCTGGCCTTGTGGTAAGGCTTGGCGCTGACGAACTTGTAGATGTATTCGTTGCGCGCGTCGTCGCCGGAATAGCACACCACCGGTTTGCCCTCGACCGCCTGATGAAAGATCACGCCCTCGTGCGCGAAACGGCCCAGATGGGTGCGCTTGACGGGCACGCTGGCGGGGTCGAAGGGGTCGATTTCCACGACCCAGCCGAAGGTGTTGGGTTCGTTGCGGTAATCCCCGTCGGCGTTGGCGGCCTTGGCACTGGCATCAAAGCGGACGAACTCGTCGGCGCCGTTGTCGGCCTGGTCCCAGGCATAGCGCGCGCTCTTGCTGGCGACGCCGTAGCGCGCCTGCTCGCGCGGGCGTTCGCCGCGGTTGACGAAGTAGCCGGCCCAGTTCTCCTCGCAGGTCAGATAGGTGTTCCAGGGCGTGACGCCATGCGCGCAGTTGTTCAGCGTGCCGCGCGTCATCGTGCCGTCCGGGCTGTACTTGGTCTTGACCTTGTCGTCGCCGCGCACCGGGCCGGCGATGGCCATCGGCGTGAGGCCGGTGACGCGGCGATTGCGCGCATCGGCCACCACTTTCCAGGCGCCGTCGGCCTCGCGCCGGATGCGCAACACGCTGACGCCATGGCCGTTGAGTTCCTTCAGCACCTCGTCGGCGGCGCGCTTGCCGCTGGCGTCCAGCGGCACGGCGCTGCGCGTCAGCGCCTGGCCGACGGCGGAGGCGTGCATGAAGCGCGGCTCCACGTATTCGTGGTTCATCACCAGCAGGCCGTCCGTGGAACTGCCCTGGTAGGGATCCTTGCCCTCGATCGGGAAGAAATGCATGCCGTCGTGATGGCTGCCGACCTGCGCGGCCTGGTCGGCGCCGCTCGCCTTGAGGGGGTCGAACGGCATATCTGTGCCCGACAGGGGGGTGCCCCACGGCGCCAGTACCTGCACGCGGTAGCCCTTGGGTACCGTCACCTCATCGGCCGCGCTGGCCGCCACCGGCGCGAAGCCGAGCAAGCTGGCGCGGGCGATCGAGGTGGCCGCCGCGCTGGCGCCGGCGAATACCGGCGCGACCGGAGCGAACAGCGCGGCCAGAGAGGCGCCGAGGCCGCCCTTGAGCAGCGCGCGCCGGCTCAATCGGGCCGCGAGAATGGCGTCGAAACCGGGGTTGCCGGAATGGTTGCAGAGAGGTTCGTCGCCATCGCCGTGGTCGATGACGCGCGGGTTGTGGTCGAGGTTCATCCGGTGTCCTTGAGTGGGTTAGCGCGAGCCGCGCAATCTAGCCGCACAGTGTTGCGCCCGGATGACGCTACGGCACTGGCTCGTCGCGAGCAAGCGGGCCGCTCCGGCCTGGCGCGTCGCCAATCGGCGAGCCGGCGCAGCCCAAGTTGTGATCCGCGGATAAACGGCTTCGACAGTCCAGGAGCATGGCCCCGGCGTTACTATTTGAAGTTGATCCATCCAACGCACCCACAACGGAGTTCCACCATGGCCCACCCCCGCGCCGGTCAGCCCGCCACCGCCCAAGACCTGATCGATGTCCCCGCCCTGCTGCGGGCCTATTTCGACCTGCCCGACGCCAACGATCCCGCGCAGCGGGTGGCCTTCGGCACCAGCGGCCACCGCGGCACGGCGCTGCAGAAGAGCTTCAACGAGGCGCACATCCTGGCCATCTCCCAGGCGGTGTGCGAGTACCGCCAGGCGCAGGGCATCAGCGGCCCGCTGTTCCTGGGCATGGACACCCACGCCCTGTCGGCGCCGGCGCAGCGCACCTGCCTGGAGGTGCTGGCGGCCAACCGCGTGGAAACCCACCTGCAGCGCGACGGCGGTTATTCCCCCACGCCGGTCATCTCCCGCGCCATCCTGGCCTGGAACCGCATCCACCCCAACGTGCGCGCCGACGGCATCGTCATCACCCCCTCCCACAACCCGCCCCAGGACGGCGGCATCAAGTACAACCCGCCGCACGGCGGCCCGGCGGACACCGACGCCACCGGCTGCATCGAGAACCGGGCCAACGCGCTGATGGCCGCCGGCTGCGCCGGGGTGAAGCGCATGGCCTGCGAGCAGGCCCTGAAGGCGCCGAATACCCACGTCGAAGACTTCATGGCGCCCTACATCGCCGACCTCGACAACGTCATCGACTTCCAGGCCATCCGCGACGCCAAACTGAGGATCGGCGTCGATCCCATGGGCGGCGCGGCGGTGGCCTACTGGAAGCTCATCGCCGAAAAGTACGGCCTCGACATCCGGGTGGTAAACGACCAGGTGGACCCGGCTTTCGCCTTCATGACCCTGGACCACGACGGCAAGATCCGCATGGACTGCTCCAGTCCCTACGCCATGGCCGGCCTGGTGGACCTGAAGGATCGTTTCGACATCGCCTGGGGCAACGACGCCGACGTCGACCGGCACGGCATCGTCACCCCCTCGGCGGGGCTGATGAACCCCAACCATTACCTGGCGGTGGCCATCCATTACCTGCTCACCCACCGGCCGCAATGGCCCGCCGCGGCGGCGGTGGGCAAGACCCTGGTGTCCAGCGCCATGATCGACCGCGTGGTGGACGGCCTGGGGCGCAAGTTCCTGGAAGTGCCGGTGGGCTTCAAGTGGTTTTCCGCCGGCCTGCTGGAAGGCGGTTTCTGCTTCGGCGGCGAAGAATCGGCCGGCGCCTCCTTCCTGCGCCGCGACGGCACGGTGTGGACCACCGACAAGGACGGCATCATCCTCGGCCTGCTCGCCGCCGAGATCACCGCCGTCACCGGCCGCGATCCGGGCCTGTACTACCAGGACTTGGCCGCCAAGTACGGCGCGCCGTTCTATGTGCGCATCGACTCCGCCGTGAGCCGCGAGGAAAAGGCGGCCTTCAAGCGCCTGACTGAGGAGCGGGTCACCGCCAGCGAGCTTGCGGGCGACGCCATTACCGCGAAATTGACCCGGGCGCCCGGCAACGGCGCGGCCATCGGCGGCCTCAAGGTCACCACCGCCAACGGCTGGTTCGCCGCCCGGCCCTCGGGCACCGAGGACATCTACAAGCTCTATGCCGAGAGCTTCGTCAGCGCCGAGCACCTGCAGCGCATCGTCGCCGACGCGCAGGCCATGGTCAGCGCGGCCCTGGCCGGCTGATTTCCCCGCAACCGACGGCGCCCGCCATGTCTATCCAGTGGTTTCCCGGCCACATGGCCTCGGCCCGCAAGAAGGCGGCCGAAACCATGGCCGGCATCGACGTGGTGATCGAGGTCCTCGACGCCCGCCTGCCGGCGGCCAGCGCCAATCCGATGATCGAGGAGCTGCGCCGGGCGCGGCAGCGCGCCTGCCTGAAACTGCTCAACAAGGCCGACCTGGCCGACCCCGAAGCGACCCGCGAGTGGCTGGAATTCCTCAACCGCGAGCCGGGCGTCAAGGCGGTGGCCCTGTCCGCCCGCAAGGCCGCCGAGGTGGCCCGCATCCCCGCGCTCTGCCAGGCCCTGGCGCCGCACCGCGACGACAATACCAAGCCGCTGCGCATGATGATCATGGGCATCCCCAACGTCGGCAAGTCCACCCTCATGAACGCGCTGGTGAAGCGGCGCATCGCCGCCGTCGGCGACGAGCCGGCGGTGACCAAGTCGCAGCAGCGCGTGGTGCTGGGCCCGCGCCTGGTGCTGGTGGACACCCCGGGCCTGATGTGGCCGAAGATCGAGCACGACGCCGACGGCTACATGCTGGCGGCCAGCCACGCCATCGGCCGCAACGCGGTACCCGAGGAAGCGGTCGCGGCGTTCCTGGCCGGCATCCTGCTGGCGCGCTATCCCGGCCTGCTCGCGGCCCGCTACGGTTGCGCGGTGGCCGGGCTGGACGCGCCCGGCGTGCTGGAGGCGGTGGCGCGCCGGCGCGGCTGCCTGCTCAAGGGGCGCGGCGGCGAGCCCGACCTCGAGCGCGCCGCCTTGCTGCTGCTGCAGGACTATCGGGACGGCGCCCTCGGCCGCGTCAGCCTGGAAACGCCGGCCAGCCGCCGCGCCATGCTGGCGACGGCAACACCCCCCGCGCTGGAAGCCTAACGCACGGCCGTGCCGGAAGCGCCGTCGAAGCCCAGTTCCAGCACCTTGGCGAGTTCCTCCGCGCGTTCCACGCCCTCGGCGAACACCAGCATGCCGATGCGATGGGCGATTTCCAGCAGGCCGGCGAGGAAGGCCTGATTGCCCGGATTGCTGTCGAGGCCGTGGATGAAGCTGGCATCCACCTTCAGGAAATCGAGGCCGAGGTCGTACAGCCGGCCGATCTGGTTGAACTGGTGGCCGTAGTGTTCGAGGCCGATGCGGCAGCCTAGCGGCTTCAGGTCCCGGCTCAGCTCGCGCAGCGCCTCCAGGCGCGCGAGGCCGCCGGCCTCGGGGATTTCCAGCCACAGCCGGTCGCGACAGGCCGGATGATTGCCAAGCAGATCGAGCAGGCGGGCGCGGAACTCGGCGTCGCCGACGGCCTTGGCCGAGAGGTTGATCCACAGACCGGTAAGTTCCTCGTCGGCTTCCAGTTCGGCGATGGCCAGCCTGAGGGTGTTGAGGTCGAGCTCGCGCACCAGGCCCAGCCGGTCGGAGATGGGCACGAAGCAGCCGGCGGCCAGCCATTCGCCGCTGGCGTCGGAGCGCAGGCGCAACGGGGCTTCCCGATGGCGGTCGTGGCCATCGCCGAGGCGCAGGGGATAGTCGTCGAGGCGCAGGTGATCCCCGCTCTCCAGGGCCTGGCGCAGGGCGGCGCGCCAGTCCTCGCCGCCGGCCCGCGGCGCGGCGCCGTTCTCCGGCGCGGCCTCCAGCACCGCGCTGCCGCCGGCGACGTCGGCGCGGGCCAGGGCCTGGTCGAGGCGGGCCAGCAGGCGGTCGGCGGGCTCGCCCGGCTGAAAGACGGCATGGCTGATGTAGACCGTGGAGTAATCGCCGGCCAGGCCATCGAGGACCTCGTGCAGATCGAGCAGCAGTTCGTTGAGGACCGGAGCGGGGTCGCAGCCCGCGGGCAGCAGCAGGGCGAAGTCGGCGCCGTTGAGGCGGCCGGGCATGGCGCCGACGCAGCGCCCCGTCATCACTTCGAGGCGGGCGCCGATGCGCCGCAGCAGGTCGTTCGCCACCTCGCGGCCGAGGGCGCGGTTGATCTTGCCCAGCTTGCGCAGGCGGACGATGGCCAGGGCGCCGAAGGACGCGCCCTCCTGGTCCAGCGCGCTGTCCAGGCTGGCGAGGAAATGCACGCGGTTGGCGAGGCCGGTGAGGGGGTCGAAGTTGGCCCGCAGGCGCATGCGTTCGTAGCGGCGCGCATCCTCCTCGAAGTCGATGCGCAGGCGGTTCACCGTGTCGTTCATCGCCGCCGCCAGGGCCTTCATTTCCGGCACCTTGGGCTCGGGCATGGTGATGAAGCGGTGCTGGTTGATGGCCTCCGCCTGTTTCAGCACCGCCTGCAGCGGCCGCGTGATGCGGCGCAGGACCAGGCTGGAGAGCAGGCCGGCGAGCAGGCCGGCGGCGAGGATGAAGGCGCTCATGCCGACGGCGGTGTCCCACAGCGCGCGGTAGGCGAAGCCGGCGTCGCTCATCAAAATGAGCGTGCCCACCGGTTGCCAGCCGCTGGTGATCTCGGCGCGGCCGGGCAGGGAACGCAGCGGCAGCAGCCGCGCGAACCAGTCCGGCGCGCCGCTGTCCACGGGCGGCGCCACCTTGTCCACCAGGACGCCGCCGCGCGCGTCGACGACCTGGATGAGGGCGTAGTGGCCGCTGTCGAACAGCGCGGTGACCGCCGGCGCCACGGCTTCCGGTCCGGCGCCGCCCTGGCTCAGGGCCACCGCCAGGGTGGTGGCGTTGTCCTGGTTCTTCATGGCGAGCTGGGTTTCCAGATAGGCGCGGGCGTTGAGCAGCGCGGCGAGCACGCTGGCGACCAGCGCGATGAGCACGCTGCCGAGGATGGACAGCCAGAGTTGACGGGTCATGGACATGCTGCTCCCTCCTATTCGAATCCCTGTTCGCGCGCGCGCCGCAGCGCGTCTTCCCAGTTCGCCAGGCGGCGGGGATCGCCGCCCGCGGCGACGCTGGCGGTTTCCTCCCAGACGCCGGAGCTGTTGAAGCTGAACACCGGCTGCAGGTCGCCGCGCTTGCCGGCGGGCAGCGGCCGCGGCCGCAGGTTGTCGAGGATGCTCGGCTCGGCGCCGGGCTGGTCGTAATGCGCGAGGACGATGTGCACCGCTCCGGCCGTCTTGCGCGTTTCGCCGCGCGGACTGACATAGACCAGGCGCAGCGCCTCGGGCGGCACGTTGAGCGCCAGCAGGGTGAAATACTTGGCGATGGCGAAATCCTCGCCATCGCCGCGGCCAGCGCCGAGCAACTCGCCGGGGCTGGCCCAGTAGTCGTCGCGGCCCCAGACCTGACGATCCGCCTCGAAACGGATGCGCTGGTTGAAGAATTCGTTGACGCGCTCCAGCTTTTGCGCGGTGTCGGCGCCCAGGTTCGCGTCCACCAACCGCTTCCAGTCCTCGTAGGCGCGCGTGCCGGCCTCGCCGTGCCGTTCGCGCAGGTAGGCGGCGAGTCGCTCGCTGCGCGCCGCGATGACCGGCGGCCGGCCGCCGCGCTGCGCCAGCCACTGCTCCATGAAGGCGAGCACGCGCGACACGCGGATCTGGCCGGGAATGAACATGACGATCTCGCCGGTGGGGTCGTACAGATAGGAGGTGGGGAAGTAATCCACCGGCCCCACCTGCAGGAAGGCGCTGTTCGGCGCCTTGCGGCTGCCGCCGGCGACCTGCGCCTCGAAGCGCATCTGGTCGGCGGCCACCGTGTTGCGGATGGCGGCCTCGTCGGCGCCGTAATCCAGGGCGATGCCGATGACGCGGAAATCGGGGCGCTGGTTGAGCCGGTTGAGACTGGGCACCTGCACCTTGCAGAGCGGACACCAAGGCGCCCAGAAGCTGATCAGCACCCATTTGCCGCGGTAGTCGGTCAGACGGATGACCCGGTTGTCCAGGTCGGTGAAGACGAAGGAAACCGCCTTGGCGGCCTCGCCGCGCACCACGTGGATGCCCTGCGCCAGCGCCGCCAGCAGCAGGCCGAGCAGCTGCAGCTTGCGCCATGGCGTGGAGGTCGGACTCACGAGGCGTTGCTCCGGAAGGGAATGGACGCGACAGCCGGCATCATAAGCCGATTCGCCTGCGAATCCAGACGGCGCTAGGCTAACGGAATCGCCACGACGCCCTCCCGCCCATGCAATCCCGCCTCATCGAACTGGAAGCCAAACTGAGCTTCGCCGAGGATCTGCTCGATACCCTCAACACCACCGTGTTCCGCCAGCAGGAGCGCATCGATCTGCTGGAACGCCAGATTCGCCTGCTGTACGAGCAGTTACAGACCCTGCGCCCGCGCGAGGAGGGCGATCCGCGCGACGAAATCCCGCCGCATTACTGACGCCGGGGTCGGGCGCCCGCGCCCCGGACCGGCTATTGCAGCACGTGCACGACGATGCGGCGGTTGTTCTTGCCCACCTGCTGCGCGGCCTCGGCGGCGCCGTGGGAGATGACCGACATGCGCAGCAGGGGAATGCCGCCTTTCTCGTTGAGGTAGTTCTTCACCACCTCGGCGCGGGCGCGGCCCAGTTCGTAGTTGTAGTCCTCCGAGCCGAAACCGTCGGTGTGGCCCTGGATCTGCAGGTGGAACCAGGTGCCCATGGCCTTTACCCGCGCCGCCAGTTCGTCCAGCTTGGCCATGTCCTTGTCGCCCATGACCGGCGAGTGGATGGGGAACAGGGTCTTGTCGTCGGTGAGGGTGACGCTGTGCACCACCTTGCCGACGATGCGGCGCTGGCCCAGGCCGGTGGCGTCGAGGGCGTCCTGCGCCATGCCGGCGACTTCCTCCAGGCGTTTTTCCAGGCGGGCGAGGCGGGCCGCCAGATCGTCGGCGCGGCCGGCCGCGGCGCTCGCCGCCGCCTGCGCGGCCTGCTCGCGCAGGGCGGGCAGGCGCGCATCCGCGGAGGCGGCGGGATCGACGGCGGCCTGTTGGCTGGCGCAACCGCCCAGGACCAGGAGCAGACCGGCGGCGAGGAGGGAGTGGGAGCGGTGCATCATGCTGAACCTTTTGCGAAATGCGTTGAGGAAATGCGGAACAGCCCCAAGCATGCCGCCTGGACCTTGCGCTGTCATGAATTGCGGGCTGCGGGCGGCGTCGCGAGGCCGGCGCATGGGCCTTTCAGCCACAGTCGGCGGGGTCGCGAAAATCAGGTGGTGAAGTCGGGCGCCTGCATGGCGCGGATCAAAAGGTTTTCTCCAGCAGGGCGGCATCGTCGGCCAAGGGCTCGGCCGCCACCTCGAAGCGATGCATGGCGACCGTGCGGCCGTTTTCCGTCTCCACCGTCACCTTCCAGTCGCCGGGGGACAGATTGCGCTTCCAGGTATAGCCCCGGTAGCCGCCTTCCCGGCCGCCGGCCAGGTCGAAGCCGATGTGGGATGCGGTGACCCAACCCCGCTCCGCGTCGTGGCGCGACCAGCGGTGATAGAGGCGGGTTTGCAGGCCGCGCGGGGCGAACACCGCCGACACGCAGTAGATGGGCTCGCCGGGCCGCACATGGACTTCCCTGGAAACCCGGCGCCAGAACACCCACCAGGGCGTCTTTTCCTGGCGCAGCACAAAGGCGCCCGCCGTCTTGGCGAGGGCGTGCCCCACCGCGATGTCCTTGCTCACCAGCGGGACGGGGGGAATCAGGTTGACGAAATAGGCCAGCAAGAGGCCGGCGGCAACCGCCCAGACGGGCCGGATACGGCCGGGTCGGCCGGGCGTCCGCAGGTACAGCCCGTGCGCCAGGCCGGCGCCGGCGAGGGTGCTGAGGATGAACCAGAACACCGAAATGCTCCCCGCCACATGCGGCGCCACGAAATTCAGCAGCAGCATGGCGCACAGGCCGAACAGCGCCCAGGCCAGGGTGAAGCGGCGGTAGCGGTCCTCGAGAAACTCGTTGGCCACCAGCAGGCCGCCCAGGGCCAGCGCCCACAGGGTGGCGAGCAGATAGCCGGAACTCTTGAAATAGAAGATGAAGAGGGCGGAAAACAGACCGCCGAACAGAAACTGGAGCAGGAAGTAGGGGCCGGATTCCCGCCACCAGGGCGGCGCCGCCGCCGGCTCCGCCTCGCCGGGCAGGACGGCGAGGGCCTGCTGGCGCCGGCCCAGCCACCACAGCAGCGCGCCCGCCGCGGCCAGGTAGGCGGACAGGATCCACAGGTCCAAGGGCGTGACCGAACGGCCCAGGGTGAGGGCATCCCACAAAAAGCCGGCGAAGAAGGCCACGGCGGGCAGCGCCCGCTTCAGCCGCTCCGGGCTCGGGTCGAAGCCGATGAGGGCTTGGGGGATCAACGGTGTGGGGAAGAAAGGTAGATGCGTTTCAACGCCGCATCACACTTTGCGCACGGGATCGCCATACCTCGCCACGGTCTTGTCCACGGTGAGCAAGAGCAAGCCTTCTACCCAGGCCTGGGCGACGAGGATGCGGTCGAAGGGATCCCCATGCAGGCGGGGCAGGTCGTTCAGGGCGATGGCGTGTTCGCCGCTGACGCGCAACTCCCGGTAGCCGTTGGCGAGCAGCAGGCGCCACAGGCGGCGGGGATCGACGTTGAAGTCGGCGCGGTCGAGCTGGTTCTTGATGCTGACTTCCCACAGGCTGGCGGAACTGAATACCAGTTGGTTGGAGGGGTCCAGCAGCAGGCCGCGCGCCTGGGGTGGCCGCGATCCGGCCGCCAGGGCGCGCGTAGGCCCGCAGGGCCGCCTAATGGACAATCCGGGTTCAAGCCTTGCCGCCCGTGAACAGGCGCTCGATTTCCTGGCGGCTCATTTGGTCGAAGTCGTCGGGCACCGAGAATTCCCCGGCCATGAAACCCAGGCGGCTGGCGGCGCCGGCCTCCGCGGGTTCCAGAGGCACCACCTTGACCATCGGTTTGCCCGCCTTGGCGATGATGAACGCTTCGCCCTGGGCAGCCTGGTCCACCAGCTTGGAAAGCTGGGTTTTGGCATCGTGGATGTTGACGGTGAGCATGCGCCGCTCCTATGAACTAAGTGGTGTTAGTTTACTGTCCGTGGATGGCATGGCAAGCACACCCACCTCGCCTCGGGCTGGGGTCAACCTCTACCGGCTGATCGGCTTGTAGCGAATTCGCCTGGGCTTCGCCCCTTCCTCGCCCAGTCGCCGTTTCTTGTCGGCCTCGTATTCCTGGTAGTTGCCGGCGAAGAATTCCCAGTGCGAGTCGCCTTCGCAGGCCAGGATGTGGGTGGCGATGCGGTCCAGGAACCA
Source organism: Hydrogenophilales bacterium (assembly GCA_037442845.1). Lineage (GTDB taxonomy): Bacteria > Pseudomonadota > Gammaproteobacteria > Burkholderiales > Thiobacillaceae > PFJX01. The sequence goes on along the minus strand of JBBIPL010000021.1, from coordinate 10,509 downwards.
GCGGTCGTGGCTGATCACCAGCACGCAGCCGGCGAACTCCAGGAGCGCATCCTCCAGGGCGCGCAGGGTCTCCACGTCGAGGTCGTTGGAGGGTTCGTCCAGCAGCAGCACGTTGCCGCCCTGGATCAGGGTTTTCGCCAGATGCAGGCGGCCGCGCTCGCCGCCGGAGAGCTTGCCGACGATCTTGCCCTGGTCGGCGCCCTTGAAGTTGAAGCGGCCGAGATAGGCGCGGGAGGGCATCTCGAACTTGCCGACGGTGAGGATGTCGGCGCCCTGGGCGACGGCGTCGAAGACCGTCTTGTCGTTCTCCAGGCCCTCGCGCGACTGGTCGACGGAGGAGATCTTGACGGTGGGGCCGATGTCGATGGCGCCGGCGTCCGGCTGCTCCCTGCCCTGGATCATGCGGAACAGGGTGGATTTGCCGGCGCCGTTGGGGCCGATGATGCCGACGATGGCGCCGGGCGGGATGCTGAATGACAGGTTGTCGATGAGCAGGCGGTCGCCGAAGGATTTGCTGACGCCGTTGAACTCGATGACCTTGTCGCCCAGGCGTTCGCCGGGCGGGATGAAGATTTCCTGGGTTTCGTTGCGCTTCTGGTATTCGAAGGTGTTCATCTCCTCGAAGCGGGCCAGGCGCGCCTTGGACTTGGCCTGGCGCGCCTTGGGGTTCTGCCGCACCCACTCCAGCTCCTGCTTCATAGCCTTCATGTGCGCGTCGATCTGCTTGTTCTCGGTTTCCAGGCGGGCTTCCTTCTGTTCCAGCCAGGACGAATAGTTGCCCTTCCAGGGGATGCCGTGGCCGCGGTCCAGTTCCAGGATCCACTCGGCGGCGTTGTCGAGGAAGTAGCGGTCGTGGGTGACGGCGATGACGGTGCCGGGGAAGCGCACCAGGAACTGTTCCAGCCACTCCACGGATTCCGCGTCCAGGTGGTTGGTGGGTTCGTCCAGCAGCAGCATGTCCGGCTTGGACAGCAGCAGCTTGGCCAGGGCCACGCGGCGCTTCTCGCCGCCGGAGAGGTTCTTGATGAGCGCCTCCCAGGGCGGCAGGCGCAGGGCGTCGGCGGCGATTTCGATCTGGTGCTCGGCGTCGGCGCCAGAGGCGGAGATGATGGCTTCCAGCCGCGCCTGCTCCTCGGCGAGCTGGTCGAAATCGGCATCGGCTTCCGCGTAGGCGGCGTAGACCTCTTCCAGTTTCTGCTTGGCCTGCATGACTTCGCCCAGCGCGGCTTCCACCTCGTCGCGCACGCTTTTCTCGGGGTCGAGTTGCGGCTCCTGGGGCAGATAGCCCATGGAAATCCCGGCCAGGCGCTGCACCTCGCCGTCGTAATCCTGGTCGACGCCGGCCATGATCTTCAGTACCGTGGACTTGCCGGAACCGTTCAGGCCCAAGAGGCCGATCTTGGCGCCGGGGAAGAAGGACAGGGAGATGTCCTTGATGATCTGGCGCTTGGGGGGAACGATCTTGCTCACGCGGAGCATGGACATGACGTATTGGGCCATTCGGTTGTCTCGTGTGGGGTCAGATGAAAAGCAGGTCGCCGCCGTAGTCGCGGAACACGCCGTCAGCGGTCAAGAATTGCAGATGTTCGTGCCCCGCCTGGGCGAGCAGCAAACGATCGAACGGATCGCCATGCAGCAACGGCAGGGCGACCGTGGCCACTGCGTGCTCGGCTGTGACGGCCAGCAGGCCGATGTGGGCGGATCGAGCGGCGGCCAGCAGCGCATCGGGGGCCACGGGGAGTTTGCCAAGCTTGAATTTGATGGCGACTTCCCAAACGGAAACGACGGACAGCAGGCATGCGGACTCGGCGATCAATGTCCGCGTGGCTTCGTCCAGACGCGGATGAGCCGTGAGCCACCAGAGGGCAACATGGGTATCCAGCAGAAGGCGGCGCATCAGGATTCGGGAAAGAGACGGCTGTTGTTGAGTTCCGCCGCAATCTGTTCATCCAGTTCCTGGTTGAAGGCAGCGTCGATGACTTCCGGCACAACATTCAGGCTGCCCCAGCCCACGGTGCGGTGGGTGGGCGCTACCGCCACCAGCCGCACCGCCGGCACCCCATGATTGGCGATGATGACTTCCTCGCCGGCCAGGGCGGCTTTCACCAGCTTGGAGAGCTGATTCTTGGCTTCGAGCATGTTGACTTGCATGGCGCACCTCAAGGCGGCGTGAATGGGGAGAAGTCTATTGAACTTGGCTAACTTGGCCAAGTTCCAGGGCGTTCAGGCACTCATTGCTTCCAGGGCCGCCTGCCGCTCCAGCCACTCGGCTTCCAGTTCCTCCAGTTCCCTGGTGACCTGGGCTTGCTCGAACAGGGCCTGTTTTAAGGCCTCCTTCTGGGCCTCGGCGTAGATGGCGGCATCCGCCAGCTGGGCATCGAGGCTGCTCTTGCGGGTATTGAGCCGGTCCATCAGTTCTTCCAGGCGCTTGATGCGGGCCTCGATGGGTTTGCGTTGCGCGGAAAGACGCTGGCGGGCCTCGGCTTCCTGGCGCTTCTGTTCCTTGCGATCGCCGCTTTCCCGCGTCGGTTCCGGTTTGGCTTCGGAGGTGGAGGCGGGCGTTTCCGTCTTCGCCAGCTTGGTCTTGAACAGCCAGTCGCGGTAATCGTCGAGGTCGCCGTCGAAGGGTTTCAGGCCGCCGTCGGCGACGATGAGAAATTCGTCGGTGGCGGCGCGCAGCAGGTGGCGGTCGTGCGAGACCAGCACCAGGCTGCCCTCGAACTGGGCCAGGGCGACGGTGAGGGCTTCGCGGGTTTCCAGGTCCAGGTGGTTGGTGGGTTCGTCCAAGAGCAGCAGGTTGGGGCGTTGCCAGACGATCAGGGCCAGGGCCAGGCGCGCCTTCTCGCCGCCGGAGAAGGGGGCGATGACCGTGGTGGCCATGTCGCCGGCGAAGTTGAAGCCGCCGAGGAAGTTGCGCAGATCTTGCTCGCGCGCGGTGGGGGCGAGTTTTTGCAGGTGCCAGAGGGGGGATTGGTCGTGGCGCAGCATCTCCACCTGATGCTGGGCGAAATAGCCGATGGCCAGGCCCTTGCCCAGGGTGGCCGTGCCGGACAAGGGCGGCAGTTCCCCCACCAGGGTCTTGATCAGGGTGGACTTGCCGACGCCGTTGACGCCCAGCAGACCGATGCGCTGACCGGCCTGGAGGGTGAGGTTGATGCCGGAGAGGATGGGAATGGACGTCACCCCGGCGGAGGCCGGGGCCCAGGACTTGTCGTCAAATTCTGGATTCCGGCTTTCGCCGGAATGACGGGCAAGGTAGCCCGCCGTCACCTCCTCCAGCACCAGCAACGGGTTCGGCGCCCGCTCCGGCTCGCGGAATTCGAAGCTGAAGGCGGCGGCGGCGTGGATGGGAGCCAGATCCTCCATCTTCGCCAGCATCTTCATGCGGCTTTGCGCCTGCTTGGCCTTGGTGGCCTTGGCCTTGAAGCGGTCGATGAAGGATTGCAGGCGGGCACGTTCGCGCGCCTGCTTTTCGTAGGCGGCCTGCGACAGGGCCAGGTGGATGGCGCGCTGCTGTTCGAAGGCGGAATAGTTGCCGGCGTAGCGCACGAGCTTCTTCTGGTCGATGTGGGCGATGACGTTCACCACACCGTCGAGGAAGTCGCGGTCGTGGGAGATGATGATCAGCGTGCCGGCATAGCGCTTGAGCCAGTCCTCCAGCCAGAGGATGGCGTCCAGGTCGAGGTGGTTGGTGGGCTCGTCCAGAAGCAGCAGGTCCGAGGGGCGCATCAGGGCCTGGGCCAGATTGAGGCGCATGCGCCAGCCGCCGGAGAAGCTGGCCGCCGGCCGCGCCAGTTGCTCCCGCGCGAAGCCCAGGCCGGCCAGCAGTTGCTCGGCGCGCGAGCGCGCCGTGTAGGCATCCGCGTCGGACAGGGCGGCGTGGAGCTCGCCGATGCGGTGGCCGTCGTGGGCTGCCTCGGCTTCCGCCAACTCCTGCTCCAGGCGGCGCAGGGCGGTGTCGCCGTCGATGGCGTAATCCAGGGCCGAGCGTTCCAGGGCCGGGGTTTCCTGGGCCACGTGGGCGATGCGCCAGCGGGCGGGGAAGTCCAGGTCGCCCGCGTCCGCGTGCAGCTCGCCGCGCAGCAGGGCGAACAGGCTGGACTTGCCGGAGCCGTTGGCGCCGATGAGGCCCACCTTCTCGCCCGGATTGAGGGTGAGATCGGCCGCTTCCAGCAGGGGCTTGGCGCCGCGGATGAGGGTGAGTTTCTGCAGGCGGATCATGGCGATACCGGCAGGGCGGGGAAATGCGCCGGCAGATGCCCCGTGCTCACGGCAACGGCGCCAGCAAGGCCGCCAGATCCGCCTCGCCGAACTTGTCCATGCCCTGGGCGTCCTCGGACAGGATGCCGGCGGCCAACTCGGCTTTCTTCTCCTGCAGGGCGAGGATCTTCTCCTCGATGCTGCCGGCGACGATGAGCTTGTAGACGAACACCGGCTTGGTCTGGCCGAGGCGGTGGGCGCGGTCGGTGGCCTGGTTCTCCACCGCCGGGTTCCACCAGGGGTCGTAGTGGATGACGGTGTCGGCGGCGGTGAGGTTGAGGCCGACGCCGCCGGCCTTGAGGCTGACCATGAAGATCGGCGCCTCGCCGTCCTGGAAGCGGCGGATGGGGGTTTCCCGGTCCTGCGTGGCGCCGGTGAGTTCGACGTAACCGAGGCCGGCCTGGTCCAGTTCCGCGCGGATCAGGTCGAGCATGCTGGTGAACTGCGAGAACAGCAGCACGCGCCGGCCTTCCTCCACCAGTTCCGGCAGCATGGCCATGAGCAGGTCGAGCTTGGCGCGTTCGCGCACGTTGCGCGCGCTTTCCGACTTCAGCAGGCGCGGGTCGCAACAGACCTGGCGCAGCTTGAGCAGGGCGTCGAGGATGACGATGCGGCTGCGGTTGAAGCCGAGGTCGGCGATGGCTTCGCGCACCCGCGCGTCCATGGCGCTGCGCACGGTTTCGTAGAGGTCGCGCTGGCCGCCCTCCAGTTCGACGGTGCGCAGGATGGTGGTCTTCGGCGGCAGCTCGCGCGCCACTTCCTCCTTGCGCCGGCGCAGGATGAAGGGCCGCAGGCGCCGCGCCAGCAGCGCGCGGCGGGCGTTGTCGCCATGTTTCTCGATGGGCGTGCGCCAGGTGCGGGCGAAGGACTTGGCGTCGCCGAGAAAGCCGGGCAGCAGGAAGTCGAATTGCGCCCACAGCTCGCCCAGGTGGTTCTCCAGCGGGGTGCCGGTCAGGCACAGCCGGTGCCGCGCCTTGAGGCGGCGCACTACCTGGGCGGCCTGGCTGCCGGCGTTCTTCACGGTCTGCGCCTCGTCGAGGATGAGCAGGTGGTAGTCCTGCTTCTCCAGCGCCTCGTGGTCGCGCCAGAGCAGGGGGTAGGTGGTAAGGGCGACATCGTGTTCGGCGATGTGCTCGAACTGCGCGTGCCGGTCCTTGCCGTGCAGGGAGAGCACCCTGAGGCCCGGCGCGAAGCGCGCGGCCTCGTGTTTCCAGTTGAAGATGAGGGAGGTGGGCAGCACCACCAGGGCCGGCCTGTCCAGGCGGCCGGCCTCTTTTTCCGCGAGCAGGTGGGCGAGGGTCTGCGCGGTCTTGCCCAGGCCCATGTCGTCGGCGAGGATGCCGGAAAGATCCTGTTCGCGCAGGTATTGCAGCCAGGCCAGACCTTCCTGCTGGTAGGGCCGCAACTCCAGGGCGAAGCCGGGCGGCGTCGGCGCCGGCTTGACGCCGCCGGTGCGCAGCAGGCGGTCCGCCAACCGGCGCACGGCATCCATGCCGCGCAAGCGCCAGCGGCCCGAGTCGGCCAGTTCCGCCAGGCGCGGCGCGTCCAGGCGGGCGACGCGGATGCGGCCGTCCTGCTGCACGCCGCCGTCGAACAGATCCAGCAGCGTGCGCGCCAGCGGCTTCAAGCGTTCCGCCTTGACGCGGATGCGACGGCCGTCGGGCCCGTCCAGGGCGACAGTGGCCTGCTCGGGAATGGCTTCCAGGGTGCGCGGATCCAGCCAGCGCGGCTCGCGGTTGAACAGCCCCGCCAGCAGCGGCGCCAGGGCCAGGCGGCGGCCTTCGACGACGATGCCCATGGACAGGTCGAACCAGCCCGGCGCGGATTCGCCGATCTCCGCCTGCCAGTCCTCGACGTCCACGTACTCGTGGCGGAAGTCGGCGGGCAGTTCCACTTCCCAGCCGGCCTCGCGCAGGCGCGGCAGCAGGGTGGATTTGAAGTCCTCCCAGTCGGCCTCGCTGGCCAGGCCGAAGCTGGGCCTGGGCAGCGGGCGGGCGGCATAGATCACGTGCGCGGGAATCTGCGTGAAACCCAGTTCCGCCAGGCATTCGATCAGGCGGGCCTCGGCCACCGCGTCGCGGCGCACGCGCACGGTTTCGCCGCTGGCGAGGGTGGCGAATTCGCGTTTCTCATCGAGGCCGAAGCGATGCTCGCCATAGCGGAACACCGGCACCGCGTAATCGAACAGGCGGCGGTTCCATTCGTCGCTGTAGTCGCGATAGCCGGACAGGCCGTAGATGTGGGCGGTGAACACCTGCAGGATGGGCGTGAGGGGCGCTTCGACCAGGCGGAAGGCGTCGCTGTCCAGGGCCGGCGCCGGCAGGTCGGGGGCGACTTCGGCCAGGATGGCGGCCACCACCTGGGCCTCCGAGGGCGAGAGGGCGGGGCCGGTGAGCAACTGCCTGAGCAGATGCGGCGGCACCTGGGTACGCAGCACTCCGGTCTCGCCGGCCAGCGGGTCCAGGTACCAGGGCGGATCCAGCGGAATCGCGCGGGCCGATTCCGGCCGGCTGCTCAGGCGCGCGTGCAGGCGTCCGCGCGCGTCCGGCCGCCAGGCCAGGGTGGCGTTGCGCTCCGCGCCCAGCCGCCAGGGCAGCCGCGTCTCGCGGTCCATCAGCCAGCGGCTGGTGGCCAGCATGCGGCGCAGCACCTCGTCGCCCTGGCGGCCATCGATGGCCAGGGCATCGCCGTGGCGCTCGCGCGGGTGATGGTTCCAGAGCAGGCGCAGGATGAACAGATCCTCTTCGTCGACGAACTGCGGCGGCGTGGTCAGCGCCCGCTCGAAGCCGATCCAGTGCTGCAGGGCGCCGGTGGGACGGCCCAGCGCGTCGGTGCGCGCCTTGTAGCAGTTGACGCGGTAGTCGCCGCGCGCGTCGGGGCCGTCCAGCACGTAGAACAAACGGAAGCTGGGCGCCGCCTTGACGCGCTTGACCTCCTTCGGGGTGTCGGCGAGTCGGCGCAGTTCCTGCACCCAGTTCAGCACTTCGGGCCGCACCTGATCGGGGTGCTCGCGTTCCTCCAGGGCCTTAAGCAGGACCGCCGCGGCGTGCTTGCAGTGGCCGCCCACCGGGCACGAGCAGTAGAAGCGGGGACGCAGGTCGCCCGACTGGGCGGGCTGGAAGCGGATGTCGACGCGGTAGGGGCGGGGCCGCGTGCCCTTGACGGCGGCGGTGATGGTTTCCGCCTCGATGCGCAGGTCCTCGACGGCGTCCAGATAGCCGCGCCCCTTGGTCACCACCCAATCGCCCAGCCAGGCCGCCACGTCTTTTTCGGCGTAGCGGGAGCTGGGGTCCTGGGGGGCGGGATCCTGGGCGCGCATGAAGGGGCTGGCCGGGAGTGTGCGGGCGAAGGTGATGGCGAACGGGGCATTATGCCCGGAAACGGCGGCGTCCCGCCAAGTCTGGGACGTTCGAATCCGGCTGAAAGGGGCGCTTAACGTCGGCGGCCGAACAGGGTGGCCAGCACGCTCGCCAGCCAGGCGGCCAGCAGCGCCCATTTCAGCAGGGCGGCGGCGCAGGCCGGGGAGGCGAGGGCGGCCGCGCCGTCGGCGAGCAGCATCAGATGCAGGGCGTTTTCCAGCAGGTCGGCTGCCGCCGCCAGCAGCGGCAGCCAGGCGGTGAAAGGGCCGCCGGGAGCGCTTCGCCGCCGGCCGGCGCCTGCCGTCAGGCGTTCGCTCAGGGCGGCCAGGGCGAGGCCGTAGGCCGGAGCGAAGGCCATGTCCCAGTACAGGCTCAGACGCGCGTCCACCAGCATCGGCGCATCCCAGCTCGCCAGGATGGTCCGGGCGGCATCCGCCCCGCAGGCGAATTGCAGCGACAGGATGCCCAGGGGCGCGGCGGCAGTGACCAGCGCGTCGGAGTGGGCGCGCATGGGTTCGCCCAGGGCCAGGGCGAGCACGGCAAGGACGATGAGGCCGGGGATGCTGCGCAGGACGCGCGCCGGGGCGGGCGGCAGCAGGGCGAGAGGCGGACTGCGCGGGAAGGAGAACATGACCCCAGTGTCGAGCGTGCCCGCCGGCTTGGCAAGCACTTGCCGGCGCCGGACGTGTTGACGCCGCCCCCCCCAAGTTGCAGTCTGTGCGCCTCACGCCTCACGCCTCACCCCTCACCCCTCACCCCTCACCCCCATGCGCCGCCCCATCCGCCTGAAGATCTTCGGCATCACCCTGGTCCTGCTGGCCCTGATGGTGGCGGTGACCTGGCTGTCGGTGCTCAACTCGCGCCAGCTCAACAACCAGGTGCGCGCGCTTTCCGACTACTACCTGCCGCTGCAGCAGCAGGTGGCCAGCGTGGAAATCCTGGTGCGCCAGCAGATGGTGCACATGGAGCGGGTGTTGCTGGGCATGCAGGCGGCCAAGCCCGACGCGGACTTCCTGGCCCGGGAATCGCGCGGCTTCGACGACCGCGGCGTCAACGCCGACCAGATCGTCGATTCCTCCCTGCGCATGCTGGGCGAGGCGGAGGCCGACCGCGGCCTGCAACTGGACCGCGTCACCCTGGCTGTGCTGGGCCGGCAACTGCCCGCAGTGCAGACCGCGCGCCAGGATTTCCACCGCAGCTTCCGCCTCTACCAGATCGAGGCGGAGGAGGGCACGCGCCGTTCCGCCGAACTGGTGCGGGAGAGCCTGTTGCGCGAGAAGGACAAGCTCGACGGCGAGATCGGCAAGACCATCGACCTGCTCAACAAGCTCACCAGCGACACCGCCGCCCGCGCCAAGGCGGAGGAGGAGCGGGCGGTGCGGCTGAACTGGATCATCACCGCCATCGCCACCAGCCTGGGACTGATCTTCGCCTGGTTGGTGAGCCGCTCCCTGGTGGAGCCCATCCGCCGCCTGCTCAAGGGCACGCAATCGGTGGAGCACGGCGACCTGCAGGTGGAAATCCTGGTGCAGACGCGCGACGAACTCGCCACCCTGGCCGACTCCTTCAACCACATGGTGGTAGGCCTGCGCGAGAAGGAACACATCAAGGCCACCTTCGGCCAGTACGTCGACCCGCGCATCGTCCGCGGCCTGCTCGACAAGCGCCTGCCGGCCGACGGCGGCGAGCGCCACGAGATGAGCGTGTTCTTCTCCGACCTGGCCGGCTTCACGCGGCTATGCGAGGGCCTCACCCCGGACGCCGCGGTGCGCTTCCTCAACCGCTACTTCGCCCTCATGGCGGAAGTCATCCGCGCCCGCCAGGGCATCATCGACAAGTACATCGGCGATTCGGTCATGGCCTTCTGGGGCCAGCCCTTCACCGAAGAGGGTTCGCACGCGGTCCTCTGCTGCGAGGCCGCGCTGGACCAGCTCGCCAGGCTGGACGAATTCCGCGCCGACCTGCCCAACCTGCTCGGCGTGCGCCACGGCCTGCCCGACGTGGAGGCGCGCATGGGCATCGCCAGCGGCGAGGTTCTGGTGGGCAACATCGGCTCGGAAACCGCGCGCGGCTACACCGTCATCGGCGACACCGTGAACCTCGCCTCGCGCCTGGAACAGGCCAACAAGTTCTACCGCAGCCGCATCCTGGCCAGCGAACGGACCCGCAAACTCGTTGGCGACGCCTTCGTCTTCCGGGAGCTCGACCTCCTGCGCGTGCTGGGACGGGAGGAGCCCGAGCGGGTGTACGAACTGCTCGGCCGTCGCGGCGACGGCGCCGCCGAGGCCCTCGCCACTGCTTTTGAAGCGGCCCTGGCCCGCTACCGCGCGCGCGACTGGGACGGCGCCGAACAGGCCTTCAACGCGTGCCTGGAACAGAGCCCGGACGACGGCCCCAGCCGGGTGTTCCTGGAACGCATCCGCGCCTTCCGGGAAAACCCGCCGCCCGGCGACTGGGACGGGGTGTGGGTGGCGGTGGGGAAATAGCGGCGGAGTGAGGTCCCCCGCGAGTGACGGTGGCTGATCGTTGGAGGTGGCGCGGATGGCTGTTAACGTGAAAGTCGCGTCAGCGACTCTGGAACAGATGGAGGAAGTTGAAGTGGCCGCCGGGGTTTTGGTTAGTGCAACAAAATTAGCCAGGAAGTTCTGACGACCGAAGATTTCGTCGAGCAGCAAACGAAGATGGGCATGTTCCACATCATCAATCGAGACGAACATCGCCCCATCCTCCGCCAGCAACCGATACGGCGGGTCGATGTAGATGCACTTCACCCGGCCCTCGAATTCGGGCAGCAGGCTTTTCAGGGCTTCCAGGTTGTCGCCGTGGATGATGCGGTTGTCGGTGCTGTTCGCGGGCGTGCCTGCGGGCGCGGCGAAGGACGAAACCTTGT
>JBBIPL010000020.1:0-26841 GCA_037442845.1 Hydrogenophilales bacterium | reverse complement strand
GAAAATCTTGATACGCCTCAAAGAGTTTGCGCCGTGGGTTTGATACATAGAACGCCTTAGCCATAAAGCGTGAGGGGACAAGCATGGAAAGACGCGACTTTCTGATCTTTACCGCCGCCGCCCTGTTGGCCGGCTGCGCCAGCCAGGGGGACAAGAGCGCGGCTGGCGGCGGCGATAGCTCGGGCATGAAGTTCTCCGCCAGCGATCGCGCCGCCGTCGAGGCCTACTATGGCAAACCCAGCGGAACCCTGCCGCCGCAAAGCGCGAAAGTCGGCGACGTCCTGCCGCCCGGTCAGCGGCCGGCGAAACTGCCCGGCAAGCTGTTGAGCAAGCTGCCCGACCTGCCGGCGCCCTATACCCGCTACGTCGTCGGCAATGACATCGTTCTGGTGAATCGCGACACCCACGTCGTGCTCGACGTCATGCCCCAGGTCGTGCGCTGATGGCCTGAGCTTTCCTGTAACCCCGGCGTTGTGGGGCGCCGGGGTTTTTTTATTGGTGCGCCCGGGCGATCTCAGGCGGCCCGCCGGGCCATGCGCGCCGCGCCCCAGAGCTCTTCCAGGTTGTAATGCAGGCGCACCGCCGGATGCATGACGTGCACCACCAGTCCTCCCGCGTCCACCAATACCCATTCGCCCACCTGCTCGCCTTCGATGCCGAGGATCTCGGCGCCCGCCTCCTTCAGCTTCTTCTGCACGTTGTCCGCCAGGGCGCGCACCTGGCGGTTGGAATCGCCGCTGGCGATGATCATGCTCTCGAACAGGGAGGACAGATGCGCCACATCGATGACCGTGATGTCCTTGCCCTTGATGTCTTCGAGGGCGGCGACGGCGATTTGCGTGAGTTGCTCGGTGCTCGGCGATTCAGACATAGAGTTGCTTCTCGTTGATGTAGTCGATGACGGGGTCGGGCAGCAGGTAGCGCGTGCTGCGGCCGCGCAGGCAGAGGTCGCGGATCTGGCTGGCGGAGATTTCCAGTTGGGTGATGGGGCTCAGGTGGATCCGCCCGGCGGGCAGCTCGGCCAGTTCGCCGGGCAGGTCGCAACGCCGCCGCGCCAGTTGCCTGCGCAAGACGTCGGGCAGGGCGTCCTCCCACAGGGCCGTGGAAAATCCGGGCCGGTGGGCGACGGCGACATGGGCCAGGTCGAACAGCTTTTCCCAGGCATGCCAGGTGCTCAGGCCGAGGAAGGCATCGCTGCCCATGAACAGCACCAGGGGCGTGCCAAGGGGCAGTTCGGCGCGCAGGTCGATCAGGGTGTCGACACTGTAGCTGGGCCGTTCGCGCCGGATTTCACGCTCGTCCAGCAGGAAGCGGGGATTGCCGGCCACCGCCCGCCGCGCCATTTCCAGGCGATGCGGCGAAGCTGCGCGCGGCTGGCCGCGATGCGGCGGACTGCCGGCGGGGATGAGGCGGACCTGGTCGATGTCGAGGGCTTCGGCCAGTTCCTCGGCCATGCGCAGATGGCCATAGTGGATGGGATCGAAGGTGCCGCCGAGCAGGCCGATGGCCCGCGGGCGAGGCGTGAGGCGTGAGGCGTGAGGCGGGGAGGCTTCGCCTTTTCTCCTCACTTGTTGCTCCTGCCGCCGTCAGCCACGGATGTGGCCGTCGCCGAGCACCACCCACTTCTGGCTGGTGAGGCCCTCCAGGCCGACCGGGCCGCGCGCGTGGATCTTGTCGGTGGAGATGCCGATCTCGGCGCCCAGGCCGTACTCGAAGCCGTCGGCGAAGCGGGTGGAGGCGTTGATCATCACCGAGCTGGAATCCACCTCGCGGATGAATTGCATGGCGTTGGGATGGTTGGTGGTGAGGATGGCGTCGGTGTGGTGCGAGCCGTACCGGTTGATGTGGGCGATGGCCTCGTCGACGCTGGCCACCAGCTTGATACTGATAATGGGGGCCAGGTATTCCGTGTACCAGTCCTCCTCGGTCGCATCCGCCAGCTTGGCGTTGGCCACTCTGGCGAGGATGGCCTTGGCGCCGGCGTCGCAGCGCATCTCCACCCCCTTGGCGGCAAAGATGGCGCCGATGCGCGGCAGGAAGCTGGCGGCGGCCTGCTCGTGCACCAGCAGGGATTCGGTGGCGTTGCAGGGGCTGTATTTCTGGGTCTTGGCGTTCTCGGTGACCACCAGGGCCTTGTCCAGGTCGAACTCGGCGTCCACGTAGGTGTGGCAGTTGCCGTCCAGGTGCTTGATGACCGGCACCCTGGCTTCGTTGCTGATGCGCTCGATGAGGCCCTTGCCGCCGCGGGGGATGATGACGTCGACGAAGGCGGGCAGGGTGATGAGCTCGCCGACGGCGGCCCGGTCGGTGGTTTCCACCAGTTGCACCGCGTCGCCGGGCAGGCCGGCGGCTGTCAGGGCCTGGCGCACCAGTTGCCACAGGGCCAGGTTGGACTGGATGGCTTCCGTGCCGCCGCGCAGGATGCAGGCGTTGCCGCTCTTGATGGCCAGGGACGCCGCTTCGATGGTGACGTTGGGCCGGCTCTCGTAGATCATGCCGAACACGCCCAGGGGCACCCGCATCTGGCCCACACTGATGCCGGTGGGACGGCGCTTGACGCCGGTGATCTCGCCGACGGGATCGGGCATGGCGGCCAGTTGCTCGCAGCCTGCGGCCATGGTGTCGATGATTTTTTCCGTCAGGCGCAGGCGGTCCACCATGGGCGCGGCCAGGCCGGCCGCCTCGGCCTGGGCGATGTCGCGCGCGTTGGCCTCGGCCAGCGGCGCGCCCGCCGCGCGCAGCAGGCGGGCGAGTTCCGTCAGGGCATCGTTCTTGGCCTGGGTGGAGGCGCGCGCCATGGCGGCGGACGCCGTCCGGGCCTGTTGCCCGAGGGTTTGCATGTAGGTCTTGATGTCCATCGCGTACTCCGTGCATCAGGGAAGCGGCCGAGGCCGCTTCGGAAAAACTAGATCGGCGTGAATGCCGGCGCCCGCCCCCTGTGCATGAGGGCCAGGCCCAGTTGTTTCAACTCGTCCCAGGCGTCTTCCTTCAGCAGGCCCTTGGCCGCCCGGTCCAGGCGGGCCAGGGCGGTCATGGCCCAGGCCAGGCGTTCCGGGCCGGCCCGTTTCAAGGCCCGTTCCACCAGGCCCTGGCGACTTTCCCAGACGCGGGCCTCCTGCATCAGGTCGGCGAGGCGGCGGCCCCGGCCCAGGCCGGCGGCCAGACGGTAGAGGGTGCGGATTTCGTTGCCCACCACCGCCAGCACCAGGGGCAGGCCTTCGCCTTCCGCCTTGAGGCCGTCCAGTATGCGGCAAAACCGGGCGGCGTCGGCCTTGAGGAAAGCTTCCGAGAGATCGCCCACATCGTAGCGCGCCAGATCCGCCACGGCGCTGCGGGCGGTGGCCAGGTCCAGGTTGCCGGGGGGCAGCAGCAGGGCCAGCTTCTCGATTTCCTGGTGAGCGGCCAGCAGGTTGCCTTCCACCCGCGTGGCCAGCCAGGCGAGCGTTTCCCGGTTCGTCTTCAGGCCATGGCGCAGCAGACGCTGGCCGATCCAGTCCGGCAGACGATCCAGCGCGGGGGGCATGGTTTGCACGGCGATGCCCGCCTTTTCCAGGGCGCTCGCCCACTTGCTGGCCAGGCTAGCTTTGTCCAGGCGGGGGGTGATCACCAGCAGCAGGGTGTCGGCGGGGGGCTGGGCGGCCCAGGCTTCCAGGGTCTTGCCGCCCTCCACCCCGGGTTTTCCGGTGGGCAGGCGCAGTTCCACCAGCCGGCGGCTGGAAAACAGGGACAGGGAATCGAAACCCGCCAGCCAGGCGCGCCAGTCGAAGCCGGTCTCCGCCTGATGCGACTGACGCTCGTCGTACCCGCGCGCGCGCGCGGCGGCGCGGATGCGCGCCAGCGCCTCGTCCACCAGCAGGGGCTCGTCACCGCTGATCAGCCAGACCTCGGCCAGGTTTTTCCTCAGCGCGTCGTCGAGCTGCTCGCCGCGCAGCTTCATCGCGGAATGAAGGACAGGCGGCGCAGCACCTGTTGCAGGGCGTTCTGTTCCATGGACCGGTACAGCGTGGCTTCCTCCACCGTCTTCGCCAGGAGTTCGGAGTCGTTGAAGGAATAGTCGCGTATTTGCACCATTTCCGAGGGGGCGACGAGTTCGCGGCCCTTGGCGTCGTAGACGGCGAAGAGGAAGCGCAGGGTGAGCCGGTATTCGCGCACCTTGCCGCCGCCGGACAGGGCGAGAATGCTCTTGTCGCGGGATTCCTCGGCCAGCAGCACGCGGATGCTCGCGTTCTCGGCCTTGTCTGCCAGCTTGTTCTCCAGGGCGAGGAAGTCGCGCAGCGCCTTGCCCAGGCTGGAATTCGCGTTCGCCTCGACGAAAGCGGAATCGAAAGGTAACTGGGACTGGCCGCGCAACTGGAAACCGCAGCCGGCGAGGCCTACCAGCAACAACACCCCGGCCAGCAGGGTCCAGGTCCATCGCTTCACCATGCGCTCCTCGTCAGACCACCACGTTGACCAGGCGGCCGGGCACCACCACCACCTTCTTCGCCGGCTTGCCTTGCATGAACTTTTGCACCTCGGGGCTCGCCAGGGCGGCGGCCTCGATGACTTCCCTGGCCGCGTCCGCCGAGACGCGGAGCTTGCCGCGCAGCTTGCCGTTGACCTGCAGCATGAGCTCGATCTCGTCCCGCGCCAAGGCGCTCTCGTCCGCCGCCGGCCAGGGCGAGCCCACCATGCAGGCGCCGGGCTTCAGGGCCTTGATGAGGGTGCGGCAGATGTGGGGGACGATGGGCGACAGCATGAGCACCACCGCTTCCAGGGCCTCCTGCTTGACCGATCTTGTGGCCGCATCGGCGCCTTCCAGTTTCGTCAGGGCGTTCATCAGCTCCATGATGGCGGCGATGGCGGTGTTGAACTGCTTGCGCCGCTCGATGTCGTCGCTGACCTTGGCGATGGTCTGGTGCAACTGGCGGCGGAAGTCCCGCGCGGGGGGCGGCAGCTCGCCGCCCGCGTAGGCTTGGACGATCCCCGCTTGCACGTGCTCGTACACGGCCTTCCACAGCCGACGCAGGAAGCGGTTCGCCCCCTCGACGCCCGCGTCGCTCCACTCCAGGGACTGTTCCGGCGGCGCCGCGAACATCATGAACAGGCGCGCCGTGTCGGCGCCGTACTGGTCGATGAGGGCCTGGGGATCGACGCCGTTGTTCTTCGACTTGGACATTTTTTCGGCGCCGCCCACACGCACCGGCTGGCCGTCGGCCTTGAGCACCGCGACGCCGTCCTTCGTTTCCACGTCGGCCGGGTTGATCCACTGCTTCTTGCCGTCGCCGGCCTCGCGGAAATAGGTGTCGGCGATGACCATGCCCTGGGTCAGCAGGTTGGCGAAGGGTTCATTCGAAGTGACCAAACCCACGTCGCGCATCAGCTTGTGGAAGAAACGGGCGTAGAGCAGATGCAGGATGGCGTGCTCGATGCCGCCGATGTACTGGTCCACCGGCAGCCAATAGTTGGCGCGCTCGTCCAGCATGGCGCCGGCGTTGTCCGGGCAGGCATAGCGGGCGTAGTACCAGGAGGACTCGACGAAGGTGTCCATGGTGTCGGTTTCCCGCTCGGCCGGGCCGCCGCACTTGGGACAGGCGCACTGGTAGAAGGCCGGCATCTTCTTGATCGGCGAGCCGACGTCGATCTTCACGTCCTCGGGCAGCACCACGGGAAGCTGCTCGTCCGGCACCGGCACGTCGCCGCAGGTCGGGCAGTGGATGATGGGGATGGGGCAGCCCCAGTAGCGCTGGCGGCTGATGCCCCAGTCGCGCAGGCGGAAAGTGGTGCGCTTCTCGCCCAGGCCCAGGTTCTTCAGCACCAGGGCCATGGCGTCGATGGCCTCGGCGGAGGTGCGCCCGGAGAAGTCGCCGGAGTCGAACAGGACGCCGTGCTCGATGTACGGCAGGTGGGGCGTGAGGGGTGAGGCGTGAGGCGCATCGCGTTCATCCGCATCTCGCCTCACCCCTGACGCCTCACCTTCGGGTCGTATCACGGCCCGAACCGGCAGGCCGTATTTCTCGGCGAAGGCGAAATCCCGCTCGTCGTGGGCCGGCACCGCCATCACCGCGCCCTCGCCGTAGCCCATGAGCACGTAGTTGGCCACCCAGACCGGCACCGGCTCGTTGGTGAAGGGGTGATAGACCACGAGGCCGGTGTCCATGCCCTTCTTCTCCATCGTCGCCAGGTCGGCTTCTGCGACGCTGCCCTGCTTGCATTCGTCGATGAAGGCGGTGAGTTCGGGGTTGCCCTCGGCGGCTTGCCGGGCCAGCGGATGCTCGGCGGCGACGGCCACGTAGGTGACGCCGAACAGGGTGTCGGCGCGGGTGGTGAAGACCTTGAGGACGGAGGGTGGCTCGAAACCCGGCTCGCCTTGCTGGCGTCCCTCTCCCCCAGCCCCTCCCCCCGGGGGGGAGGGGAGCAAGGGGAAGTGGATCTCGACGCCGAAGCTCTTGCCGATCCAGTTGCGCTGCATGGTCTTCACCCGCTCGGGCCAGCCCGGCAGGTGGTCGAGTTCGGCCAGCAGTTCCTCGGCGTAGGCGGTGATGCGGAAGAAGTACATGGGGATGTCGCGCTTCTCCACGAGGGCGCCGGAACGCCAGCCGCGACCGTCGATGACCTGCTCGTTGGCGAGCACGGTGCAATCCGCCGGGTCCCAGTTCACCGTCGCCATCTTCTTGTAGATCAGACCCTTCTCGAACAGGCGGGTGAACAGCCACTGCTCCCAGCGGTAGTAGTCGGGCTTGCAGGTGGCCAGTTCACGCGACCAGTCGATGGCCAGGCCCAGGCGCTTCAACTGGCCGCGCATGTAGTCGATGTTGGCGTAGGTCCAGCCGGCCGGGGCGACATCGTTGGCGATGGCGGCGTTCTCCGCCGGCAGGCCGAAGGCGTCCCAGCCCATGGGTTGCAGCACGTTGAAACCCTTCATGCGGTGGTAGCGGGCCAGCACGTCGCCGATGGTGTAGTTGCGCACATGGCCCATGTGCAGCTTGCCCGATGGGTAGGGAAACATCGACAGGCAGTAATACTTGGGCCTGGCCGGGTCTTCCACGGCCCGGAAGATCTGTTTTTCTTCCCAGTGCTGTTGTGCTTCCGGTTCGATGATCTCCGGATGGTAATGGGCGTCCATGTGCTGCTCTGACTTCCGGGATGTGCTTGATGGAAGGGCGGATTATACCCGCCGCTCGGGTGACAGTCCGGTGAGGCGGCGTTTATACTCACAAACCATTGCGCGAAGAGACACGTGAGCGGCGGCGCGCTTTTCACGTTTCTCTTTTCACGTTTCGCAGATTTTTTAGGGGGAATTTCCATGTCCAAGAAGCATCCCGTCGTGGTCGTCACCGGTTCGTCCGGCGCCGGCACCACTACCGTCAAGCGCGCCTTCGAGCACATCTTCACCCGCGAGAAGCTGTCCGCCGTCGTCGTCGAGGGCGACAGCATGCACAGCCTGGGCCGGGTGGAATTCAAGGAGGCCATGAAGAAGGCCGAGGCCGCCGGCAACCGCCACTTCAGCCATTTCGGCCCCGAAGCCAACGACTTCGCCGGCCTGGCCAACATGTTCAAAACCTACGGCGAGACCGGCACCGGCAAGAAGCGCTACTACATCCACAGCGACGAGGAAGCCGCCGCCCTCAACGCCCGCCTCGGCACCAACCTGAAGCCCGGCGAGTTCACCCCTTGGGAGGACATGCCCGCCAAGAGTGACATCCTTTTCTACGAGGGTCTGCATGGCCTGGTGGTGACCGACCAGGTGGACATGGCCAAGTACGTGGACCTGGCGGTGGGCGTGGTGCCCGTGGTCAACCTGGAGTGGATCCAGAAGATCCACCGCGACGCCGCCGAGCGCGGCTATTCCGCCGATGCCATCGTCGACACCATCCTGCGCCGCATGCCGGATTACGTGAACTACGTGACCCCCCAGTTCTCGCGCACCGACATCAACTTCCAGCGCGTGCCCCTGGTGGATACCTCCAACCCCTTCATCGCCCGCGACATCCCGACGCCGGACGAATCCCTGGTGGTGGTGCGCTTCCGCAAACCCAAGGGCGTGGACTTCCCCTACTTCCTGTCGATGATCCCCGGCTCCTTCATGTCGCGGCCCAACAACCTGGTGGTGCCCGGCGGCAAGATGGGCTTCGCCATGGAAGTCATCCTCGGCCCGATCATCGAGCGCATGGTGGAAGCAAGCCGCAAGGCCTGAGGAGCTTCGCCGCGCAATAACCGGGTGCGCAGCGCCCGGTTTTTTTACGTCATTGCCGTCAGGCCGGCGGAGTCTGCAAGACAATGGCGTTTCCGCCCCATTCCCGCCCCAGCCATGGAAATCTTCAGCCGATTTTCCCTGGAAGCCGCGCGCCGGCTGCCCAGGCTGCCCCCCGAACATCCCTGCGCGCGCCTGCACGGCCACTCGTTCCAAGTCGAGGTCCACGTCCGTGGACCGCTGCATGCGGAGCTCGGCTGGGTGCTCGACTTCGCCGAACTCCAGCGGGCCTGGGCGCCCATTCACGCCGCCCTCGACCATCGTTGCCTGAACGACGTGCCGGGCCTGGAGAATCCCACCAGCGAACATCTGGCGCGCTGGATCTGGGAGCGGCTGGCGCCTGCGCTGCCCGGTCTGAGCCGGGTGGTGGTGATGGAAACCGCCGCCTCGGGCTGTGACTATCGCGGCGAAGGTGCGGCGGGGTAGGGCGAGACATCCGGCGCAAGGCGCTGTTTGACCTGGATCAAACAATTAAATAAATCAATTATCCCCATAAAAACTCGTGCACAATCTCGCCCCTCGGCGTGCTGGTCCATAACTACCAGGCTTGTAACAAGACGGTCACGCTACGCCGATATAGTGGCAGCCCGGCAGTGGCCGGAAAGACCAGATAAATGGTGGATGGAGACGTCATGGAAACCCACGGCGCCGCACGCGAACGCGTGCTTGAGAAACGCATCGAACGCCGGCGCGATTTGCTCCTGAGGGAGCGCTTCAAGGCCGCGGAAACCCTGCTCAGACCTTTGTTGGGAAAGCCGGAATCGCAGAACGGAGCCGCCTTTTTCAAGGCGATGAACCGGCTGCATACCGCCTATCCCGATCTCACGCCCTGCGACATCGAAGCCCTGGTGGCGGCGGTGGTGCGCAGTTTCCAGACCCGTCCGGGCGGCTGATCCTGCCTCCCCGTCCGGCGGCGACGATGCCGGACGCGCCTCACAGGTCCAGGCCCTCCCGCCGGATGAGGGCGTCGAGGTGGGCCGTGTTCACCGTTTCAGGCTGTGCAATTCGAGCAGGCACAGCTTGCGCCCCATGGCATCCCGGTAGCGCTCGTCGATGACGCTCGCCGGCAGGCGCTCGTCCCGGTTTTGACCCGCGGCAGCGGCGCCGGGCAGCACGGGAATGGGCGTGATGCTGCATCCTCAGGCGGTTTTCTTGTCGCGGATGCGCGCGTCGCGGGAGTCATCCTCCACGCGCGCGGCGGGCAGCACCCGCGCCGTGCCATCCCGCAAGCGCTCGCGCAACTCGCCGACGTTGAGCGACAGGGCGCGCTGCCCGTGCGGGTTGGTGAGCAGGTAGAGATGGCTGCCGGCGCTGACCCAGGCCAGTTTCAGTTCGACCTGGCTGCCATCCGCCTCGGTGAATTCGATGCAGGCGCCGATCTCCAGGCGTTCCGGGCCGGCCTCCAGCACATCCCGCGCGGGAGGCGCGGCGTTGGCGGCGCGCGTGGCCTCCATGCCGGCGATGATTCCGGAGAGATTGACCAGCTTGAGGTGATACTTGGCCAGGCTGGCGAAAAAGGGCGCGCGCTGCTCCGCCGGCGTGCCCAGGCGCTCCAGGCCATCTTCCAGCCTGCGCACCAGGGCGGGCAGGGCGGCCACCAGGCGCTCGCGCTCCTCCCGCGCGGTGCGCGGGGACAGGCTCCAAACCAGTTCCCGCATGGTGCGCAGGGCTTCCCGCCAGTCCTCGCCCTGCTCGCCCGAGGCCACGTGGATGCGGGCCAGCAGGAGTTGCCACGGCCCCTCCAGGAAAGCCAGGATGACACGCGGCAGGCGGCCGCCGGCGGTGGCGCGGGCGACCGCGTCGCAGGCGGCGGCCACGGCGCGCGCATCGTCCAGGGCCAGCTTCTCGTCGGCCAGGGGCCGCGCGATGCGGGGGGATGCCGCCTTGCCAGCGGGCGGCGTGCCCGTTGACGCGCCGGCCGCCGCATCCGCCGCGCCGGCTTCTGGTTCGGAGAGCTGGGCCAGCAGGTCGCGCATGATTGGCTCGATGCCTTCCGGCCAATGCCGGCACAGGGCGCGCACCACGCGTTGTTTGGTCTCGATGCGGGAGAACTGGAGATTGAGCGCGTCGGCCAGCGCCTGAACGATGGTTTTCGGTCCCATGGGCAGATCGGCAGACTGCAAGGCGCTGTCATCGAGCAAGGCGCGGCAGGGTTCCGCCAGGCCGTGCAGGGCGCTGGCGCAGCGGCCGCGGATGGCCTCCAGCAGAATGGTGGTGTCGAGCATCTCTTCCAGCTGCTCGTTGGCCACCACGCGCAGCTGCCCGACGTCCACGTCCAGGGCGTAGCCGGCCAGCAGCGAGGATTTCGTCCGGCAGGCGCGGGCATGGCGCTGCTCGAAAAACCTGCGGAAGTCGTCTGCCAGGTCGCGTTTGCGGGAACGCGCGAACTGGGCGGCATCCAGCAGCGCCGCCTGCTCCAGGGAGGCAGCCGCCTGTTCGCCCTGGGTCTGCAGTTGTTCGGCGACGCGCAGCAACGCCACGCCCAGGGCGAGGCCCAGGCGCATGCCGGCGATCTCGCCGAGTTCCCGCAGGACCGCGGGCGGATCGGCGCGCTCCCGCGCGGCAGCGTGCCAAGCCGAATTGCCGAAAGGTGTAGCCGATACAGCCATCATCGTCCTTGCCATGCGTGCGACGGCAGGACCCGACGGTCGCGCGACCGCAGGCGGTACCGCCGCGGACACTGGGGGGCAAGGCATCGGGAGAGGACGCTGGGCAAGCGCGGCCGCAATGCGGCCGCCTGCCTGGCAATCCCGCTGTCATGGGGCCGTAGCCCGTTAGACCGGTGATTTTGCGTCCCCACCTTTCGATGGGTTTGCCCTTTTCAGGTCACGTTACGAAAAAACCCTACACGTCTTTATCGGATGTGTCGGGGAAAACTTTAACGTGAAAGTCGCGTCAGCGACTCTTGAAGCTCCCCTCTCCCGCAGGCGGGAGAGGGGCTGGGGGTGAGGGAAACGGGCATGACTTTCATGCTACGGGGCGTCTTCTCAAAGTCATGCCCGTTAGGACAATCATCGGCCGATCGTTCCGGGCTACTCCGTGTTCGGGTATCGACGCCCGCTCTGGCCGGGGACAGGTGTGTGGCGTCGCTTACGTGCCGCAGAAGGTGCGGAACTCCGCCATGAACTCGCCCGGCGCCGGCTCGGCGAAGCGGGCCAGGGCCGCATCCTCGTCGAAGGGACGGCGCAGGGCGTTGAGCAGTTGCTCGAAGGGCGCCAGGTCACCTGTGTCGGAGGCGGCGGCCAGGGCCTCCTCGACGCGGTGGTTGCGCGGGATCAGCCAGGGGTTGACGCGGCGCATGGCGGCGGCGCGGGTGGCGGCGGCATGCGCGCCGGCATCTTCGGCGGCGCAGCGTTGGCGCCAGCGTTGCAGCCAGCGCTCCAGCCCCGGCTGGCCGGGAAACAGCGCGCGCAGCGGGGCTTCATCGCCTGCAGCCGCGTCCGCCAGGCGGCGCCAGGCCAGGGTGTAGTCCACCTGCTGGGCGTGCAGCAGGTCCAGCCAGCTTTCGCCCAGGGCGGTATCGGCGGCATCGCCATCGGTTATGCGGACGGCCAGCCCCAGCTTGGCGCGCAGGCCGGCCAGCCAGTGACGCCGATGACGTTCGGGGAAGGCATCGATGACCGCCGTCGCCAGTTCGATGGCCCGGCCCTCGTCGTCGGCGATCAGGGGCAGCAGGGTCTCCGCCAGGCGGGCCAGGTTCCAGCGCGCGATGTGCGGCTGCGCCGCGTAGGCGTAGCGTCCGCCTTCGTCGATGGAACTGAACACCGCGCGCGGGTCGTAGGCCTCCATGAAGGCGCAGGGCCCGAAGTCGATGGTCTCGCCGGGAATGCTCATGTTGTCGGTGTTCATCACGCCGTGGATGAAGCCGACATGCAGCCATTGGGCGATCAGCGCCGCCTGGCGCTCGGCCACGGCGGCCAGGAAGGCCAGGCAGGGGTTTGCCGCTTCGCGCACTTCCGGGTAGTGGCGGGCGATGGCGTAGTCGGCCAGTTGCCGCACCCTCTCGGGCGAGCCGCGGACCATGCAGAATTGGAAGGTGCCCACGCGCAAATGGCTGGCGGCGACGCGGGTGAGCACGGCGCCGGGCAGAGTGCGTTCCCGATAGACCGGTTCCCCCGTGGCCACCACCGCCAGAGCCCGGGTGGCGGGTATGCCGAGCGCGTGCATGGCCTCGCCGATCAGCACCTCGCGCAGCATCGGTCCCACCGCCGCCTTGCCGTCGCTCCGGCGGGAGAAAGGCGTGCGCCCCGATCCCTTGAAGGCGATATCCCGGCGCCGGCCGGCACGGTCGATGACCTCGCCGACCAGCAATGCCCGACCGTCGCCCAGTTGCGGGTTGAACTGGCCGAACTGATGCCCGGCATAGGCCTGGGCGATGGGTTGCGAGCCTTCGGGCAGCCTATTGCCGGAGAAGAAGTTGGCCAGCACCGTGTCATCCTGGTCGTGCAGACCCAGCCGCAGCTCCTCCGCCAGGCCCCGGTTGCAGAACAGCAGCACCGGCGCCGGCACGGCCGCGGGCTGGCAAGGCTCGTAAAAGCCGGGCAGGTCGCGGGCGTAGCTGTTGTCGAAGGGGATGGCGGGGAGTGGCATATGGGTGACGTCCACGTGATGGTGCTGATGGAAGGCAGCTTTGGGACGACAGGGCGGAAATTCCACCCCACCGCGAACAGGGGGGCGGCTCTTGCCAAGAAAAAACAGGCTGCATAGGCAGCCTGCTTCCCTTTTCTCAGCCAGGTAGGGTCTCAGACTTTCCGATAAACCTCGGCCCCCTGCTTGACGAACTCCACCGACTTCACCTCCATCCCCTTCTCCAGAGCCTCGGCTTCGCTGATGCCCTGTTTCGCGGCGAAGTCGCGCACGTCCTGGGTGATCTTCATCGAGCAGAAGTGCGGGCCGCACATGGAGCAGAAGTGGGCCACCTTGGCGGACTCCTTGGGCAGCGTCTCGTCGTGGAATTCGCGCGCCTTGTCGGGGTCGAGGCCGAGGTTGAACTGGTCTTCCCAGCGGAATTCGAAACGCGCCTTGCTCAAGGCGTTGTCGCGGATCTGCGCGCCCGGATGGCCCTTGGCCAGGTCCGCCGCGTGCGCCGCCAGCTTGTAGGTGATGATGCCCTCCTTGACGTCGTCCTTGTCCGGTAGCCCGAGGTGTTCCTTCGGCGTGACGTAGCAGAGCATGGCGGTGCCGTACCAGCCGATCATGGCGGCGCCGATGCCGCTGGTGATGTGGTCGTAGCCGGGGGCGATGTCGGTGGTGAGCGGGCCCAGGGTGTAGAAGGGGGCCTCGTCGCAGCATTCCAGTTCCTTCTCCAAGTTCTCCTTGATGAGCTGCATGGGCACGTGGCCGGGGCCTTCGATCATGACCTGCACGTCGTGCTTCCAGGCCACCTGGGTGAGCTCGCCCAGGGTCTTGAGTTCGGCCAGCTGGGCTTCGTCGTTGGCGTCGTAGATGGAGCCGGGGCGCAGGCCGTCGCCCAGGGAGAAGGAGACGTCGTAGGCCTTCATGATGTCGCAGATGTCCTCGAAATGGGTGTAGAGGAAGCTCTCCTTGTGATGCGCCAGGCACCACTTGGCCATGATCGAGCCGCCGCGGCTGACGATGCCGGTCATGCGCTCGGCGGTCATCGGGATGTAGCGCAGCAGCACGCCGGCGTGGATGGTGAAGTAGTCCACACCCTGCTCGGCCTGTTCGATCAGGGTGTCGCGGAACATCTCCCAGGTCAGTTCCTCGGCGCGGCCGTCCACCTTTTCCAGGGCCTGGTAGATGGGCACCGTGCCGATGGGAACCGGCGAGTTGCGGATAATCCACTCGCGGGTTTCGTGGATGTTCTTGCCGGTGGACAGGTCCATCACCGTGTCGCCGCCCCAGCGGATGGCCCAGGTCATCTTGTCCACTTCCTCGTTGATGGAGGAGCCGAGCGCCGAATTGCCGATGTTGGCGTTGATCTTCACCAGGAAGTTGCGGCCGATGATCATCGGTTCGGTTTCCGGGTGGTTCACGTTGCAGGGGATGATGGCGCGGCCGCGCGCCACTTCGGCGCGCACGAATTCGGGGGTGATCTCTTCCGGCAGGGCGGCGCCGAAGCTCTGGCCCCGGTGCTGGCGACCGAGCAGCCTGGCCAGCTTTTCGCCCTGGGGGCCGGAGGCGCGCAGGTTCTCCAGATATTCCCGGCGGCGCAGGTTCTCGCGGATGGCGACGAATTCCATCTCCGGCGTGATGATGCCTCTTCTCGCATAGTGCATTTGCGAGACGTTCATGCCCGCCCTGGCGCGGCGCGGCTGGCGGTGCAGGCCGGGGAAGCGCAGCTTGGCGAGCTCGGCGATGTTGGCGCGGCCGCGGCCGTAATCGGAAGACAGGCCCGCCAGCACCTCGGTGTCCTTCCGTTCCTCGATCCACTGCTGGCGCAGGGCGGGCAGGCCTTTGCGGATGTCGATCTTCGCCGCCGGGTCGGTGTAGGGGCCGGAACAGTCGTAGACGAAGATGGGCGGGTTTTTTTCTCCCCCCATGCCGGTCGGGGTGTCGGACTGGCTGATTTCCCGCATGGGCACGCGGATGTCCGGCCGGCTGCCTTCCACGTACACCTTGCGGGAATTGGGCAAGGGCTGGATGGCGGCCTCGTCGACGTGGGCGGTGGCGGCGAGGAAAGTACCCAAATGCTGGGGGTTGGCGTTCATGATGCGCTCCAGGTGTGCAATACATAGGGAGCGCTGGGCGGGGGCCGCTTCCCTACGCCGGAATGGTCCGGATCAGGTTCCAAGGGTGTGATCTCAGCCGTCTGAAAGCTTGTGACGGCACCCCTAACGTGGTCGGGAAACTAGCCCAAACGAGGGCTTATTACAAGCTTGCGTGGAGTGGAAAATCCTGGCGATATCTTCTGGGCTTTATTCAAGCCGGATCTGGCGTCCCCACGGGGATTCGAACCCCGGTTACCGCCGTGAAAGGGCGATGTCCTAGGCCTCTAGACGATAGGGACTTATGAGGCCGAAGGCCCGGCGAACCGGGCTTTCTCGATTTGTGGTGGAGGTAAGCGGGATCGAACCGCTGACCTCTTGCATGCCATGCAAGCGCTCTCCCAGCTGAGCTATACCCCCACACGCGAGCCGCGCATTCTAGGGATCGATGCGTGGCTTGTAAAGAGTGGGGCGAAATTTTTTCGTGCCGCGGATATAGTCGGCACATGCCAGTCGAATCGATTCTTTGCGGCGCTGCCCACAGGTTTACCGTCGGCCCTGCATGGCTTGTGGAGCGTGCGCCATGCGTCTGATCCTGCTCGCGGTCGGTGACCGTTTGCCGGCCTGGGCGGAGGCGGCCACCGCCGAGTACCTCAAGCGCATGCCCAGGGAGGCGCGCGTGGATCTGCTTAAGATCCGGCCGGAGAATCGCGCGGACCGCGCGGCAAGCGTCATCAAACAGGCGGAGGCCGCGCGACTGCTGGAGAAGCAGCCGGCGGGCAGCCGTCTGGTAGCGCTGGATGAACATGGCGCGCAACTTTCCACGCGCGAGCTGGCCGATCTGCTGCAGCGCTGGATGGTTTCCGGCCGCGATACCTGTCTGATGATCGGCGGCGCCGACGGTCTCGCGCCCTCGATTCTGGAGCGGGCGGAAGCGACGCTGGCGCTGTCCCGGCTGACTTTGCCGCACGCCCTGGCCCGCGTCCTCCTCGCCGAGCAGCTCTATCGTGCGGCCAGCCTGCTGCGGAACCACCCTTACCACCGCGAGTAGGCGCGCGCTGGGCGGGGATGCGGCCCGCATGGCTGCGTGGCATTAGCGGGTACACTTCGCCGTCATGAAATCCATCTCCTCCAGGCATCTGTATCTGGCCTCGCGGTCGCCGCGCAGGCTGGAGTTGCTACGCCAGATCGGCATCGAGCCGACGCTATTGCCTACGCGGGTGTCGCAGGGGCGCGGCGATGTCGACGAAACACCGCTGCCGCGGGAAAGTCCGCGCGCCTATGTGACCCGACTGGCCAAGCTGAAGGCGGAGGCGGGCCACCGCGCGCGCCTGGGACGCAACCTGCCGCCCTGGCCAATATTGGCGGCCGACACCTCAGTGGTCCTGGATCGCCGCATCCTCGGCAAGCCGGCCCACGTCGATGAAGCCGCCGCGATGCTGCGCGCCTATTCGGGGCGCACGCATCGGGTGTTGACGGCGGTGGCCCTGGCTCATGATGGGTTCGTACGCTCTGCGGTGTCGGTCAGCAACGTGCGCTTCCGGGACATCAGCGAAGCCGAGATCCATGCCTACGTCGCCAGCCGCGAGGTCTATGACAAGGCCGGCGGCTATGGCATCCAGGGGCGCGCGGCGGTCTTCATCCAACATCTCTCCGGCAGCTATTCCGGCGTCATGGGCCTGCCGCTGTACGAGACATCCGAATTACTGAAATCCGTGGGCTTCGACATCCTATGAGCGAGGAAATCCTCATCAACGTGACGCCCCAGGAGACCCGCGTGGCGGTGATTCTTCTGGGCGCTGTGCAGGAGCTGCACATCGAGCGCACCAGCCAGCGCGGTCTGGTGGGCAACGTCTATCTGGGCAAGGTGAGCCGGGTGCTGCCCGGCATGCAGTCGGCCTTCATCGATATCGGCCTGGACCGGGCGGCTTTCCTGCATGTCGGCGACATTCTGGAAGCGCGCTGCGACAACTGCCCGCGTCCCATCGAGAAGGTACTGCACGAGGGGCAGAGCATCCTGGTGCAGGTGATCAAGGATCCCATCGGCGCCAAGGGGGCGCGCCTGTCCACGCAGATCAGCATGGCGGGCCGCTTCCTGGTGTTCCTGCCGCAGGAGACGCGCATCGGCATCTCGCAGCGCATCGAGGACGAAAGCGAGCGGGAAATGCTGCGCGAGCGGCTGACGCGCGTGCTGCCGCTGGAGCCCAACGGCGGCTTCATCATCCGCACCATGGCGAACATGGCGGAGGACGCCGAACTGGCGGCCGACGTGGAGTATCTGCACACTTTGTGGGATGCCATCCAGGCGCGTTCGGACAATCGTTCAGGTCCGGCCCTGATCTACCAGGAACTGGATTTGGCGCACCGGGTGTTGCGGGATTTTTCCACCTCGGAAACCAGCCGCATCCTGGTCGATTCGCGCGAGACCTTCCTGCGCATGGATGCCTTCGCCGCCGAGTTCACCCGCAACGTCGCCGGCAAGATCAGCCACTACTCCGGCGAGCGCCCTCTGTTCGATCTCTACGGCGTCGAGGAGGAAATCGAGAAGGCGCTGGGCCGGCGCGTCGACCTGAAGTCGGGCGGCTACCTGATCGTCGACCAGACCGAGGCGCTGACCACCATCGACGTCAACACCGGCAGTTTCACCAGCGGACGCACCTTCGACGAAACCATCTTCAAGACCAACCTGGAGGCGGCGCAGACCATCGCCCGCCAGCTCAGGCTGAGGAACCTGGGCGGCATCATCATCCTGGATTTCATCGACATGGACAGCCAGGAGCACAAGGCGGCGGTGCTGGCCGAATTGTCCAAGGCCCTGGCGCGCGATCGCACGCGCATGACCATCAACGGTTTCACCTCGCTGGGCCTGGTGGAGATGACGCGCAAACGCACGCGCGAAAGCCTGACCCGGGTGTTGTGCGAGCCCTGTCCGACCTGCCAGGGGCGCGGTCAGATCAAGACCGCGCAGACCGTCTGCTATGAAATCCTGCGGGCGCTGATGCGGGAAGCGCGCCAGTTCAATGCGCGCGAGTTCCGCATCATGGCTTCACAAACGGTGATCGACCTGTTCCTCGACGAGGAATCGCAAAGCCTGGCGCAGCTCTCCGATTTCATCGCCAAGCCGGTGTCGCTGCAGGTGGAAAGCCTGTTCAGCCAGGAGCAGTACGACATCATCCTGCTCTGAGCGCGGCCCCGCGGGACGCTGAAGTCAGACGGAGGCGGGCGCGGCGGCGCCGGTTTCCTGCGGCTCGCCCATGGGGCGCATGGCGATGCCCGTGAGCAGAGAGAATTCCTTGGCGATTTCCTCGATCTGCTCGACCTGCACCTTGATCTTGACCATGTCGCGGCTGACGGCGGCGCTGCGTTCCTGGATGGAACCCAGGTTGGCGTGCACCTTGTTGAGGTTCTCCAGGCGATGCTCGAGCTGCGCCTTGTGTTCGGTGATGCGCACGACGATGGGATCCAGCGTCAGGCGCAGCCAGGTTTCCGCCTCGATGCGCACCTGCTGGAACAGGATGCGGGCCTGCGTGACCAGGGCGATGTAGAACTTTTTCACCATGAAGCGCTTTTCCAGCATGATGTTCAGCGGGTCGGCGCAGAACTCCTGGGTGTTCACCATGAGCTCGTCGAGGCGGGCGCGATAGCGGGAGAGCTCCAGATTGGGCGGGTCCATGCGTTCCATGCCGTGGACTTCATGGAAGCGCTGATAGGCCGAATTGAGCAGTTGTTTGATGCCGCCGCACTGCTGGTTGGCAAAGTCGAATTCGGCGCCCATGCGCCGGATCAGCAACTGCATGCCCTTGATCAGGCCGGCGGTGGTCCAGCTGTCGTTGATCGCCATCATCGATTCCTCGATGATCTTGTCCATGCGGTCGTCGTCCAGACGCGCCAGCAATTCCCAGCCCTGCTGCGCCACCACCTTGCGGGTGACGTTGAAGTTGCGCGTGGTTTCGTCGTAGACCTGCTTGTCGTGCAGCATCTTTTCGCGCATCTGGCCGACGATCTGCTGGTTCTTGCCGGACAGCGCCTGCAGGTCGAGCAGGTTCTGGCGCATGGCCTGGATGCGGTTGTGTGCGGTTTCCCGCGCTTCGTTGAGCAGCGGACCGACCTCGCGCACCACCGATTCGCGCATGATCTTCTCGCGCGAGGGGATGATTTCCCGCGCCAGCATGACTTCCAGGGCCTGGATGCCGGAGCGCTTGAGCAGATCCTGGTCGCCGCGGATCTTGCCGACCAGGGCCTTCTGCGCGGAAATGGCCATGACGCTGGCCGGTGTGATGTTGAGCTGGGCGGCGGTGGACTCGATCTGGCGCTGGATGGTGCGGCCGATCTCCTCATCGGTCTTGAGGTCGTCCCACAGCATGTCGATCTTGTTCAGCACGGCGTAGTGCTGGCTGGCGTGCTTGGATACCCACTTGTTCCAGATTTCGTAGTCGGACTGCGTCACGCCGGTGTCGGTCGCCAGCAGGAAGAGCAGGGCGTGGGCGTTGGGGATGGCGGAAATGGTCAGTTCCGGTTCCGCGCCCATGGCGTTGAGGCCCGGCGTGTCGAGGATGGCCAGGCCCGATTCGAGCAGCGGATGCGGGTAGTTGATCATGGCGTAGCGCCAGGCCGGAATCTCGACGCGATCCTGGTCCTTCACCATGTAGCCCAGGTTGGGGTCGTTCTCGTCCCACAGCCCGAGGGCGCGCGCCTCCACCTTGAAGACGATCTTGGTTTCCGCCAGCTTGCGCATGGCGGTGACCATGGCGTTGGGGTCGGTGACCTCCAGCTTGATGGTGCTCCACTCCACCGGCAGCCGCTTCAGCGCGTTGATGCTGTCGTCGCGGAAGCGGGTCTCGATGGGCAGCAGGCGGATGTAAGGTTCGCTGCCCGCGTCGAAGTAAATCTCGGTGGGGCACATGGTGGTGCGGCCGGCGTCCGAGGGGAGCAGGCGCTGCTTGAAGTCGGAGAAGAACAGGGCGTTGATGAGCTCGGTCTTGCCGCGGCTGAACTCGGCGACGAAGGCCACCATGAGCCGGTCCCGCTTCAGGTTCTCGGTCAGGTCGTAGAGGCGCAGCAGTTGTTCCGGCTCGGCCTCGGTGTGATGCTCCAGCCATTCCTTGTAGGCTGTGACCACCTTCACAAGCCGGTCACGCCGGTTCTTGAACCGGGTGATGCCGCTTTCCAGACCATAATTCATCAAGTTGTCCCCATGAGTCGCCGCATCGCCGCATCCGGGCCGATAGCGGCCCATACTGCCTTGTCGCGTGATTGTTCGCCACGCACGATTCTAACCGCTCTCCGGCGCAAGCCAAGACACCGCGCGAGGAATTCCAGCCATGCCTCGTTGGCGGCTCCCTCCACCGCCCGCGCGGCGATACGAACCTTGAGGGCGTCGCCGCGCGGGCCGACGATCTCGGCGCGGCAGGCCCCGGGCTGGATGTGCGGGATGATCTCAACGCCGTCGCCGACCGGGCGCGGGCAGTCGTTCATCGCACCATGCCGGCGGCGAACTGTTCCAGGGCGGAAACCGGCGAGATCAGCACCAACTGGATGAGGATGATG
Source organism: Hydrogenophilales bacterium (assembly GCA_037442845.1). GTDB lineage: Bacteria > Pseudomonadota > Gammaproteobacteria > Burkholderiales > Thiobacillaceae > PFJX01. Next base: position 6,393 of record JBBIPL010000020.1, on the reverse strand, counting down.
GCCGCCAGCGGGGACAGGTCGACGCCGCTGATGGACGGGATGATCTTCTGGAAAGGCGCCAGGACCGGGCGGGACAGGGCGTAGAACACCGGCGCCATGGGCGAGAACGGATTGATCCAGGAAATCACCGCCTGGATCAGCACGAAACCGATAAGCAGATAGAAGGCCAGCCGCAGGGCGGATGCCACAGCCAGAAGCAGGAAGCCCGGCAGCACGTCGAGCCCGGCGAGGGCGAAAGGGTAGCCCGTGATCCAGTGCACCCCCAGCACCATGAGCAATTCGGCCATGAAGAACAGCAATAGGCTGGCCAGGTCCAGGCCGAACAGGCCGGGGATGAGACGGCGCGCCGGACGCACCGCGAAATCCGTCACCTTGATCAGGAACTGGGCGAAGGGATTGCGGAAGGGCACGCGCGCCCATTGCATCCAGAAGCGCATGAAGAAGGCGCAGGCCAGCAGATCGAAGGCGGTGCGCAGGAGGAACTGGAAGGCGTCGGCGAACATCACTCGCGTCCCAGCAGGTCGCCCAATTCGCCGGCGCGCGCGGCGGCGGCGCGCGCCGCACTGAGTATGGCGTCGGCCACGCCGGCTGCCTCCAAGGCGCGCAGACCACGCTCGGTGGTGCCGCCCTTGGAGGTGACCTTCGCCCGCAACTCGGCCGGGGAAGAGGCGTCCTGCAAGGCCAGGGCGGCGGCGCCGAAAAAGGTATGCAGGCTGAGTCGGCGCGCGTCGGCGGCTTGCAGTCCCAGCGCCAGGGCGGCCTGTTCTAGAGCCTCCATGAAATAGAACACGTAGGCGGGGCCGCTGCCGGAAATCGCGGTGACGGCGTCGATCAGGCCCTCGTCGTCCACCCAGAGCACCTCGCCGACCGCCGACAGGACCTGTTCCGCCCAGTCTTTCTGCGGCGCGTTGACCCCGGGCAGGGCGTACAGTCCGGTGACGCCGGCGCCCACCAGGGCCGGCGTGTTCGGCATGGCGCGCACCACCGAGGGGTGTCCGCCGAGCCAGCGGGCGATGTCGCCGGCACGCACCCCGGCGGCGATGGACAGTACCAATTGCTCAGGCGCCGGGGCGGGCAGGGCGCGCAGCACCGTCGCCAGCTGCTGGGGCTTGACCGCCAGCAGGATGACGTCGGCACCGAGGGTCTCGGCCGCGTTCTCTTCCACCGCCACGCCGAACTCCGACGCCAGCCATGCGCGCCGCGCGGCGAGCGGTTCGGCGACGCGCATGGTTTCCGCCGCGTAGCCCTTGCGCAACAAGCCGCCGATGAGCGCGGCGGCCATGTTGCCGCCACCGATGAAGCCCAGATTCATGCTGTCCTTTCCTTGCCGAGGTCGCGGGCGCCGAAGATCGCCGTGCCCACGCGCACCATTGTCGCACCTTCCAGGATGGCGTCCTCCAGGTCGGCCGACATGCCCATGGACAGGGTGTCGAGGGGCAGGCCCAAGGCGCGCGCCCGCTCGTACAGTCCGGCGAGCTGGCGGAAGCGGGCGCGCCGCGCCGCCAGGTCCGGCGTCGCTTCCGGGATGGTCATGAAGCCGCGCACGCGAAGGCCGGGCATGGCCGCCACCGCGCTCGCCATGCGCACGGCCTGGTCGGGCGCGACGCCATGTTTGCTGGCTTCGCCGCTGACGTTGACCTGGATGCAGACATTGAGGGCCGGCAGCTGGGGTGGCCGCTGTTCCGACAGGCGGCGCGCGATTTTTTCGGTCTCCAGGCTATGCACCCAGGCAAAGTGTTCGGCGACGGCGCGACTCTTGTTGCTTTGCAGGGGGCCGATGAAGTGCCACTCGAGGGGGAGGTCGGCGAGAACCGCCAGTTTCGCCAGGGCTTCCTGCACGTAGCTCTCGCCGAAGGCGAGCTGTCCGGCTGCATGCGCCTCGCGGATGGCGTTCGCCGGGAAGGTCTTGCTAACCGCCAGCAGACGGGCACAATGCGCATCACGACCCGAGGCGGCACAGGCGGTTTCTATGCGCGTCGCGCAAGCTTGCAAGGCTGCGGCGATTGCGCCCATAATGCCGCGCTCCCTCGGAAAATCACGTAACTCAGGGAATTATAATGGAAATTTCCGAGCTCCTTGCCTTCTCGGTGAAGAACAAGGCCTCCGATCTGCACCTGTCCGCCGGTCTGCCGCCCATGATCCGGGTGCATGGCGACATCCGCCGCATCAATGTCCCTCCCCTGAACAACCAGGAAGTCCGCGCCATGATCTATGACATCATGAGCGACGCCCAGCGCAAGGGCTACGAGGAACACCTGGAGCTGGACTTCTCCTTCGAATTGCGCGACGTGGCCCGCTTCCGGGTCAACGCCTTCAACCAGGAGCGCGGCGCCGGCGCCGTGTTCCGGACCATTCCCAGCATGGTGCTGACCCTCGAACAACTGGAAGCGCCGAAGATTTTCAAGGAGATCTCCGACACCCCGCGCGGCATCGTCATCGTCACCGGGCCGACGGGCTCGGGCAAGTCCACCACCCTGGCGGCCATGGTGGATTACGTCAACGAGAACCAGTACGGCCACATCCTCACCATCGAGGATCCCATCGAATTCGTGCACAAGAGCAAGCGCTGCCTGGTCAACCAGCGCGAGATCGGTCCCCATTCCCACGGCTTCGCCGAGGCGCTGCGCTCGGCTTTGCGCGAGGATCCGGACGTGATCCTGGTGGGCGAAATGCGCGACCTGGAAACCATCCGCCTCGCCCTGACGGCGGCGGAAACGGGTCACCTGGTGTTCGCCACCCTGCACACCTCCTCGGCGGCCAAGACCATCGACCGGATCATCGACGTGTTTCCCGCGGCGGAGAAGGAAATGGTGCGCGCCATGTTGTCCGAGTCCCTGCGCGCCGTCATTTCCCAGACCCTGTTGAAGCGCAAGGACGGCAGCGGCCGCGTGGCGGTGCACGAGATCATGCTGGGCACGCCGGCCATCCGCAACCTGATCCGCGAGGCCAAGGTGGCGCAGATGTATTCCTCCATCCAGACCGGGCAATCCCTGGGCATGCAGACCCTGGATCAGGGCCTGATGGAAATGGTGCGCAGGAACGTCATCGACATCAACGACGCGCGCGCCGTCGCCGCCAACAAGGACATGTTCCAGTAACCGAAAAGCGGACGGATATATGGACGCGCTGACGAAAGTTCACGAGTGGCTGCGCTACATGGTCAGCCAGAAGGCCTCCGACCTGTTCCTGACCGCGGGATTTCCGCCGGCGCTCAAGCTCAACGGCAAGGTCTCGCCCATCTCCAAGCAAAGCCTGACCCCCACCGATACGGCCCTGTTCGCCAAGGCGCTGATGACCGAGCGGCAATTCGCCGAATACGAGAAGCACCACGAGGCCAACTTCGCCCTGTACCAGCCCGAGATCGGCCGCTTCCGCGTCAACGCCTTCGTGCAGCAGGGGCGCTGCGGCGTGGTCTTCCGCCACATCATCACCACCATTCCCAAGGTTGAGGACCTGCACCTGCCGCCGGGCCTGAAGGACATCGCCATGATGCCGCGCGGCCTGGTGATCATGGTCGGCGCCACCGGCTCGGGCAAATCCACCACCCTGGCGGCGATGGTCGGCCACCGCAACATGAATTCGCAGGATCACATCATCACGGTGGAGGATCCCATCGAGTTCGTGCACAGCCACGGCAAGAGCATCATCACCCAGCGCGAAGTGGGCATCGACACCGACGATTGGGAATCTGCCCTGAAGAACACCCTGCGCCAGGCGCCGGACGTGATCCTGATCGGCGAGATCCGCGATCGCGAAACCATGCAATACGCGATGGCCTACGCCGAGACCGGACACCTGTGCCTATCGACCATCCACGCCAACAACGCCAACCAGGCCCTGGACCGCATCCTCAGCTTCTTCGCCAAGGAGCGGCGCGACCAGTTGCTGCTGGACCTGTCCCTCAACCTGCGCGCCATCGTCTCGCAGCGCCTGATCCGGCGTACCGACGGCAAGGGGCGCATCCCCGCCGCCGAAATCCTGCTGAATTCGCCGCTGATCAGCGACCTCATCATGCAAGGCCGCCTGGACGAGATCAAGGACATCATGGCGCGCTCGCGCGACCTCGGCATGCAGACCTTCGACCAGTCCCTGTTCGACCTGTTCAGCATCGGCATCATCAGCGGCGAGGATGCCCTGCGCAATGCCGATTCGTTCAACGACCTGCGCCTGAAAATCAAGCTGCACCTGCGTGACAGCAAAGGGGAATCGCCCACCGGCAGCCTCGATCAGGTGGGCCTGCTCTGACCCCAGTCGTGCCGGGCCTACAGGGTTTTGTCCAGGTAGTCCCGCACCAGATCGAGCAGCAGCTTGTCCTTGCCCTCGAAGAAATGGTCGGCCTTGGGCGCCATCACCTGGGATGACTTCGCCTTGCCGGCCAGACCCTGGCCTCGCGCCTTGGCGGTCTGCAGCACGCCGGGCAGGTCGTATTCACCATAAAGATCCAGCACCGGGAAGGGCAGCTTGCCGTATTCCAGAGCGGCCGACGCGCCGATGCTGACCCAGGCCGCCACCGGCGCCTTGGCATGCTTGGCGAAGAAGCGGTCGGCCATGCGGCTGCCCAGGCTGTGGCTGAGCACGACGATCTTCGCGTAACCCTTGGCGCGCAGGAATTCCAGGGCGACGCCGATGCGCTCGGCGGCCTCGTCGAAGGTGGGCGGGTAGTCCTCGCCCTTGGCGTCGGCCTTCAGCACGGGCAGCTGCACGGACAGCGTGGTATAGCCGGCGTCGGGCAGATTCTGACGCAAGGGCGCGATCAGGCCCCAGTCCGGGTGCACGCCGAGGCCGTGCAGCACGATCACGCCGGCCTTGGCGCCGGACGCCTCGGTGAACAGGGCAAGGTACTTGCGGCCGTTGGCCAACTCCAGCCAGACCGGATCGCCGACCAATACCGAGGGAACCACCTCGTCCGCCCATTTCTTCTCGCGGGCGTAGTCGGCGGCCAGGGCCGGCAAGGCCAGCAGCAGGGCCAGGATCATGGATAGCGCACGCATGATGGTCTCCTTTCAAGAGTTGGAAAACTAGCCGTTCACCCGGCCAGAAGGGCATAGGCCATTCGTACGCCCAGCACGTACAGGAAGCCGGCGAAGATTTTCTTGATGACCGCGAGCGGCCAGCGATGCGTGGCGCGCGCGCCCAGGGGCGCGGTCAGCCAACTGCCGGCGGCGATGGCGGCGAGAGCGGGCAGGTAGACGAAGCCCAGACTGCCCCCCGGCAAACCCGCCACGGCATGCCCCGCTGCGATGTAGCCCAGGCTGCCCGCCACGGCGATGGGAAAACCCACCGCCGCGGAAGTGCCGATGGCCCGGCGCAGGTCGGTGTTGCACCAGGTCAGGAAAGGCACCGTCAGGGTGCCGCCGCCGATGCCTACCCAGCTCGACACCACGCCGATGACGCCGCCCGCCAGGCTCATGCCGGGCCAGCCGGGCATGGGGTGGCCGGGCTTGGGCTTGAAGCCCAGCAGCATCTGGGTGGCGGCATAAAACAGGAAGACGGTGAAGAACAGCTTCAGCCCCGCATCCGGCAGCCAGGCGGCGGCCAGGCTGCCGGCCAGGGCGCCGGCGACGATGCCCGGCGCCATGCGCCGCACCGTCGCCCAGTCGACCGCGCTGTGGCCGTGGTGAGCGCGCAGGCTGGATACCGAAGTCAGCACGATGACGGCCAGCGACGTGCCCAGGGCCAGGTGGATGTTATAGGCGGCGGTGAAACCCTGGGCCGCATAGGCCCAGGTCAGCACCGGCACCATGATGAGGCCGCCGCCCACCCCCAAGAGGCCGGCGACGAAGCCGGCCGCCAGGCCCAGGCCCAGGTAGGCGAGCAGGAACAGGTCCATCTCAAACGCCAAGTTTGGCGAGGATGAACTTCCACTCGTCCGGGTCCACCGGCGTGATGGAGAGCCGGTTGCCCTTGGCCAGAATGCGCATGTTGGCGAGCTGCGGCAACGCGCGCATCTCGGCGATGGAAAGCAGCCGGGTCTTGCGCTTGAAGGCAACTTCCACGTTGAACCAGCGCGGGTTCTCGCGGGTGGCCTTGGCGTCGAAATACTTGCCGCCCGCCTCGAACTGGGTCTCGTCCGGATAGGCCAGCTTGCTTACCGCCGCCAGGCCGGCCACACCCGGTTCCTCGCAGGAGGAGTGGTAGAACAGCACGCCGTCGCCCACCTTCATCTGGTCGCGCATGAAGTTGCGCGCCTGGTAGTTGCGCACCCCGAACCAGGCCACCTGGCCGTCGCGGGCGAGATCGTCGATGCTGTATTCCGATGGTTCGGATTTCATGAGCCAGTAACGCATGCAGCCTCTTTCAAAATCCAATAAAGCTTGTTTTATCGAGCGCCCTGCGGGCATAAACTCCGCGTGGCGATCTTTGCAGGGAGTCTAGCTTCCGGATTGCCGTGTC
>JBBIPL010000019.1:26974-28629 GCA_037442845.1 Hydrogenophilales bacterium | reverse complement strand
TCCCACTCGATGGTGCCCGGAGGCTTGCCGGTGATGTCGTAGGTCACCCGGTTGATGCCGCGGATCTCGTTGATGATGCGGTTGGAGACCTTGGCGAGCAGGGTGTAGGGCAATTCCGCCCAGTGGGCGGTCATGAAGTCCTGGGTCTGCACCGCGCGCAGGGCGATGACATGGTCATAGCTGCGGCCATCTCCCATCACCCCCACCGCCTTCACCGGCAGGAACACGGCGAATGCCTGTGAAGTCTTTTCATACCAACCGCTTAGGCGTAATTCCTCAATGAAAATATGATCCGCGAGACGGAGCATGTCGGCATATTCCTTCTTCACCTCGCCGAGGATGCGCACGCCCAGGCCGGGTCCGGGGAAGGGATGACGGTAGACCATGTCGTGCGGCAGGCCCAGGGCCACGCCGAGTTCCCGCACCTCGTCCTTGAACAGTTCGCGCAGGGGTTCCAACAGCTTGAGATGCATGTCCTCCGGCAGGCCGCCGACGTTGTGGTGGCTCTTGATGGCGTGCGCCTTCTTGGTCTTGGCGCCGGCGGACTCGATCACGTCCGGGTAGATGGTGCCCTGGGCCAGCCATTTCGCGTTTTTCAGCTTGGCGGATTCCTCTTGGAAGACCGCGACGAACTCGCCGCCGATGATCTTGCGCTTCCTCTCCGGGTCGGAGACACCGGCCAGCTTGCCCATGAACTGCTCGGTGGCATCGACGTGGATGACCTTGACGCCGAGGTTCTTGGCGAAGGTCTCCATGACCTGCTCGGCCTCGTTCAGGCGCAGCAGGCCGGTGTCGACGAAGACGCAGGTGAGCTGGTCGCCGATGGCGCGGTGGATGAGGGCCGCCGCGACGGAAGAATCGACGCCGCCGGAGAGGCCCAGGATGACTTCATCCGCGCCCACCTCGGAGCGGATCCTGCCGATCGCTTCCTCGATATAGTCCGGCATGTTCCAGTCGGTGCCGCAGCCGCAGATGTCATGCACGAAGCGGCTGAGCATGGCCTTGCCTTGCAGGGTGTGGGTCACCTCGGGGTGGAACTGAACGCCGTAGAAGTTGCGGGTCACGTCCGCCATGCCGGCGTTGGGCGTGGCGGCGTTCTCGCAGATGACCTTGAAGCCGGGCGGTAATTCGGTGACTTTGTCGCCATGGCTCATCCACACGTCCAGCCAGGCCGCGCCCGAGTCTTCCACCCGGTCCTGGATGTCGCGCAGCAGCGGCGTGTGGCCGTGGGCGCGCACTTCGGCATAGCCGAATTCGCGCCTGGCCGAGTTCTCCACCTTGCCGCCCAGTTGCGCCGCCATGGTCTGCATGCCGTAGCAGATGCCCAGCACCGGCACGCCGGCGCTCCAGACGGCATCCGGTGCGCGCGGCGTTTCATCCTCGTAGACCGAGTTCGGACCGCCGGAGAGGATGATGCCGGCGGGCTTGAAGTCGCGAATGAAATCGTCGGAGACATCATGCGGATGCAGTTCGCAGTAGACATTGTGCTCACGCACCCGACGGGCGATGAGCTGGGCGTACTGGGAACCGAAGTCGAGGATGAGGATTTTCTGGTGCATGGCTGGGAGTGAGGCGTGAGGCGTGAGGCGTGAGGCGTGAGGCGAAAGGCGAAAGGCGAAAGGCGAAAGGCGGGGGAAGGCGCGGGCCATCGCCTC
>JBBIPL010000019.1:0-26874 GCA_037442845.1 Hydrogenophilales bacterium | reverse complement strand
CGCCTCACGCCTCACACATGGTAGTTCGGGGCTTCCTTGGTGATCTGCACGTCGTGGACGTGGGATTCCTTGATGCCGGCGGAAGTGATTTCCACGAAGCAGGCATTGGCATGGAAGTGCTCGATGCTGGAGGAACCCAGGTAGCCCATGGAGGAACGCAGACCACCCATCAACTGGTGCAGCACCGCCAGGGCGCTGCCCTTGTAGGGCACGCGGCCTTCGATGCCTTCGGGCACCAGTTTATCGGCGTTGGCCTCGTTGTCCTGGAAGTAGCGGTCCTTGGAGCCTTTTTGCATGGCGCCCAGGGAGCCCATGCCGCGATAGGACTTGAAAGAACGGCCCTGGTAGAGCTCGATCTCGCCCGGCGCCTCGTCGGTACCGGCGAGCAGGCCACCGAGCATGACGCAATGGGCGCCGGCGGCGATGGCCTTGGCGATGTCGCCGGAATAGCGGATGCCGCCGTCGGCGATCAGCGGCACGCCGGAGCCTTGCAGGGCAGCGGCCACGTTCTGCACGGCGGTGATCTGCGGCACGCCGACGCCGGCGACGATGCGGGTGGTGCAGATGGAGCCGGGGCCGATACCCACCTTGACGCAGTCGGCGCCGTGGTCCACCAAGGCGCGGGCGGCGTCGGCCGTGGCGATGTTGCCGCCGATGACCTGAACCTGGGGATATTTCTGCTTGACCCACTCGACCCGTTTCAGCACGCCGTTGGAATGGCCGTGCGCGGTATCGACGACGATGACGTCGACGCCCGCCTCGACGAGGGCCGCGACCCGTTCCTCGGTATCGCCGCTGACACCCACCGCGGCGCCGGCGCGCAGGCGACCCTGCTCATCCTTGCAGGCGTTGGGATAGGTGCTGGATTTGTCGATGTCCTTGACGGTCACCAGACCGCGCAGTTCGAAGGCGTCGTTCACCACCAGCACCCGCTCCAGGCGATGGCGGTGCATCTTTTCCATGGCCTCCTCCCGGCTGGCGCCCTCCTTGACGGTGACCAGGCGCTCCTTGGGGGTCATGATGCTGGCGACGGGCTGGTCCAGGTTGGTCTCGAAGCGCAAATCCCGGTTGGTGACGATGCCCACCACCTTACCCGCCTCGTCCACCACCGGCAGGCCGGAAATCTTGCGCTGGCGGGTGATCTCCAGCACGTCGCGGACGGTCATGGCCGGCGACACGGTGACCGGATCCTTCACCACGCCCGCCTCGTGCCGCTTGACCCGGGCGACGCGCGAAGCCTGCTGGGCGATGTCGAAATTCTTGTGGATGATGCCCAAACCGCCTTCCTGGGCCAGGGCGATGGCCATGCGGGCTTCCGTCACCGTATCCATGGCGGCGGAGAGGACCGGCATGTTCAAGCGGATCTTGCTGGTCAACTGGGTTGCCAGCGAGACATCGCGCGGCAGGATTTCGGAAAAAGCCGGAACGAGCAGGACGTCGTCGAAGGTGAGGGCTTTCTGGAGAATACGCATGGCGAGCCTTTACGCGCAAAGTCGCATTATACCGGCCGCGTCCGCCGCGCCCAAAGCCGGCATGCCGGGCGCCGCGTTTGACTCCGAGACGCGCGGGAATTATGGTCCGCGCCGTGTTCTGCTTGTCCGCCCACCCGAAGTCCCAGCGGAGTCCCGCATGAAGTTCCATCTCGCAGCTACCACGGCATGTGTTTGCCTGGTCGCCACCCTGGCCGCATGCGGCCAGACTCCGGACAAACCGGCGCAAGCCCCGGCGCCGCAGCCCGGACAGCCCGCCATTTCGGCGGCGGCCAGCCAGGCCCTGGCGCGAGCCGAGGCCGATGTGGCCGAGGCCCGCGGCAAATTCGCCCTGTGGACCAGCGCCGAGCACGCCCTCGCCAAGGCGCGCGAGGCGGCGCTCGCGGGGGACAGCGCGGAAGTGCTGCGGCAGGCCGGCATGGCCAGCGAGCTCGCCCGGCTGGGCATGGAGCAACTCAACTATCCGTCCACCGCGCCGCGTTGAACAGGGCGCGGACGGCTCATTCGGCGGCGCCGGCCTCGCCGCCGCCCTTCTTCATCACCTTGCCCTCGGCCGCGCGCTGACGTCGCACTTCCTTCGGGTCGGCGATCAAAGGTCGATAAATTTCCACGCGATCGCGGTCGCGCAGGATGGCATCGGTCTTCGCGAGCTTGTTCCAGATGCCCACCTTGTTGCGCGCCAGGTCGATTTCCGGGAACTCCCGCAGCAGACCGGATCGCTCGATGGCCTCGCTGACGCTGGCCCCCTCCTGCAGGCTGAGGTGGATGACCTTCTGGTGGCCCGGACAAACGTAGACCACCTCGACATGGATCTGGGCACTCATCGCCTAGCCGTCATCGTTGACCGTAGACGTCCTCGGCTCGGCGCACGAAGGCATCCACCAGGTTGTTGGTGATCATGCCGAATACCGGTCCAAGCAGCTTTTCCAGCAGCGCGCTGGAGAACTCGTAATGGATCACGAACTCCACCTTGCAGGCGGCTTCCGCCAGCGTCTTGAAGCGCCAGGATCCCTCCAGCTTGCGGAACGGCCCGCTGACCAGGCGGATGGCCATTTCCTCTGGAAAGCGCTTGTCGTTGCGCGTGCTGAAATGCTGGCGCACATGCAGGTAGTGGATATGAATGGTGGCCTCGGTGACGGCCTCGTCGCGCGCATGCAGTTGCGAGCCGCCGCACCAGGGCAGAAAGCGGGGATAGTCCTCGACGCCGTCCACCAGCTCGAACATTTCGGCCGCCGAATAGGGCACCAGGACAGATTTGACGACTTCGGCCATGCACGGCGGGAAGGAGGTTGGAGCCTGTTAAAATAGCACGAACCTTGCCCGGCCCACCCCTCCCATGAGCATCATCGACAACAAGAAGGCCTTCCACGACTACTTCATCGAGGAACGCTATGAAGCGGGCCTCGCCCTCGAAGGCTGGGAGGTCAAGGCCATCCGCGCCGGCCGCGTGCAATTGAAGGAGGCCTACGTGGTAGTCAAGCAGGAAGAGGTCTGGCTGATCGGCTGCCACATCTCGCCCCTGCCCACCGCCTCCACCCACATCAAGCCGGATCCCACCCGCTCGCGCAAGCTGCTGCTGCACGCCAACGAGATCCGCAAGCTGATCGGCAAGGTGCAGCAGGCCGGCTTCACCCTGGTGCCGCTCAACCTGCATTACGCGAAGGGCCGGGTGAAAGTGGAGATTGGCCTGGCCAAGGGCAAGAAGCTGCACGACAAGAGGGCCACCGAGAAGGAACGCGAGTGGCAGCGCGACAAGGCCCGCATCATGCGGGACAAGCACGCATGAGCGGCGTCGAGGCCGAACCGCCGCGACGCCGCGAAGACAGCGTCGGCATCGAGGCAGCCTTTGCCTTCGACGAGATCATCGACACCCGCTCGCCCGCCGAATTCGCCGAGGACCACATTCCCGGCGCCGTCAACCTGCCGGTGCTGGACGACGAGGAACGGGCGCGCATCGGCGCCCTGCACAAGCAGGTCTCCGCCTTCGAGGCGAAGAAAGCCGGCGCCGCCCTGGTCTCCCGCAACATCGCCCGCCATCTGGAAACGGCGCTGGCCGACCGCCCCCGCAACTACCGGCCCCTGGTCTACTGTTGGCGCGGCGGCAACCGCAGCGGCGCCTTCACCACCGTGCTGCGCGCCATCGGCTGGAACGCCTGCCAGCTCGAAGGCGGCTACAAGGCCTATCGCCGCCACGTCATCGCCGAATTGGCGGCCCTGCCGAAGCGCCACCAATTCCGGGTGGTGTGCGGCCCCACCGGCGTCGGCAAGAGCCGCTTCCTCAAGGCCCTGGCGGAATGCGGCGCGCAAGTGCTCGACCTGGAGGATCTCGCCGCGCACATGGGCTCGGTGCTGGGCGCCTACCCGGACCGGCCGCAGCCCCCCCAGAAGCTGTTCGAGACCCGCGTCTGCCACGCCCTGCGCGGCTTCTCCACGGACAAGCCGGTCTTCGTCGAATCGGAAAGCAGGAAGATCGGCAACCTGCACACCCCCGAATCCCTGCTGACACGCATGCGCGCCTCGCCTTGTATCCAACTTGGGGCCGACATCCCTGTGCGGGTGGCTCTGCTGAAAGAGGAATATGCGCATTTCCTCGCCGACGCGGAGGCCCTCAACCGGCAACTGGACTGTCTGCTGTCCCTGCTCGGGCGGGAACGGGTGGAAGCCTGGAAAACCCAGGCCCGCGCCGGACAATGGGACGAACTGGTCGCCGACCTGCTCATCCGCCACTACGACCCCGCCTACGCGCGTTCCCTGGCAAGAAACTACTCGCTGACCGCCGGGGCGGAAACACTGACCTTGCCGCGCGCCGATCCCGATTCCCTGCGCGCCCTGGCCGGAGAATATCTGCGTCATCGAGCTTGACGGCGGATTCCCCCCTGCTAGGCTGGAATTGTTACATCAGGTAACACGGGAAATTTCCCAGTCATCGTGACTTACTCTTCCATTCATGCGTTTGACTCACTTCGGGGGATCACTATGTCTATCACCTGGATCATGGTCGCCAATGCAAGCCAAGCCAGGCTGTTCGCCCATCACGGCCGCAAACGCGGGCTCGAACTCGTCAAGGAATTGATGCATCCGGAAAGCCGTGAGAAGACGTCCAACCTGGTCAGCGACCGGTCCGGCGCCTATGGCCGCCCGGGGCATGGCGCGGTTGGCCAGCCGGCGGACCCCAAACACCACGAGGCCGAGCGCTTCGCCCAGGAGGTTTCCAGGGAACTGGAAGCCGGCCGGGTGAGGAATGAATATGACCGCCTCATCCTCGTGGCCTCGGCCCCCTTCATGGGGCTCATCAACCACCACCTGCCCGGGCAGGTCAGGAGCAAGCTATCGGAAAGCATCGACAAGGACTACACCCGCCTTCCGGTCAAGGAACTGGCGGGCCACCTGGAAAGCTACGTCTATCTGTAGCGATCAGAGCAGCGGCCAGCCGGCCAGCCGCTCATAGCGCGCTCCTTCCGGGCGCAGGCTGGATCTGACCAGCACGAAATCCCGCGCGGACCAGCGTATCGGTTCCGGCGCGGGATTTTCATTTTGTCCGCCGAATTGCATGCAGTCCGCCTTGCGCAACAGGGTGACGTGCGCCTTGAAGGGGCGCGCGTCGAAGGGGATGCCGACCCTGCGCAGGGCAGCGCCGAGGCTGTCGACCAGAGCGCGCAGGGCCGCCGGGGTTTGCGTCAGACCGACATGGGCGATGCGGTTGCGGCGCCAGCAATCCAGGCGGTCGAAAACCATCTCGAAAGGCGGGACAACGACCCGGCTTGCCGCTTCCCGCATGGGCGCGAGCAGGGCATCGTCGACCTCGCCGACAAAAACCAGGGTGAGATGCAGGGTATCGGGGTGGGTGCGCTGCCCCCCAAGTCGATCGCGCAGGCCCCCGCTCAGGGCATGCAGCCGCTTGCGCACGTCCGCCTCGGGCCAGAGGGCGAAGAAGACCCGGGATCGAGCGGATCCCGGACTTATTTGGCCTGGAGCAGACATACCGCTTCGGCGGCGATGCCCTCCTGGCGCCCGGTGAAGCCGAGTTTCTCGGTGGTGGTGGCCTTCACGTTGAGGGCATCGACCGCGATTCCCAGGTCCGCGGCGAGCCGCTCGCGCATGGCCGGAATGTGCGGCGCCATGCGCGGCGCCTGGGCGATGAGGGTGGCATCGACATTGCCCACCCGCCAGCCGCGCGCGTCCAGCAGGCCGGCCACGTGGCGCAGCAGTTCGCGGCTGTCGATGCCCTGGTAGCGCGCATCGCTGTCCGGGAAATGGCGGCCGATATCGCCCAGGCCCGCCGCCCCAAGCAGGGCATCGCAGATGGCGTGGATCAGCACGTCGGCGTCGGAATGGCCGAGCAGGCCGCGCTCGTGCGGGATGTCGACGCCGCCGAGGACGAGCCGCCGCCCTTCGGCGAAGGCGTGCACGTCGAAACCGTGGCCGATGCGCAGGTTCATGCCGGAACTCCCAAAGTCAGGGTCATGTCGCGATGGCGAATACCCGCATCCAGATACTCGTTTCCCGCCGCGATGAAACCGTGGCGTTCATAAAAAGCTACGGCGCGGCACTGCGCGGACAGGCGGACTTCGGTCTGTCCGCGCGCCCTCGCCTCCGCCAGGACCGCGCACAACAGCGCCGAGCCGACGCCGCGGCCACGCCAGTCCGGCAGCACCGCCATGCGGCCGACGCGGCCCGCGGGCGTGAGACGGCCGATGCCGATGACGGCGCCCTCCCCGCTCTCGGCGACGAACCAGGCGCAGTCGCCGTCCCGCGCCTCCCATTCCAGGTTCTCGGGCACCCCCTGTTCCTCGATGAAAACCGCGCGCCGCACACGGGCGATGGCGTCGGCGTCGTTGATCCAGCGGGCGGAACGAACGAGGAAGGCAGGAGTCATGGAGGGCGGTTAGAATGGCGCGTTTTTTTCACAAGCGAGTTTGCCATGAAACTCTACGGCATCCCCAATTGCAGCACCGTCAAGAAGGCCCGGGCCTGGCTGGAGGAACGGGACATCCCCTACGAGTTCCACGATTTCAAGAAGCAGGGCGTGCCGGAGGCGACGATGAAGAAACTCATCAAGCTGCTCGGCTGGGAGGCGCTGGTCAACCGCAGCGGTCCCACCTGGCGCAAGCTCGACGACGCCCAGAAGGCCCAGGTCAAGGACGCCGCCAGCGCCCTGGCGGTGATGCGGGAGCATTCCAGCCTGATCAAGCGCCCCATCCTGGACCGCGACGGCCAGTTCCAGGTGGGCTTCAGCGAGGAAAACTACGCGGCATTCTTCGGAGAATAAACGCGAGGTTTTCCTTGTAACGCAATGTTTATTTGAAGTTTCTTATGCAAGACAAGACTCTCGCCTATGCACGCGAACTGATCGGCCGACGCTCCGTCACCCCGCAAGATGGCGGTTGCCAGGCCTGGCTCGCGGACAAGCTGCGCGGCCTGGGCTTCGCCATCGAGCCCCTGCTTAGCGGCGAGGTGAGCAACCTGTGGGCGCGGCGCGGCAACGCCGCTCCCCTGATCTGCTTCGCCGGCCATACCGACGTGGTACCGACCGGCCCGCTCGATCAATGGTCCAGCGACCCCTTCCAGCCGAGCGAACGCGAGGGCGTGCTCTACGGCCGCGGCGCCGCCGACATGAAGGGTTCGATCGCCGCCTTCCTGGCCGCCGTCGAGGACTTCCTCGCCGCGCACCCGGATCATGCCGGTTCCATCGCCTGGCTCATCACTTCCGACGAGGAAGGCCCGGCGGTGGACGGCACGGTGAAGGTGGTGGAGCGGCTCGCCGCGCGCGGCGAGCGCATCGATGCCTGCATCGTCGGCGAGCCCACCTGTGTGGCGCGCTTGGGCGACACCATGAAGAACGGCCGCCGCGGTTCCCTGCATGGCCGCCTGCGCGTGAAGGGTGTACAGGCGCACATCGCCTATCCGCAACTCGGCAGGAACCCCATCCACCTCGCCGCCCCCGCCATCGCCGAACTGGCCGCCACGGTCTGGGACCAGGGCTGCGACTACTTCCCGCCCACCACCTGGCAGATCTCCAACATGCACAGCGGCACCGGCGCCACCAACGTGGTGCCCGGCCACGCCGACATCGTCTTCAATTTCCGCCATGGCGCCGCCAGCCCGGTGGACAGCCTGAAGGCGCGCGTCCACGCCATTCTCGACAGGCACGAACTGGACTACGAGCTGGACTGGGAGATCGGCGCCAAGCCTTTCCTGACGCCGCGCGGCCCATTGGTGGAGGCCCTGGCCGCGGCCATCCGCGAACACACCGGCATCGAGCCGGATCTGTCCACCACCGGCGGCACCTCGGACGGCCGCTTCATCGCCGACATCGCGCGCGAGGTGGTGGAGTTCGGCCCGGTCAACGAGAGCATCCACAAGATCGACGAACACGTCGGCGTCGCCGAACTGGGGGAGCTGGCGCGCATCTACCGCGGCGCGCTGGAAAGGCTGCTGCGTGGCTGAGGCGCCCCCCGAATTGCGCACCCTGCGCGACTGGTTGCGCTACGCGGTATCGCGTTTCCACGAAGCCGGCCTGTTCTTCGGCCATGGCACGCACAACGCCTACGACGAGGCGGCCTACCTGATCCTGCACAGCCTGCACCTGCCCGCCGACCATCTAGACCCCTTCCTCGATGCCCGACTGCTGCCCGCGGAAGCCGAGCGTCTGGCCGGGGTACTGCGTCGCCGCATCGAAGAACGCATGCCGGCGCCCTATCTCACCGGCGAGGCCTGGCTGCAGGGCTATCGCTTCCGCGTCGATGAGCGCGTGATCGTGCCGCGCTCCTTCCTGGCACCGATGATCCTGGAGCGTTTCCAGCCCTGGCTGGCCGCCCCCGACGAAACGCGCGCGGCCCTGGACCTGTGCACCGGTTCGGGCTGCCTCGCCATCCTGCTCGCCGAAGCCTTCCCGCATGCCGGCGTGGACGCCGTCGATCTCTCCGCCGATGCGCTGGAGGTGGCCGCGGCCAACGTCGCCGACTATGGCCTGGAAGAAAGGGTGCGCCTGCATCGGGGCGACCTCTTCGCCCCCCTGGGCAACGCCGCCTACGACCTGATCGTCGCCAACCCCCCCTACGTCAACGCAGCCTCGGTGGCCGCACTGCCGCCGGAATTCCGCCACGAACCGGCCCTCGCCCTGGGCTCCGGCGAGGACGGCCTCGACGCCACCCGCGCCATCCTGCGCGAGGCCGGCCGCCACCTGTATCCGGGCGGCCTGCTGGCGGTCGAGATCGGCCATAACCGGGCCGCCCTGGAAGCCGCCTTTCCCGAGCTCGATTTCACCTGGCCGCAGGTCGAGGGCGGCGAGGACACGGTCTTCCTGCTCACGCGTGAACAATTGCGCTGAGCAGCGGGCTGCCATGTGCGGTAACACCATCCACCTATAATCCTCCCCTGCCCGAAAGCCCACCATGGAGTCCGTCATGGAACAAATCGACATTTTCGTCGCCTCCCTCAACTCGTTCTGGACGCAACTGGCGAGTTTCATTCCGCAACTGCTGGGCGCCATCATCGCCCTCGTGCTGGGCTGGCTCCTGGCCAAGCTGGCGCGCAGCGGCATCATGCGTCTGCTTACCCTGCTCAAGTTCGACCGGGCCACGGAAAAGTCCGGCCTGGAATCGTTCATGAAGCACGCCGAACTGGATCTGTCGGTGGGCTCGGTGATCGGCAATCTGGTGTACTGGCTGATCATCCTGGTGATGATCGTCACCGTCGCCAACATGCTGGGTCTGCAGATGGTGGCGGACCTTTTCAACAAGGTGGTGCTGTACATCCCCAACGTCATCGTCGCCATCCTGGTGCTGGTATTCGGCGCCATCCTCGCCCGCTTCATCAACCGCCTGGTGTTCGCCTGGCTGAACAACATGGAGTTCGACGGAGCGCTGGCGGTCTCCACCTTCTCCGAGTACGCGATGATGGTGTTCGTGTTCTTCGTCGCCATGGAGCAGTTGCAGATCGCCAACGAACTGCTCACCGCGGCCTTCATCATCGCCTTCGGCGCGGTCGGCCTGGCCTTCGCCATCGCCTTCGGCCTCGGCGCCAGGGATTGGGCGGCGAAGGTCGTCGAGCGGCTGGCGGAGAAGAAGCATCCGCGCTAATCCGACAAGGTGGGAGGCCTCGGCAAGCTCTTTCTCCTGCTCGGCTTCTGGCTGGGCGTGGGGACGCTGCTCTACCTGTTCTTCCTGCGCCAGGAAGCGCCGCCCATTCAGCTCATCGGCTCCGACCGGGTGGAGTTGACGCGCGCCCGCGACGGCCATTTCCGCATCGATGGCGCCATCCAGGGCAAGCCGCTGCGCTTCCTCATCGACACCGGCGCCAGCACGGTGTCGATCTCCACCAGCCTCGCCCAGCGCATCGGCCTGGGCTGCGACACGGCCGCCAGCTTCCATACCGCGAACGGCACGGTACGCGGCTGCATGACGCGGGTGGCGGCGCTGGAATTCGGCCCCTTCCGCGCGGAACGCCTGAGCGTGGCCATCCTGCCCAACCTGGGCGGCGACGCCCTGCTGGGCATGAACGCGCTGCGCCAGGTACGCATGGAGCAGTCGGGTGACCGACTGGCGCTGTCGCCGGCCGCTCCCTGAGGCCCTGATCCGGCTTCAGTCCTGACGTTCGCCCTTGTTGTTGAAGCGCCGCCGGTAGGGATGGCCGACCTTGGCGGCGAGGCCGGCGGCGGCATCCGGGCCGCCACCGGCCGCCTCACGCTTGCCGCCGCCGGACTTGTCGAGGCCGCACCACCGCAGCAGGGCGCCCACCTCTTCCTCGGCCAGTTCCTCCTTCATGCCGCGCTTCAGGCGGGGCGGCATGGCCAGCGGGCCGAAGCGCACGCGGATCAGGCGGCTGACGGTGAGACCCAGGTGCTCCATGAGGCGGCGCACCTCGCGGTTGCGGCCTTCCTTGATGACCAGGCGGTACCACTGGTTGACGCCCTCGCCGCCGACGGGGACGATGCTTTCCACCTTGGCGATGCCATCCTCCAGCTCGACCCCAGCGATCAGCGCGTCCATTTTTTCCGCGTCGAGGCTGCCCAGCAGGCGCACGGCATATTCGCGTTCCACCTCGTAGCGCGGGTGGGACAGCCGGTTGGCGAGTTCGCCGTCGGTGGTGAAGATGAGCAGGCCCTCGGTGTTGAAGTCCAGACGGCCGACGGTGATCCAGCGGCCGCCGCGCATCGGCGGCAGGTTGTCGAACACCGAGGGACGCCCTTCCGGGTCGTCGCGCGAGACGATCTCGCCTTCCGGCTTGTGATAGAGCAGGACACGCGGCAGCTGGGCCTTCCAGGCCAGGCGCACGATCTTGCCGTTGACCTTGACGATGTCGCCGGGCTTGACCTTGTCCCCCACCTGGGCGGGCTGGCCGTTGATGCTGACGCGACCGTCCTGGATCAATTGCTCCATGTCCCGGCGCGAGCCCAGGCCGGCGCCGGCGAGGACCTTGTGCAGACGCTCGCTCTGGGCTTCGAGTTCTTCGGGCCGCGCCTTCAAGGGGCGGCCCATGTAGGAATATCTGGGCATGTTTGTTCTCTCTATGGGGGTTGTGTGGCCCGCGGCGCGGGAAAACGATGTTATTCCTCCGGCGGCGGCGGCTCCATGGGCAAGCCTTCGTTGCTCGCGCGCTCGATCAGGTCCCTGGCCAGTTCCGGCGGTGGCGGCAGTTCGGCCAGGGCGCGCAGGCCCAGGTCGGAGAGGAATTGCCGGGTGGTGGCGAACAGGGCGGGACGGCCGGGCACGTCCTTGTGCCCGACCACCTCGATCCAGCCGCGTTCCTCCAGGGTCTTGATGATCTGGCTGTTGACCGCAACGCCGCGGATCTCCTCGACGTCGCCGCGGGTCACCGGCTGGCGGTAGGCGATGATGGCCAGGGTCTCCAGGGTGGCGCGCGAATAGCGCGGCGGTTTTTCCGGATTGAGACGGTCGAGGTAATGCTGGTACTCGGTCCGCGTCTGGAAGCGCCAGCCGTCGGCGAGGCAGATCAGCTCGACGCCGCGGCCCTGCCAGTCCGCGCGCAGCTCTTCCAGGGCGCGGCGCAGGAAATCGTTGGAAAGTTCGGTATCGAACACCTTCTTCAACTCGGCCAGCGACAGGGGCGCGGCGCTGGCGAGCAGCACCGTCTCCAGGATGCGCTTGATCTCGGCGAGGGGGTTGCCTGCCTCCTCCTCCCTCATAAGGGAAAGCGGTTCTTCAGGCCGCGGCATGCTGTTCGACGACGGCGAGTTGGGCATGGATGGGGGCGAAGGCTTCGTTCTGGACGATGTCCACCAGGCGTTCGCGCACCAGTTCGAGCAGGGCGAGGAAGGCCACCACCAGGGCCGAGCGTCCGGCCCGCGGATCGAACAGTTCCGCGAAGAGCAGGCGCGCGGCGCCGCCCCGCGCGGCTTCCTGCAGGCGTTTCAGGATGCGGCTCATGTGTTCGCGCACCGACAGCTCCTGGCGGCCGATGCGATGGCGCCTGTTCATGGCGGCGCGCTTGAGGATGGCGCCCCAGGCTTCAAGCAAGTCGCCGCCGTCGACTCGCGGCAGACGTTTGGCGAGAAGTTGCGGGATATGCACGCTGATGGCCTGGAAATCGCGCCCCAGTTGCGGCAGGGCGTCGAGGTTGCGGGCGGCGAGCTTGGTCTGCTCGTATTCAAGCAAACGGCGCACCAGCTCGGCGCGCGGATCGCGCTCCTCGCCTTCCTCCACCTTCTCCTGGCGCGGCAACAACATGCGCGACTTGATCTCGATGAGCATGGCCGCCATCACCAGGTATTCGGCGGCCAGTTCCAGGCGGCGCCGGCGCATGACCTCGACGTAGTCCATGTACTGGCGGGTGAGCGCCGTCATGTTGATGTCCAGCACGTTGAGGTTGTTGCGGCGGATGAGCCATAGCAAGAGGTCCAGCGGGCCCTCGAAGGCCTCCAGGATGACCTCCAGCGCGTCGGGCGGGATGTACAGGTCCACCGGCAGGTCGGTCCAGAGTTCGCCCTGCACCCGCGCCAGGTGGCGCACCTCCTCCTCGGCCTGCTCGATGGCCTCGGCGGGGTCGAGGACTGCGTCGGCGCCGGTCATGCTTTGCGCACCATGGTCTCCTCCCTTTTTTCAAAGCAGGAGAGCAAACAAGCGAAATGCGTCACGCCGCCACCCGCACGCCCGGCCGGGGACCTTCGCGTTCGCGGCCGCTCTTCAACACCACCGCGTAGTTCGCCTGCGTCTTGCCGAAGGCGTTCAAGGCGGTGAACAGATCTTCGGACAGGCGCACGCGCCAGGCCGGGCCCAGCAACAGGTCGCAGGAAGCCCTGTCGTTGCGGTAGGCCAGGCTGACGGCGCAGCCGTTGGCGAGGCGGTGCGGCGCCAGGGCGGCGATGAGCTTGCGGGCATCCGGGCCGTCGTCGAGGATCAGCCGCAGGCCCGTGGCAAAGCGCGTGCGGGCGCCGTCGAGATCCATGATCTCGTCGGCGGTGACGCGCATGCCGCCGGAATACTCGTCGTGACTGGCGCGGCCGGCGACGATGAGCAGCGTGTCCTCCTTGATCAGGGCGCGGTGGGCCTCGAACAGTTCGTTGAACACCGTCACTTCCACCCGCGAATCGCCGTCGTCCAGAATCACGCTGGCCATCTTGCCGCGGCGCGACATACGCGTGCTCACCGATGCCACGACGCCGGCCATGAGCTGGGATCCGGGCTGCGGCCGGATGTCTTTCAGGGTCTTGTCCACCAGGCCCTTGAGGGCGGCCCGGTAGGCGCTGTAGGGGTGGCCGGAGAAATAGAAGCCGAGGGCCACTTTCTCCTGCGCCAGCCGCTCCTTCAGCGGCCATTCCGGCACTTCCACCCGATGCGGCGGCGCTTCCGCCATGGCGTCGCCGAACAGGGAATTCTGCGCGGCATTGGCCTGCTGGTTCTCCGCCCACTCCATGGCCAGGCCGACGCTCATCAGCGTGGCGTTGCGGTTGGCGTGCAAGCCGTCGAAGGCGCCGGCGCGGACCAGGGCCTCGATGGCGCGGCGGTTCACCAGGCGACGGTCGATACGCTTGCAAAAGTCGAACAGATCGGTGAAGGCGCCGCCGGATTGCCGCGCCGCCAGGATGTTGTTCACCGCCCCCTCCCCCGTGCCTTTCACCGCGCCCAGGCCGTAGCGCACGTGCCTGCGGTCCACCGGGATGAAACGGTAGACGGACTGGTTGATGTCCGGCGGCAGGATGGTGAGGCCGTTCTTCACCGCGTCGTCGTGGAAGATCTTGACGCTGTCGGTGTCGTCCATGTCCGAGGACAGGGTGGCGGCCATGTAGGCGGCGGCGTGGTGGGCCTTGAGCCAGGCGGTCTGGTAGGACACCAGCGCGTAGGCGGCGGTGTGCGACTTGTTGAAGCCGTATTCGGCGAACTTCTCCATGAGATCGAACAACTGCGTGGCCAGGGCCTCGTCGTAGCCCTTCCGCTTGGCCCCCTCGCGCATGGTGTCGCGGTGCTTGGCCATCTCCTCGGCCTTTTTCTTGCCCATCGCCCGGCGCAAGAGGTCGGCCCCGCCCAGGGTGTAGCCGCCGATGATCTGGGAGATTTGCATGACCTGTTCCTGGTAGACGATGACGCCGTAGGTGGGCGCCAGACATTCCTTCAAGTCCGCATGGAAATAGTCGATGCTCTGCTTGCCCTTCTTGCGCAGGATGAAGTCGTCCACCATGCCCGAACCCAGGGGGCCGGGCCGGTACAGGGCGAGCACGGCGATGATGTCCTCGAAACGGTCGGGCGCCAGCTTCACCAGCAGCTTCTTCATGCCCTCCGATTCCACCTGGAAGATGGCCGTGGTGTTGGCGGTCTTAAAGATCTCGTAGGTCGCCGGATCATCCAGGGGGAGGGTCTCCAGGTTCACATCCCAGGTCGGATCGAGCATTTTGATGTACTTCACCGCCAGGTCGATGATGGTGAGGTTGCGCAGGCCGAGAAAGTCGAACTTCACCAGGCCCACCTTCTCCACGTCGTCCTTGTCGAACTGCGACACCGGCGCCGCCTCGGCGCTGTCCGCCTGATACAGCGGGCAGAAGTCGGTGAGCTTGCCCGGCGCGATGAGGACGCCGCCGGCGTGCATGCCGACGTTGCGCGTCAGCCCTTCCAGCTTGCGCGCCAGATCGATGAGTTCCTTGACCTCCTCCTCCTGCTCGTAGCGCGCCTTCAGCTCCGGCGCCTGCTGCAGGGCCTCATCCAGGGTGACGTTCTTGCCCGGCGCCGAGGGGATCATCTTCGACAACTGGTCGCAGAAGTTGTAGGACAGGTCCAGCACCCGGCCGACGTCGCGGATCACCGCGCGCGCCGCCATGGCGCCGAAGGTGGCGATCTGGGAGACGGCGTCGGCGCCGTATTTCTCGCGCACGTATTCGATGACCCGCCAGCGGTTGTCCTGGCAGAAGTCCACGTCGAAGTCCGGCATGGAGACGCGCTCGGGGTTGAGAAAGCGCTCGAACAACAAGGCGTAGGCCAGAGGATCGAGGTCGGTGATGCCGAGCGCGTAGGCCACCAGTGAGCCGGCGCCGGAACCGCGGCCCGGTCCCACCGGCACGCCGTTGTGTTTCCCCCAGTTGATGAAGTCGGCGACGATGAGGAAGTAGCCGGGGAAGCCCATCTGTATGATGGTGTCGAGCTCCAGTTCCAGGCGGGCGGCATATTCCGGGTATTTCTCCGCCCGTACGTTCGCGTCCGCATAGAGCGCCGCCATGCGCCGGGCCAGGCCCTCGCGCGCCTGACCGCGCAGGTACTCGTCCAGGGGCAGGCCGCCGGGCGTGGGAAAGTCGGGCAGGCGGCTCTTGCCCAGTTCCAGGGTCAGGTTGCAGCGGCGGGCGATCTCCAGACTGTTTTCCAGGGCCTCGGGAATGTCGGCGAACAGCTCCAGCATCTCCGCCTGCGTCTTGAAGCAATCCTCCTCGGTGAAGGACTTCGGCCGGCGCCGGTCGGCCAGCACGTAGCCCTCGGCGATGCACACCCGCGCCTCGTGCGCGGTGAAATCCTCGCGACGCAAGAATTGCACCGGATGCGTGGCCACCACCGGCAAGCCCAGCTCCTCCGCCAGCGCCAGGGCGCGAAACACCTGCAACTCGCATTGCGGGCGTCCGTCGCGTTGCAGTTCCAGGTAGTAGCGATCCGGAAAGCGCGCCGCCCAGGCGCGCGCCAGGCTGCGCGCGGTATCCAGGGAATCGTTGACCAGGGCGCCGCCGACGTCGCCGAGATGGCCGCCGGACAGCGCGATGAGGCCTTGCGTGCCCATCTCGTCGAACCAGGCCGGCCGGATCACCGCCCGGCCGCGTTGCAGATTGCCGCGGTAGGCGCGCGTCAGCAGTTCGCAGAGCAGGCGCCAGCCCGCCGTGTCCTGCACCAGCAGCAGCATGCGCGCCGGCTTGTCGGCGCGCTCCGGCGGCGCCACCCAGACGTCGCAGCCGGCGATCGGCTTGATCCCCCGCTTGCGCGCGCCCGTGTAGAACTTCACCAGCCCGAAGACGTTGCCCAGGTCGGTCAGCGCCAGGGCCGGCATGGCATCGGCTTGCGCCGCGCCGATGGCGTCATCCACCCGCAGGATGCTGTCGACGATGGAATACTCGCTGTGCAGGCGCAGGTGGACGAAACGGGGTGGAGACATCGGGAGAGTGGGGTGCGAACGGAAGGGAGTACGCTGGCGTGGGGATTCTAACCCTTGGCGAGACATCCTCCCCATGCCGGGAGCAATCAGCCCAGACCGCCCAGAAACGCGTCCAGGTCCCGCGGCAGCGGCGCCTCCAGGCACAGCGGCTTGCCCGTCAAGGGATGCGCCATCTCCAGCCGCTGCGCATGCAGGAACATGCGCTTCAGGCCGCGCTTCTTGAGGGCTCGATTGAGCTCGAAATCCCCGTACTTGTCGTCTCCGGCGATGGGGTGGCCGATGGAGGCCAGGTGCACGCGGATCTGATGGGTGCGGCCGGTCTTCAACTCGGCTTCGAGCAGGGCGTAGTCTCCGGCCTGCCTGACCAGGCGGAAAATCGTGTGGGCGCGCTGGCCGTCGGCGTTCGCCACCACCCTGCGCTCGCCCTCCTCGTTCAGGTATTTGTGCAGGGCCAGCTTGACGTGCCGCACGGGGTCGCGCCAGGGGCCCTTGGCCAGGGTCAGGTAAGTCTTGCGGGTCTCGCCCAGGCGCAGCATGCGATGCAGTTCCACCAGGGCGGCACGCTTCAGGGCCAGGATGAGGACACCGGAGGTTTCCTTGTCCAGGCGATGCGCCAGTTCCAGGAAGCGTGCATCGGGAAGTTCCAGGCGCAACTGCTCGATGATGCCCAGGCTGACGCCGCTGCCGCCGTGCACCGCCTGGCCGGGCGGCTTGTCGATCACCAGCAGGCTGTCGTCGCGGTAGATCACCCGCTCGAGCAGGGGCTGGCCGATGCCGGGCAGAGCCGGAATTTCCTCTCGTGCCGCCACGCGAACCGGCGGGATGCGCACTTCGTCGCCCTCTTCCAGCTTGTAATCGGGTTTTGCCCGGCGGCCGGAGATGCGCACCTCGCCTTCCCTCAGCATCCGGTAAACCCGGCTTTTTGGAACGCCCTTGAGGCGTCGGAAAAGGTAATTGTCCAGGCGCTGTCCGGCTTCTTCCGCGCCGATCCTGACTTTTGTTACAGCGACTTTGCCGGGGGATTCCATTAGCGTATATACTCGCGATGCTCAAAAAGCGTGCAAAGGGGCGTTGAAGATCCTGCCCGCGCACCCGCTATGAGCGCCGGTTGTCTCCGCTCACCGGCGAAGGGCGCCCGCCCGGTGTTCTCCCAGTTCCACGCTTTGCGGCCAGGCCGCGGCGTATCGAGCTCAGAGCACGCGAGGCCCGCGTCCCGAGAGAAGCAGCGATGGTAACGCAATTTGTTTGCGCGACCCGTTCCCGGACACAGAGCCGCCGGCATGCCGGCGGCTAGATGGATAAACCGCAACCATGCACCAGCCGTTCAGCGACCCACAGCAAGACGCCGCCTGATCCCCTGCCCCCGCAAGGGGGGCGCCGGATTCGCCAGCGCTGAAGCGCCAACGACTCCGCCGCCCCGCATTACCGCTGCTGCACTGTCACGGCGGGGTTTATCGCCCCGGGACGCGCTTCGCGCAGGGGTAGAACATGAAACGTATGCTGTTCAACGCGACGCAGGCGGAGGAACTCCGCGTCGCCATTGTCGATGGCCAGAAACTGGTCGATCTCGACATCGAGTCCGCCACCAAGGAACAACGCAAGGGCAACATCTACAAGGCCGTCATCACCCGCGTCGAGCCTTCCCTGGAAGCCTGCTTCGTCAATTACGGCGCGGAACGGCACGGTTTCCTGCCGTTCAAGGAAATCTCGCGTTCCGCCATTCCCGGCGCCGACAAGGGCGATTTCAGCCGGGGCCGCATCCAGGACGTGCTCAAGGAAGGCCTGGAGCTCATCGTCCAGGTGGAGAAGGACGAGCGCGGCAACAAGGGCGCGGCGCTCACCAACCAGGTCAGCCTGGCCGGCCGCTACCTGGTGCTGATGCCCAACAATCCGCGCGGCGGCGGCGTCTCGCGCCGCATCGAGGGCGAGGAGCGCAACGAACTGCGCGACGCCCTGGCGCAGCTGGAAGTCCCCGCCGGCATGAGCCTGATCGGCCGCACCGCCGGCATCGGCCGCAGCGTCGAGGAATTGCAGTGGGACCTGAACTACCTGCTGCAACTGTGGACCGCCATCGACGGCGCCGCCAAGGGCCAGAGCGGCGCCTTCCTGATCTACCAGGAATCCAGCCTGGTGATCCGCGCCATCCGCGACTACTTCACCCCGGACATCGGCGAACTGCTCATCGACGAGCCCAACATCTGCGAGCAGGCCCGGCAGTTCATGGCCCACGTGATGCCGCCCAACGTCAGCAAGGTGAAGCTGTACACCGACCCGGTGCCCCTGTTCTCGCGCTTCCAGATCGAGCACCAGATCGAGAGCGCCTATTCCCGCACGGTCAGCCTGCCCTCCGGCGGCGCCATCGTCATCGACCACACCGAGGCCCTGGTGGCCATCGACGTCAACTCCGCGCAGGCCACCAAGGGCGGCGACATCGAGCAGACAGCCTTCAACACCAACCTGGAAGCGGCCGAGGAAGTGGCCCGCCAACTGCGCCTGCGCGACCTGGGCGGCCTCATCGTCATCGACTTCATCGACATGGAGAGCGGCAAGAACCAGCGCGAGGTGGAAGACCGCCTACGCGACGCCCTGCACTACGACCGGGCGCGGGTGCAGACCGGCAAGATTTCCCGCTTCGGCCTGCTGGAACTCTCCCGCCAGCGCCTGCAACCCAGCCTGGGCGAAACCAGCTACATCACCTGCCCGCGCTGCGCCGGCACCGGCCACGTGCGCAGCACCGAATCCTTCGCCCTGCATCTGCTGCGCATGCTCCAGGAAGAGGCCATGAAGGACAACACCGGCGCCGTGCACCTGCAAGTGCCCGTGGACGTGGCCACCTTCCTGCTCAACGAGAAGCGGCATGACATCCTGGCCATCGAAGCGCGGCATCGCGTCGAGGTGGTGCTGATCCCGAACATGCACTTCGAAACCCCGCGCTACGCACTGGCGCGCTTCCGCCACGATCAGCTGAACCAGAGCGAGCCTCTGGCGCCCAGCTACCGCATGGTGGAAAAACCCGCCGAGGCAGAGGAAACCCAGCCGCGCAACGGCGCCGCCGCCAAGCCCGAGCGCTCGCAGCCGGTGGTGCAGGGCATCACGCCGAATCAGCCGGCGCCCATGCCGAGCGCCCAGGTCACGCCGGAAACCGGCAAACCCGGCCTGTTCGGCCGCATCTTCGGCTGGTTGCGCGGCATCAGCAGCACCGAAGAGGCCGCCGCCCCGCAAGCGGAGAAGAAGTCCGAGCCCCGCCGGGAACGGGAACCCCGTCGCGGCCGCGACAATCGTGGTGAACGCGGCGACCGCGGCGACCGCGAAGCTCGCGGTGAACGCCGGCCTCGCGGAGAACGCGGCGAGCGTCCGGAGCCGCGCGAATCTCGCGAACCGCGCGGCAACCGTGAACGCGAGGCCAGGGAGCCACGCGAAGCCCGTGAACCGCGTGAACCGCGCGAGGCGCGTGGCGAGAAGCCCGAACGCCAGCGGCGCGAGCGCCCCGCGGAGACGCCGCGCGCCGAACAGGCCGCCCTGCCCGCCGCGCAGGTGATCGACACGGCCCCGGAAGGCGCCGGCGAGGAAGCCGACAGCCGACGTCGCGGTCGCCGCGGCGGGCGCGGACGCCGCGGAGAAGCTCGGCCTGAATTCGCCGAGGCCCTCACCGTGCAGACCGTCAGCGAGATTGTCAGTGAAAGCGCAGCGCTAGCCGTGGCCAGCGCACCCGCGGCCGCCGAGGCGGAACCGCTGGTGGTGCAAGTCGCGCAACCCGCAGCCGCGCCGTCCATTCCCGCGCAGCCCGAGGCGCCGGCTTACACGCCACCGGCTCCGCCGCCCGCCAAACCGGTGGAAGCGGACCTGCAGGCCGCCGGCCTGCAGATGGTGGAAACCAGATCCGCTCCGGCGGAGGCCAGCCCGGCTCCGCAAAGCGATGCGGCTTCACCCGCCCGCCGCCGGCGCGGCCGACCCGGCACCTCGACCGTCGCGGAGCCGGCAACAGAGCTGGTCATGGTGGAAACCAAGTCGTCGGATGCGGTTCCGGCGGCCGCGCCAACGGAAACCCCGGCCGATTGGGGGCCGCCTTCCAACCCGCGTCGGCGCGCGCGGCCCAAGGCCGAGGAGCAGGCTGCCGCCGAACCTTTGATCATGGTGGAAACCAAGTCGCCCTCCGGCAACGAGGCCTTCCCCACCTGAAGCTGAGCACGCTTGGGTGAGAAAAGCCGGCTCGCGCCGGCTTTTTTCATGCTTCGGTTTTTGTCAGCGACTCCAGCAGACCTCGCGAAGCGTCCTCCACCAGGTCGAGCACGTGATCGAAGTCCTGGCGTCCGCCGTAATAGGGGTCGGGCACTTCGCGCTCGGCAAACCGGCTGCTGTAAGACAGGAACAGGCGAATCTTGTGGCGATGCCCGGGTGGGCAAATCCTTTGCAGGTTGGCCAGATTCTCCCTATCCATGGCGAGGATGTGGTCGAACTCGAGAAAATCCCGCTCCTTAACCTGACGCGCGCGCAGCAGCGAAAGGTCGAAGCCGCGGCGCAGCGCGGCCGCCTGGGCGCGCGCGTCCGGAGCCTTGCCGACATGGTAATCATGGGTGCCGGCGGAATCGATGCGCACCGCCTCCTCCAGCCCGGCTTCCCGCGCCAGTTGGCGGAATACGCCCTCCGCCGTGGGGGATCGGCAGATATTGCCCATGCACACGAAAAGCACGCGTGTCGCGTTCATCTCATTCATCTCATTCCACTCCGAACATCTGTTTCTTCAGCTCGCGCATCTTATCGCGCAGCTCCGCGGCCTTTTCGAATTCCAGGTTCTTCGCGGCGGTCAGCATGTCCTTTTCCAGGCGCTTGATCTCGCGCGTCAGATCCTTTTCGCTCATCAGTTCATACTTCGCCCGGCCCTGGGCCGCCTGGAGTTCCTTCTGCGCGCTTTCCGCATCGTAGACGCCATCGATGATGTCCTTGATACGCTTCTTCACGCCGACCGGGACGATGTCGTGCTCGACGTTGAAGCGTCGCTGCTTGGTACGGCGCCGCTCGGTCTCGTCGATGGCCCGGCGCATGGAATCGGTGATGCTGTCGGCGTAGAGGATGGCGGTGCCGTGCAGGTGGCGCGCGGCACGGCCGATGGTCTGGATCAGGGAGCGCTCGGAACGGAGGAAGCCCTCCTTGTCCGCGTCCAGGATGGCGACCAGGGAAACTTCTGGAATATCAAGGCCTTCACGCAACAAGTTAATGCCAATCAGCACATCGAAAACGCCCAGGCGCAGGTCGCGGATGATCTCCACCCGCTCCACGGTGTCGATGTCCGAGTGCAGGTAGCGCACCTTGATGCCGTGGTCCGCGAAGTATTCCGTGAGCTGCTCGGCCATGCGCTTGGTCAGGGTGGTGACCATCACCCGCTCGCCGGCCTTTGCGCGCAGGTTGATCTCCGACATCAGATCGTCCACCTGCGTGGTGACGGGCCGGATGATGACCTCCGGGTCCACCAGGCCGGTGGGCCGCACCACCTGCTCCACCACCTTCTGCTGATGCTTCGCTTCGTAGGGTCCCGGCGTGGCGGAGACGAACACGGTCTGGCGCATCACCTTCTCGAACTCGTCGAAGCGCAGGGGCCGGTTGTCGAGAGCGCTGGGCAGGCGGAAACCGTAATCGACCAGGTTTTCCTTGCGCGCCCGGTCGCCCTTGAACATGCCCCCAACCTGCGGCACGGTGACATGGGATTCGTCGATGAACATCAGCGCGTTGGGCGGCAGGTAGTCGATGAGGGTGGGCGGCGGCTCGCCCGGACTGCGTCCGGACAGGTGCCGGGAATAGTTCTCGATGCCCTTGCAGAAGCCCAGTTCGGCCAGCATCTCCAGGTCGAAGCGGGTGCGCTGCTCCAAGCGCTGGGCCTCCACCAGCTTGTTGTGAGCGTTGAAATAGTCCAGCCGCTCGGCCAGTTCCATCTTGATGTTCTCCACCGCGTTGAGCACCACGTCCCGCGGCGTCACGTAATGGCTGGAGGGATACACCGTGTAGCGGGCGGCCTTGTGCAGCACCTGGCCGGTGAGCGGGTCGAAAATGGAGAGGCTTTCCACCTCGTCGTCGAACAGCGACACCCGCACCGCAGTCTCCGCGCTTTCCGCCGGGAAGATGTCGATCACGTCGCCCTTGACCCGGAACACGCCGCGCTTGAACTCCATCTCGTTGCGGCTGTACTGCATTTCCGTGAGCCGGCGCAGGATCGCGCGCTGGTCCAGGCGCTCGCCCACGCGCAGGTGCAGGATCATGCCGTGATAATCGACCGGGTCGCCGATGCCGTAGATGGCCGAGACGGTGGCGACGATGATGCAGTCCTCCCGCTCCAGCAGGGCCTTGGTGGCGCTCAAACGCATTTGCTCGATGTGCGCGTTGATGCTGGAATCCTTCTCGATGAACAGATCCCGCGACGGCACATAGGCCTCCGGCTGGTAGTAGTCGTAATAGGAGACGAAATACTCCACCGCGTTGTCCGGGAAGAACTCGCGGAATTCCGCGTACAACTGCGCGGCCAGGGTCTTGTTGGGGGCCATGACGAAGGCCGGCCGGCCCAGGCGGGCGATGACGTGGGCCATGGTGTAGGTCTTGCCCGAGCCGGTCACCCCCAGCAGGGTCTGGAAGCGCAGGCCCTCCTCCACCCCCCGCACCAGTTGCGCGATCGCCTCGGGCTGGTCGCCGGCGGGCGGAAACGGTTGATGCAGTGCAAAAGGGCTGTTTGGAAATGTGACCGCCAAGTTAAAATCCCGCGCGCTCAAAGACGGTCATTCTAAACACCCGGCGCCCGCGCGCCCCCTGCTCTCATCAAAGGTCTCACCGTGCAACTCTCCCGCCGCGTCCAGAACATCAAGCCCTCCCCCACCCTGGCCGTCGCCGCCAAGGCCGCCAAGCTGAAGGCGGAAGGCAGGGACATCATCGGCCTCGGCGTGGGCGAACCGGACTTCGACACCCCCCAGCACATCAAGGACGCGGCCATCGCCGCCATCCACGCCGGCTTCACCAAATACACCCCGGTGGGCGGCACCCCCAGCCTGAAGAAGGCCGTGGTGGATAAATTCAGGCGCGAGAACGGCCTGGAGTACGCGACTAACCAGGTGCTGGTGTCCTGCGGCGGCAAGCAGAGCTTCTACAACCTGGCCCAGGCCTACATCAATCCGGGCGACGAGGTCATCATCCCCGCGCCCTACTGGGTGTCCTACCCGGACATGGTCATCCTCGCCGACGGCGTGCCGGTCATCGTCCAGGCCGGCATCGAGCAGGGCTTCCGGATCACCCCGGCGCAGCTTGAAGCGGCCATCACGCCGAAGACCCGGATGCTGGTTCTCAACAGCCCCTCCAACCCCAGCGGCGCCGTCTATTCCAAGGACGAACTGGCGGCCCTCGGCGAAGTGCTGCGCCGGCATCCGCAGGTGCTCGTCGCCAGCGACGACATGTACGAGCACATCCTCATGGCGGATGGCCCCTACAGCAACATCCTCAACGCCTGCCCGGACCTGTACGACCGCGCCATGGTCCTCAACGGCGTCTCCAAGGCCTACGCCATGACCGGCTGGCGCATCGGCTACTGCGCCGGCCCGGCGCAGATCATCGCCGCCATGGACAACATCCAGTCGCAGAGCACCTCCAACCCCACCTCCATCTCCCAGGTGGCGGCCGAGGCGGCCCTGAACGGCGACCAGGCCTGCATCCAGCCGATGCTGGCCGCCTTCCGCGAGCGCCACCGCTTCGTGGTGGACGGCCTCAACGCCATCCCCGGCGTCCAGTGCGTGGACAGCGGCGGCGCCTTCTACGCCTTCCCGGACGTCAGCGCGGCCATCGCCAAACTCCACGCCGAAGGCAAGCTGCCCGAAGCCACCGACCTGGCCCTCGCCGACCGCCTGCTGGAATTCGGCGTCGCCCTGGTGCCCGGCTCCGCCTTCGGCGCCGAAGGCTGCATCCGCATCTCCTTCGCCACCTCCATGGACAACCTGAAAAAAGCCGTCGAGCGCATCGACAAAGCCTTTTCCTGACCCGTTCTTAGTTGACCCGAGACCAGGTCGCCCGTATCATCGCGGCCTCCCAATTCCCCGATAGCTCAGTCGGTAGAGCGACGGACTGTTAATCCGCAGGTCCCTGGTTCGAGCCCAGGTCGGGGAGCCAGATACAAGCTTGAAGCGCCGTTCCGGCGGATAGTGCCGATGGACGAAACCATCGGCTCCTTCTTAGGCGTTTCAAGGAGCAGTACCATGACGACAAAGTCGTTCATCGAGTTGGCCCAGGCTGTCGTTGCGGCCTATTCAGGCCGCGATCCAGCATCTGCTACGCGCGTCCAATTCTGGATCAACCAGTTCGGCGACCGCGACATCTAAAGCCTCACCACCGACGACATTGAGGACGGCATTGACGCCCTCGTCCGCCGCGGCAAGCTCAAGGTCATCACCGTCAGGGGTATCTCGAGCACAGTCCCCACCGACCGGCCCCTGTCCAACTCCAGCGTCAACCGCCATGTCTCGGCGCTCGGCACGGTCTTCAAGGAATTGCGTCGACTTCGCCTTCTCCCCAGGGGATTCAGCAACCCCATGCGCGACGTGGGTCGGCAACCGGAAGGTGACGGGCGCACGCTGAACGTCACGGTGGAGGACGTGAAGCGACTGGTCACCGCCTGCCGAGTTTCCCGCAACGGCAAACTGGCGGCGCTCACGGCTATGGCCTGCACTGCCGGCTGGCGATTGGGTTCGCTCCGGAACCTGAGGTGGTGCGATGTCAACTTCCAGCACGGGTTCGCCGACACCCCGCGCACGAAAAACGCCCCCCCACCGTACTCCCCTCCTCCCCTGGGTGGTCGATGAACTCAAGAAGATGAAACCCTCGCAAGCTCAACCAGAAGACAAGGTCTTCGATGGATAAACCCCATATAGCCCTGTCCGGCAAACCACACCGCCGATCACAGGCATCGCCAGCACGATCCGCCGGCACACCGCGGGCGTGACCTCCACTATCCGTCGGCTTTACTTCTGTGGCGGGAAACGAAAAAACTCTCAAGCTCTGAGACGCCGGGAGGCACAGCGGAGCCTTCCGCCGCGCTATGCACCGGGCGCGCGCGCCAGCGCCAGGCGCCGGCCGCGCCGGCTGTCGACGCCCGCCAGCAGGGCCAGGCCGGCGACGAAATAGAGGCCGGTGAAAAGGATGGCCAGGCGATGGTCGCCGCCGGAAATCCAGGTGACCGCGCCGTAGGTCAGCGGGCCGAGGATGGAGGCGAGCTTCACCGCCAGCCCCCACAGGCCGAAGAACTCGGCGCGCCGGCCGGCCGGGCTGAAATAACCGACCAGCGCCCGGCCCGCGGCCTGCGCCGCGCCCATGCACAGCCCCGCCAGGGTGGCGGCGAGCCAGAACCCCGTCGGCGTTGTCGCCGCCCAGGCGAGGACGATGACGACGATCCAGCCGGCCAGGGTGAGGGCGATGGTGGGCACGTGGCCGAGCCGGTCCTGCAGATGGCCGAAGGCGAGCGATCCCGCCGCCGCCGCGAAATTCACCGCCAGGATGAGCACCAGGGTATCGCGCGTGGAAAAGCCCAGGGCCTGCTGGGCATAGATGGCGGCCAGCGCGATCACCGTCTGGATGCCGGCCTGGTAGAACACCACGCACACCAGGAAGCGCCCCAGATCGCGATGCCGGCGCGCCCGCCGCAGGCTGACCAGCAGGCGGCGGAAGGCGAGCCCCGCGACCGGCCCGCGCGTCGCGCGCGGCTGCGCCCGCTCGCGCAGGAACAGGAAGGTGGGCAGCGCCGCCAGGGCGAACACCCCGGCGGTGATCCACAGGGTGACCGGCACGAAGGCGCTGGCCGGCTGCCCGCGCGCCTGCGCCCAGCCCACATAGGCCAGGCAGAGGCCGAGGGTGAAGATGCCGCCCAGGTAACCCAGGCCCCAGCCCCAGCCCGACACCCGGCCGAGCCGGCGGCCGCGCGCGAGTTCCGGCAGAAAGGCGGCGATCAGGTTCTCGCCGGTGCCGAAGCAGAAATTCGCCAGGATCAGCAGGCCGATCGCTAAAGCCAGATCGCCCGGCCCGGCCAGGGACAGGCCGGCGGTGCCGAGCACGCAGCCGACGGTGGTGTAGGCCAGCAGCCGCTTCTTCGCGGCGCGGGCGTCGGCGTAGGCGCCCAGGGGCGGCGCGCTGACCAGGATGAGCGCGTAGGACACCGCCAGCGCGGCGCTCCAGGCGAAGGTGGCCCACACGGCGCCGCCCGCCACCTCGGCGACGAAGTAGGCGTTGAACACGGCGGTGATGACCACCGTGGTGAAGCCGGAATTGGCGAAGTCATACATCGCCCAGGCCCATACCTCGCGCGGCGCCACGCCCGGATTGAAGGAGCGCGTCATGGCGGCGCCGAAGTCCTTTCCGGCAAGGCTACGCGCCGCCGCAGCATGCGCAGCAGGACGAGCACCGCGCCGGCGGCGAGGAGATGCTTGAGGGTGTGGCCGCTGACCACGCCGCCGAGGTCGAACAGCGGCTGGTCCAGCAGCTTGTCGCAGAGCAGCGCCAGGCCGTAGATGCCAAGCGCCAGGGGGATGTCCCTGCCCCGGTCGTGGCGCGGCGGAAACAGGGCGACCAGAAGCGCGATCGCCAGGGCGCCGCCCGCCTGCATGGCGAGATAGGGACGCAGGTCGCCGGCGCCGGCCAGCTCGCTCAGATACCAGGCCAGCACGCTGGCCATGCCCAGCAGCGGCAGCAGCGCCAGGGCCAGGCGGCCGGCGCGCGCGCCCAGGCGCTCGGCCGCCACCGCCGCAAGCAGGGCCATGAAGGCCAGGCCCATGGGCAGCCGGTCCCAGAA
>JBBIPL010000018.1:0-31440 GCA_037442845.1 Hydrogenophilales bacterium | reverse complement strand
GACCCGCCGCCCGTCCGGCCGCACAAGCGCGCCGCCGAGGCGGCCTGGGTGGCGGCGCGCATCGGCGAGGTGGTGGGGCGTCTGCGCGTGCGCGCGGGTGATGCCGAGCGCCCGGCGCGCCATGCCGACATCCTGCTGCTCTATGCCTCGCGCGCCGATCTGGAGGTCTTCGAGGACGCCCTGCGGCGCGCCGGCATTCCCTACCTGGGCGACCGCCGCGGCGGCCTGCTCGACACCCTGGAGGCGCGCGACCTCGCCGCCCTGCTGGAGGTCCTGGTGTCGCCCCTGGACGACCTGGCCCTGGCGCACGCCCTGCGCTCGCCGCTGTTCGGCCTGGGCAACGAGGATCTGCGCCGGCTGGCCGGCGGCGAGGGGCCCTGGTGGGCACGCCTGCGGGAGTGGGCGGCGGCCGCCGACGCGCCGCCGCGGGTGACGCGCGCCGTCGGTCTGCTTGCCGACTGGCGCCGGCAGGTGGGACGCCTGCCGGTGCACGACCTGCTCGACCGCATCTATCACCAGGCCGATGTGCCGGCCCGTTACGCCGCCGCCGTGCCCGCGCATCTGCGCGCCGGCGTGCTGGCCAACCTGGAAGGCCTGCTGAACCTTGCCCTGTCCCAGTCGGGCGGACGCTATCCCAGCCTGCCGCGCTTCCTCGAAGAACTCCGCCAGTTGCGCGAGCGCGCCGGCCAGGACGCGCCCGACGAACCGCCCGCCGCCGCCGGCGACGCCGTGCGCCTGCTCACCATCCACGGCGCCAAGGGCCTGGAAGCGCCGGTGGTGTTCCTCATCAAGGCCGACCAGGGCACGGGCCAGGACGACGCCTGCGGCGTGCTGCTCGACTGGCCGCCGGAAAGCGACCGCCCCGCGCATTTTTCCCTGCACGGCGGCGCCGCCTGGCGCGGACCGGGGCGCGACGCCCTGTTCGAGCGCGAGCGGCAACAGGCCGCGCGCGAACGCCTGAACCTGCTCTACGTGGCGATGACGCGGGCGCGCCAGGCCCTGTTCGTGTCCGGCGTCGAAGATGGCAAGCCTGGGAGCTGGCTGGGGCTGGCGCGGGAGGCCCTGCAAAGCGCGGACATGGCGGGGCTGCCGGAGATGGTCTGGCCAGCATCCTCTCCACTTCCCCAAGAACTCCCCGGCGGGACCGAGGAGAGCGAGACAGGGGGTTTGCAAAGGGGGGAGGGAACTTCCATCGGCAGCCGCATCGAACCCGCCGGCCGCGAGGCGGAACTGGGCATCCAGGTCCACGCCTGGCTGCAGGGCATCAGCCAGGGCGTGGACGCCGTCACCCTGCGCGCCCGCCTCGACCTCGAAGCGGCGCGGGCGGCCGAGATCGCCGCCCTGGCCGGGCGCATCCTCGCCATCCCCGAACTGGCGCCCGCCTTCGACCCCGCCCTGCATCTGCGCGCGCACAACGAACTGGAGTTTATCGACCCGCACGGCCGCGTCGCCCGCATCGACCGTCTGGTCGAGTTCGCCGCCGAGGTGTGGGTGCTGGATTACAAGACCGGCGACCTGGAAGAGCCCGACCTGGCCCGCCGCGCCGCCCCCCACCTGGCGCAGATGGCCGCCTACGGCGCCGCCGCGCGCGCCCTCTTCCCCGGCAAGCCGGTGCGCCTTGCCCTGGCTTTCGCCGACGGTCGCGCGCTCTGGCTGGATGCGGACGGCGACATCGGCGATCATGCGGCCAGCTTTTCCGCCGTGCCGCCATGACCGACAGCCGCATCTTCATCGTCGACGACGACGACGCCGTGCGCGACTCCCTTGCCCTGCTGCTGAACTTCCGGGGTTATCGCACGCGCGCCTTCGCCAGCGCCGAGGCCTTTCTCGCAGACTGGCGGCAGGACTGGCGCGGCTGTCTGCTGCTCGACCTGCGCATGGGCGGCATGGACGGCCTCGCCCTGCAACGCGCCCTGGCCGAGCGCGGCAACACCCTGCCCATTGTCTTCCTCACCGGCCATGGCGACCTGCCGCAGGCGCGCGCGGCCTTGAAGGCCGGCGCCGTGGATTTCCTGGAAAAGCCCTACGAGGAGGAGGCGCTGCTGGCCGCCGTCGCCGAGGCCGTCGAACGCGACAGCCGCCAGCACGCGACGCAGTCGCGCGCCGCCGAGATCGCCGCGCGCATGGAGCGCCTGTCGGAGCGCGAACGCCAGGTCATGGACCTGGTGGTGGCCGGCCTGCCCAACCGCGAGATCGCCGGCGAACTGGGCATCAGCCCGCGCACGGTGGAGGTGTTCAAGGCCCGCATGATGGAGAAGATGCAGGCGCGCAGCGTGCCGGAACTGGTGCGCGCCTGTCTGGAAGCCGGGGTCGGATCGGACTGAGCGTTTCCTCTCGGCGCCGACGTAAGGCATTGCCTTACGTGTACCGCCCCATGCGTTTCCCTTCCCGCCCGGCGAGAGTCGTTTTCATGAACGCCGACATCTCGTCGTCTTCGGCGGCCTGGCGCTGGCGCCGGCCTTCCGGGGCGCGCGACTGAGCGGCGGCCTCGCCGCGCAGGTAAGATTGGGCATGCTTGCGCGTTTCCGCCGACTCCTGCCCAGCCGCGAACACATCCACGGCAACCGCTGGCTGCGCTGGCTGGCGCCGCATCTCTCGCACCCGCGCCTGTGGCATTTCAGCCGCCGCGGCGTGGCCATCGGCGTCGCCCTGGGGGTGTTCTTCGGCCTGCTCATCCCCATCGCCCAGATTCCCTTCGCCGCCGGCATGGCCATCCTGCTGCGCGCCAACGTGCCGGCGGCGGTGGGCAGCACCCTGGTGACCAACCCGGTGACCTTCGCCCCCATCTATCTGCTCGCCCATCAGACGGGCGCGGCCATCCTCGGCGAGAACGCGGCGCCGGCCAAGCTGGCGCCGCCCGGCAGCGATCCACAAGCCATCCAGGAGATGGGCTGGTGGCGCTCCGCCTGGCAAGGCATGCTCGACCTGGGCCGGCCCCTGCTGCTGGGGCTGTTCATCTTCGCGGTGCTGGCGGGCCTGTTGTCCTACTGGGGGATCATGCTGTTCTGGCGTCTGCGCACCGCCTGGAACTGGAAACGCCGCCGCAAACGGAGTTCCTATGAGCCCTGACGCCACGCACGCCGCGCCCTTCGCCGAAATGGCCCTGCTGCTGGGCATCACCGCCGCCGCCGGAGCCCTGGCCACGCGCCTGAAGCAGCCGGTGCTGATCGCCTACATCGTGGTCGGCATCCTGGTGGGGCCGGCGGTGTTCGGACTGGTGCAGGCGCACGACCAGATCGACCTGCTCGCGCAGATCGGCGTGGCCGTGCTGCTGTTCCTGGTCGGCCTCAAGCTGGATCTCCAGCACGTCCGCCACATCGGCCCGGTGGCCCTGGCCACCGGCCTGGGACAACTGGCCTTCACCATCCTGTTCGGCTTTTTCATCATCCTGGCCCTCGGCAAGGGGGTGATGGAAGCCCTCTACGTGGCGGTGGCGCTGACCTTCTCCAGCACCATCATCATCGTCAAGCTGCTGTCCGACAAACGCGAGCTGGACTCCCTGCACGGCCGCATCGCCGTCGGCTTCCTCATCGTCCAGGACATCGCCGTGGTCGTCGCCATGCTGGCCATGAGCGCCCTGCGCGGCGCCGAGCAGGCCGCCGGCTGGGATGTGGCGGTCTCGCTGCTGACGCGCGTGGCGGGGGCGGCGGTGCTGGTCTACCTGCTCATGCGCTACGTGCTGCCCGGCCTGGTGCGCGCCATGGCCCGTTCGCAGGAACTGCTGCTGGTGTTCGCCATCGCCTGGGGCACCGGCCTGGCAGCCCTCGGCGAGTGGGCGGGCTTCTCCAAGGAGGCGGGCGCCTTCCTCGCCGGCTTCTCGCTGGCCTCCACCTCCTACCGCGAGGCCATCAGCGCGCGGCTGACCGGCATCCGCGATTTCCTGCTGCTGTTCTTCTTCATCGACCTCGGCGCCAAGCTGGACTTCTCCGCCCTGAGCGGGGAACTGTGGGCGGCGGCCCTGCTGTCGGCCTTCGTGCTCATCGGCAATCCCCTCATCGTCATGGCCATCATGGGCTGGATGGGCTACCGTAAGCGCACCGGCTTCCTCGCCGGCCTCACCGTGGCGCAGATCAGCGAGTTCTCCATCGTCTTCGTGGCCATGGGCATCAGCCTCGGCCACATCGGCATGCAGGCCCTGGGTCTGACCACCCTGGTCGGCGTGGTGACCATCGCCCTGTCCACCTACATGATCCTGTACTCCCATGCCCTCTATGATCGCCTGGCGCCCTGGCTGAACCTGTTCGAACGGCGCCGGCCGCACCGGGAACTGGCGGTGGAGCGCCAGGCCCACGGCGTCGCCCGGCCGGACGTCGTGGTGTTCGGCCTCGGCCGCTACGGCGAGCGCCTGGCCCGGCGCCTGAAGGAGGCCGGCCTGGCGGTGCTGGGCGTGGAATTCGACCCGGAACGGGTGCGCGCCCTGCGCCGGCAGGGCCTGGAAGTGCACTTCGGCGACGGCCAGGACGCGGATTTCCTGGAAAGCCTGCCGCTGCAGGGCCTACCCTGGGCGGTCAGCACCCTGCCCGACCTGGAATCCAACCGCGCCCTGCTGCACGCCCTGGCGACGCGCGGCTTCGCCGGCGAGGTGGCGATGGTCGCCCGCGACGACGCCCAGGGCGCCGCGCTCAAGCGGGCCGGCGCGCCCACCGTGTTGTATCCGTTGCGCGACGCGGTGGATTTCACAGTGGAACACCTGGCGGGCCTGATCCGCTCGGAAAAGGAGACGACATGAGCACCCCCCCCATCCTCGCCAGCACCGATTTCTCCGCCGCCGCCGAATGCGCCCTGCGCCGCGCCGCCCATCTGGCGCGCGCACTGGAACGCCCGCTGCACCTGCTGCACGTCTACAACGAATTCACCTGGACCAGCCTGCGCGCGCTGCTGGCGCAACCGCCGGGTTTCGACCTGCGCGCCGACCTGGCCGCGCGTCTGCGCGCCGGCGCCGACCTCCTGGTGATCGGCCGGCACGGTCGCTCCGCCCTCGAAGAGCGCCTGCTCGGCAGCGTCGCCCTCAACCTGTTGCACCACGCGCCTTGCGACGTCCTGCTGGCGCCCTGAGCGGCGCGACTTCGGGCAGAACACGCGTGCAACTCGGCCTCACCCCCGCCTCTCCGCCTGCCGCGGGGGCGGGGCGTGTCATCCAGCGCCGACCCGGCTTTCCAAGCAACTGCTTCGGCCCACGGAGGCTTCCGCCATGAATCCCTGCAAGACCATCGTCGCCGCCACCGATCTGTCCGCCCCCGCCCAGCGCGCCGTCGCCCGCGCGTTTCTTTTGGCCGCCGAGCGCAACGCCGCGCTGGAGCTGGTGCACGTGATCCCGCGGGGCGCGGTGGACGCCCTGCGCCGCCTGCTCGGCCTGGGCGCCGAACCGGTGGAGCAGCGCATCCTCGAGCAGGCGCGCGACGCGCTGCGCGCGCTGGCCGATAGGCTGGGTCCCGCGCACGGCGTGGCCGCCAGCACCCACCTCACCACCGGCGCCACCCTCAGCGCCATCCTCGAGCGCGCCGACGCTCTCGACGCCGATCTGCTGGTGGTGGGCGCGCACGGCGAGGGCTACCTGGGCCGCCTGCTGCTGGGCACCACCGCCGAACGCCTGTTGCGCCGCACCCGCCGTTCGCTCCTCGTGGTGCGGCAGGCGCCGCGCGAGGCTTACCGCCGAATTCTGGTGCCGGTGGATTTCTCGCCCTGGTCGGCGCCCGCCCTGCGCCTGGCGCGGGCCGTCGCGCCCGACGCCGAACTGGTGCTGCTGCACGCCTTCGAGGCGCCGTTCGAGGCCAAGCTGCGTTTCGCCGGCGTCGCCGAGGCGGACATCGCCCGCTACAGCGCCGAAACCGGCCGCGAGGCCCTGCGACGCCTGCACGAAGTGGTCGCGGAGGCCGGCCTGGGCCCCGCCGACGTCCTCCTCGACGTGCGCCACGGCGAAGCGCCCCGCGTCATCCTGAGCCAGGAACAGGAACAGGACTGTGATCTGGTCATCCTCGGCAAGCACGGCCAGGGGGTGATGGAGGAACTGCTGCTGGGCAGCGTCACCAAGCACGTCCTGGCCCAGGCCACCTGCGACGTGCTCGTCGCCTGCGCGCCCGACCCCGCCCCCTGACCGGGCCCGGCCGGGATCGCAAAAACCGCTAACCCAAGCGGAAATTTCAGGTTGAATATGCCGCATACCACTCCCGCCAGGCCCCCGCATGCAACCCAGCCCCAACCCCGCCCCCGCCGCCAAGTCGGCGCCGGCTCCGCACTTCACCCGTTACATCCTGATCGGCTTCTTCACCCTGGCGCCGCTATGGGTGACCTGGCTGGTGCTGGACTTCCTGTTCAGCCTGCTGGCGCGCACCGGCGCCCCCCTGCTGCGCGGACTGGCCCACGCTCTGCGGCCTCTGTCGGAAA
This sequence comes from Hydrogenophilales bacterium, assembly GCA_037442845.1. Lineage (GTDB taxonomy): Bacteria > Pseudomonadota > Gammaproteobacteria > Burkholderiales > Thiobacillaceae > PFJX01. Next base: position 25,056 of record JBBIPL010000018.1, on the reverse strand, counting down.
CCCTGGCGGACTGGCTGCTGCATCCCGCCGCGCAGTACGTGCTGGCCGTCCTGGTCACCCTGGCGGGCCTCTACGCGGTGGGGCTGCTCACCTCCGCCGTGCTGGGCCGGCGCCTGATCGCCTATTCCGAAAACCTGGTGGCGCGGCTGCCGCTGGTGCAGACCATCTACGGCGCCACCAAGAAATTCCTGGAAACCCTGCGCAAGCCGCCGGTGGCCGGCCAGCGCGTGGTGCTGATCGCCTTTCCCTCGCCGGAGATGAAGGCGCTGGGCTTCGTCACCAAGGTGATGACCGATCCGGACAGCGGCCGCCAGTTGGCGGCGGTGTACGTACCGACCTCGCCCAACCCCACCTCCGGCTACATCGAGATCGTGCCCATGGACGACGTGGTGCAGACCGACTGGAGCGTGGAGGAGGCCATGGCCTTCGTCATGACCGGCGGCACCAACGCGCCGGACAGCCTGCGCTTCGGGCGCGCCGGCGCGGCCCCGGATCCGTCGCGCTGAAGCGCAGCCTCAAGTCACGAGTACATTTTTGAACTGCCAGGGGTCCGCCGTATCCAGGTCTTCCGGATAGAGCGCGGCCCGATCCGTCAGCGGGGTCCAGCCGCTGAACACGCCCAGCATGTCGCCGAGATAGGGGCGCGCCACGGCCAGCACCTCGGCGTAGTCCATGTCGTCGGGATCGACGATGCCGGCGCGCGGGTGGCGCATCGCCCAGATCACCCCGGCCAGCACGCCGGCCACGGTCTGCAGGGTGGTGGCGTTGTTGTGGGGGGCGAGGGCGCGGGCCTGCTCGATGCTCAGGCGGGAGCCGTACCAGTAGGCGTTGCGCGCATGTCCGGCGAGCAGCACGCCCAGCTCGTCGATGCCGCCGACGATGTCCGCCTCGTCCAGTTGGCGCCGGCTGTCCTGCAGGCGCCAGGCCCTGCCGGCCAGTTCGTGCAGGGAGAGCACCGCGTCGTCGCAGGGGTGGTAGGCGTAGTGCACGGTGGGACGATAGGCCACGGCGCCCTCGGCGTCGCGCGCGGTGAGGTGGTCGGCGATGGAAATCGCCTCGCCATGGGTGATCAGGAAGCCGTGGTAGGGCCCTTGCAGCGGCGTCCAGCTGCGCACCCGCGTGCCGGCGCCGGGCCGCTCCAGGTAGATCGCCGCGTCGCAGCCGAAGCCGTGGCGGCGCGCGTCCGCCGGCCAGTGCCGCTCGTGGCTGCCCCAGCCCAGCTCGGCGGGCTGGCAGCCCTCGCCGACGAAGCCCTCCACCGACCAGGTGTTGACGAACTCGCCGGGCCTTTTCGCGCGCGCCGCATACTGGGTGTCGCGCTCGGCGACGTGGATGACGCGCACGTCCAGGTCTCGCGCCAGCGCCGCCCAGCCGGCGCGATCGCGCGGCGCCGCCACCGGCGCGGCGACGGCGGCGGCGATGTCGAGCAGGGCCTGCTTGACGAAATGCGATACCAAACCTGGATTGACGCCGTGCGTGAGCACGGCGGTGGGCCGCTCGCCGGGGCCGCGCAGGGCCAGGGCGGCCTCGCGCAAGGCGTAGTTGGAACGCTGCGACGGCGTCAGCGTGGTGTCGTAGTAGCCGCCCGCCCAGGGCTCGATGCAGGCGTCCAGATAGAGCACGCCGTGGTCCTGACACCAGGCGATGAGATCGACGCTGCCGACGTCGATCGACAGGTTGAGCAGAAAGTCGCCGGGGCCCAGCTCCTCGCCGAGGACGCGCCGGAAGTTTTCGCGCGTCAGCGCCTCGACCCGCAGTCCGGCGCCGTGCTCGGCGGCGAGTGCGCGGTGTTCGTCAAGGGGGGCGACGATGCGGATCTGCTCCGGCCGCAGGGCGATGTGGCGCGACAGCAGCGGCAGCACGCCGCGCGCGATGCAGCCGAAACCGACGATCAGCAAACGGCCGCCGAATGCGACGTGAATATCCTGAACATGCATCGGATAAGCCTCCGTGTGGGCGGACCGTCGATTGTAAAAAAATCCGACACCCCTGTCACGGCTTGGCGCACGCGGTGGCCGCCTGGTTCTTGGCCGGGCCGGTGGAACTCAACGCCGCGGCAAGAGCACAATAGCGCCATGACCGCACCGCACGCCCATTTCCCGTCGCCACGTGTCGGTTTCGACATCTTCCTGCGCGGGACGGGTCTCGCCCTGCTCTGGTGGGTGCTCGCCGAAGGTAGCGTGGATGCCTGGGGCGTCGGCGCGGTGAGCGTGCCGCTGGCGCTGGTCGCCAGCCTGCTTCTGGCGCCGCCGGGGTCCGGGCGCTTGTCCCTGGCGGGCCTGCTCGGCTTCGCCGGCTTCTTCCTCGTCCAGTCGGCGCTCGGCGGCGCGCAGGTCGCGCGGCGCGCTTTTTCTCCGCGCATGGATCTGGCGCCCGCCTTCGTCGATGTCCACGTCACGCTGCCGGCGGGACTGCCGCGCGTGCTGCTGGCGAACACCCTCAACCTGTTGCCGGGCACCCTCAGCGTCCGTTTACGCGGCGATCGCCTGCGCCTGCACGTGCTCGACGTCCGCCTGCCCATCGCCGCGGAGGTGCGCCAGGCGGAGACGCGCATCGCCCGCATGCTGGAGTTGCCGGCATGACCGGCCTGGAAGCCCCGCTCGCCCTGTTTCTGCTCGTCAACCTGCTGGCCGCGCTGATCCGCGCGGCACGCGGGCCGACGCCGGCCGACCGCATGCTGGCTGCCCTGCTGTTCGGCACCACCGGGGTGGGCGTGCTGCTGCTCATGGCGCATGCGCGCGAGGCGGCGGCCATGCCGCTGGTCGACATCGCGCTGGTCCTTGCCCTGCTCGCCGCCATCGCCGGGGTGGCCTTCGCGCGTCGGGCCTGGCGCCAGCCGGGGAAGGACGATGACGCCGCTTGAGGGGCTCAGCGCCCTGCTGCTGCTGGCCGGCGCCGCCTTCTACCTGGCCGGCACCGTCGGCCTGCTGCGCTTTCCCGACGTCTATGCCCGCCTGCACGCCCTCACCAAGGCGGACAACCTGGGCCTCGGCCTGCTCGCCCTGGGCCTGGCTCTTCAGGCGGAGAACCTGGCGGCGGGTCTGAAAATCCTGCTGGTCTGGCCCCTGGTGCTGGTGGCCAGCGCGGCGGTGAGCTTCGCCATCGCCCAGCGCGCGCACGAGCTGGGCCTCGCCCCGGCGCCGCGGGCGGCAGGCGCCGACGACCGGCGCAGCGAAGCATGAGCCTGGCCTTCGATGTGCTGCTGGCCCTGGCCCTGCTGTGGAGCGCCTGGCGCAGCCTGGCCACGCCGGACCTGACGCGGGCGGTGGTGATGTTCATCGTCTTCGGCCTGCTCATGGCCCTGGCCTGGGCGCGCCTGGACGCCCCCGACATCGCCCTGGCCGAGGCGGCCATCGGCGCCGGCCTGACCGGCGCCCTGCTGCTCGATGCTCTCGGCGCCTTCGGCGAACGACGCGGGAGAGACGGACCATGAACGCTCCGGCGCGTCTGGCCGTAGTGGGATTCGCCCTGGCGCTGGCCGGCGTCCTGGCGGCGGCCGTCCTCGATCTGCCGGCCGCCGCCGTGGACCTGCGCGCGGCGGTGGCGAAGAAGCTCTCCGCCAGCGGCGTCGAGCACCCGGTCACCGCCGTCCTGCTCAATTTCCGCGGGTACGACACCCTGCTGGAGGTCGCCGTGCTGCTGCTCGCGCTGCTCGGCATGCTGGCGGTGGCGAAGCCCGAGGCGGCGGCGCCGGCGCCGCCCGCCGCCGACCCCATGCTGCGCACGCTTTCCAGCGTGGCCGTGCCGCTCATGATCCTCGCCGCCGGTTACCTGCTTTGGGCCGGCGCGCATCGTCCCGGCGGCGCCTTCCAGGCCGGCGCCGTGCTGGCGGCGGCGGCGGTGCTGCTGCACCTGGCCGGCCGCCTGCCGGCCTGGGCTTCCCCTTCCCGGGTACTGCGCCTGGGCCTGGCCGGCGGCTTCCTGGTGTTTCTGTCGGTGGCCGCCATCCTGCTCGCGCAAGGGGCCTTGCTGCGCTATCCGCCGGAACACGCCGGCACGCTGATCCTGCTCATCGAGGCCGGTCTCACCCTGTCGCTCGGCCTCATCCTCGCCGGCCTCTTCCTGGTCCTGGCCCGGCGCCCCGCGCCTCCCCGCGCGGGCGGCGGGGAAGAGGGCAAGTCATGACCCCCGGCCTGATCTATGCCCTGACCGGCGTCGCCCTGTTCGCCCTGGGCCTGGCCGGGGTGATCTTGCTGGCCCAGGCCCTGCGCCGCATCCTCGCCTTCAACCTGATGGGCAGCGGCGCCTTCCTGGTGCTGGTGGGGCTGGCCCAGCGCGACGGCGGGGTCGATCCGGCGCCGCACGCCATGGTGCTCACCGGCATCGTCGTCGCGGTGGCTTCCACCGCCCTCGCCCTGGCCCTGGCGCGGCGCTTGGCCGCCGGCGGACACGGGGATGACTGAAGCCATCCTGGATCCCCTGCCCTGGCTCATCGTCCTGCCTCTGGCCTGGGCCTCGCTGGCCTTCCTGTTGGGCGAAGGACGCGGCGGACGGCTGGCGATCGCGGGGCTGGCCGCGCAACTGGCCCTGGCGCTGCTGCTGGCCGTCCAGATCATGGCGCAAGGCGCCCGCGTGCACACCGTCGGCGGCTGGGGCGCGCCCCTGGGCATCGACCTGCTGGCGGACGGCCTCGCCGCGGCCATGCTGCTGCTCACCCAGGCGGTGGCCCTGCCCCTGGCGGTGTATGCCCGCGCCTATTTCAGCGCGGTGCATCAAACCCATTTCTGGCCCCTGGCCGGCTTCCTGCTGGCGGCGCTCAACGCCTTGTTCCTGTCCGCCGACCTGTTCAATCTGTACGTCACCCTGGAGTTGCTGAGCCTGGCGGCGGTGGGCCTGGTGGCGCTGGGCGGCAAGACCGCGCAGGCGGCGGCGGCGCTGCGTTACCTGCTGGTCAGCCTGACCGCCTCCGGCGCCTATCTGATGGGGGTGGCGCTGATCTACGGCGTCTACGGCAGCGTTTCCCTCGCCACGCTGGCCCCGCTCGTCGGCGGCGATCCGCCCCTCGCCGTCTGGCTGGCGGCGGGTCTGATGCTCGTCGGCCTGCTCGCCAAGACCGCCCTGCTTCCCTTCCACTTCTGGCTGCCTCCGGCGCACGGCGGCGCGGCGGCGCCGGTGTCGGCGCTGCTCTCCGCGCTGGTGGTGAAGGCGTCCTTCTACATGGTGCTGCGTCTGAGCCTGGGCGTGTTCTCGCCGCTGGCGGAAATGGCCGCCTGGAGCCTGGGCCTGCTGGGGGCGGCGGCCATCCTGTGGGGATCCTGGCGCGCCCTGCGGGCGATTCGCATCAAGATGCTGGTGGCCTGGTCCACCGTGGCCCAGCTCGGCTACCTGTTCCTCATCTTTCCCTTGTTGACGGCGGACGGGCCGGCCCTGCAGGCCGGGGTCATGCAGGCCGTCGCCCACGGCCTGGCCAAGGCGGCCATGTTCGCGGCGGCGGGGGTGCTGATGCTGTCCACCGGGCGGGACAATCTGGAGGGTCTGGCCGGCGTGGCCAACCGGGCGCCGGTCACCCTGTTCGCCTTCAGCCTCGCCGGCATCACCCTGATGGGCCTGCCGCCCTCCGGCGGCTTCCTCGCCAAGTGGCTGCTCATCGAGGCGGCCCTGGCGCAGGGCCACTGGCCCTGGGTGGTGGTGATCATCTCCGGCGGCCTGCTGGCGGCGGCCTACGTGTTCAAGGTGCTGTGCCAGGCCTTCCTGCTGGCGCCCCGGTCGGCCCACTTCAACCGCGTGCCCCGCGCCATGGAATGGACCGCCTTCCTGCTGGCCGCCGCCAGCGCGCTGCTGGGCCTGCGCGGGGTGGAACTGCTGGAACTGCTGGCGGTGGGGTGAGGCGTTGACCGCCAACGAAGCCCTGCCCCTGGGGGTGCTGGCCTCGTCGCTGATTCCCGGGCTGATCATCTTCGCCCTGCCCGAGGCGCGGGTGGGACTGCGCACCGCCCTCAACCTGTTCGGCGCCTTCGCCAAGCTGGTCCTGGTCGGCGTGCTGCTGGCCGGGGTGGCCGCCGGCGAGGACTACGGCTTCCGCCACAGCGTGCTGCCGGGCCTCGACCTGGTGTTCAAGGCCGACGCCCTGGCCCTCTTGTTCGGCGCCCTGTCCACCCTGCTGTGGCTGTTCACCACCCTGTACGCCATCGGCTACCTGGAAGGTTCGCCCCACCGCAGCCGTTTCTTCGGCTTCTTCAGCCTGTGCGTCACCGCCACCATGGGCATCGCCATGGCCGGCAACCTGTTCACCTTCTTCGTGTTCTACGAGTTGCTCACCCTGGCCACCTTCCCCCTGGTGGTGCATCGCGGCACGCCGCAGGCGATGCGCGGCGGCATGGTGTACCTGGCCTACACCCTGGGCGGCGGCGCCGTGCTGCTTACCGGCATCGTCTGGCTGCATGGCCTGACCGGTTCGGCGGATTTCGCCCACGGCGGCTATCTCGCCGTCCTCGGCGGAGAGCACGCGATGCAGTTGCAGATGATCTTCCTGCTGCTCATCGCCGGCGTCGGCGTCAAGGCCGCCATCGTCCCCCTGCACGGCTGGCTGCCGCAGGCCATGGTGGCGCCGGCGCCGGTGTCGGCCCTGCTGCACGCGGTGGCGGTGGTGAAGGCGGGGGCCTTCGGCGTGGTGCGCGTGGTGTACGAGGTGTACGGCGTCGAGTTCGCCCAGTCCCTCGATCTGTTGACGCCGCTGGCGCTGGCGGCGGCCGTCACCATCGTCTGGGGCAGCCTGCGCGCGCTGGCGCAGGAGGATCTGAAGAAGCGCCTGGCCTTCTCCACCGTCAGCCAGGTGTCCTACATCATCCTCGGCGTGGCGCTGTTCGGGCCGCTGGGCACGGTGGGCGGGCTGGTGCATCTGGTGCATCAGGGCGTCATGAAGATCACCCTGTTCTTCTGCGCCGGCAATTACGCGGAGACCCTGGGCATCCACAAGATCGGCGAGTTGGATGGCGCGGGCCGGCGCATGCCGCTTACCACCGTGGCCTTTACCGTCGCGGCCCTGGGCATGATGGGGGCACCGGCCACCGCCGGCTTCATCAGCAAGTGGCATCTGGGATTGGGCGCCCTGGAGGCCGGCATGGACTGGGCCGTGTGGGTGCTGATCGCCTCCAGCCTGCTCAACGCCGCCTATTTCCTGCCCATCCTGCATCGCGTCTGGTTCACGCCGCGCGCGCGAGCCTGGCCGGCGGAGCGCATCCCGGCGCGGGGCCGGCTTGAAACCGGCTGGCTGTTGTTGCTGCCCACCCTGGCCACCGCCGCGATGATCCTGGTGGCCGGCTTGCTGGCCGGCGCCGACTGGGGGCCGCTGGCCTGGGCGAAGCGGATCACCGTCTGGGAATATCGATGAAGCCGTTAGCCTGGTTTCCCCTGCCTTTCCTGCTGCTGGCCGCGGCGGCGCCGGATTTCGTCCTCGACCTGCCCGCCTTGCTGCTGGGGGCGCGCCTCGGGCTGGACGGCGCCGGACGCCTGTTTCTCGGGTTTTCCGCCCTGCTCTGGCTGCTGGCGGCCCACTATGCCGCCGGCTATCTGCGCGAGGATCCGGCACGGGGCCGCTTCATGGGGCTGTTCTGCCTGACGGGCCTGGGCAACCTGCTGCTGCCCCTGACGCTCGACGCGGCTTCGTTCTATCTGGCCTTCGCCGTGATGACCTTCGCCGCCTACGGCCTGGTCGTCCACACCGCCAGCCACGAGGCCCTGCGCGCCGGGCGGATCTACCTGATCATGGCTCTGCTGGGCGAGATGTTGCTGCTCACCGCCCTGTGGCGGCTGGCGCAAACCGCTCCAAGCCTGCTCGTCGCCGACCTGGCGGCGGCCGCGCGCCTCGATCCGGCGGCCTGCGCGCTGCTGGCGGCGGGTTTCGGCGTCAAGACCGGGCTGCCGCTGCTGCACATGTGGCTGCCCCTGGCCCACCCGGTGGCGCCGACACCGGCCTCCGCCGTCTTGTCCGGGGCCATCATCAAGGCGGGCGTGCTGGGCTGGCTGCGCTTCCTGCCCCTGGGCGCGGCGGCCCTGCCCGATCTGGGCTGGACGCTGACCGGCCTGGGACTGGCGGCGGCCTTTCTCGGCGTCGCCATCGGCCTCGCGCAGTCCGCGGCCAAGACCGTGCTGGCCTATTCCAGCGTCAGCCAGATGGGCTTGATCAGCGTCGGCGTCGGCGTCGGGCTGGCCCATCCCGAGCTATGGCCGGCGCTGGCCCCGGCGGTCGGCGTCCAGGTCGTCCACCACGGTCTGGCCAAGGGCGCGCTGTTCCTCGGCGTGGGGCTGCCGGCCGGGCGCTGGACCCTGGCCGGTCTGGCCCTGCCGGCCCTGGCCCTGGCCGGGGCGCCGCTGACCTCGGGGGCGCTGGCCAAATCCGCGCTGAAGGCGCCCCTGCCGGAATACCTGGGGCTGATGCTGGCCGTCGCCGCCGGCGCCAGCACCCTGCTCATGCTGCGGCTGCTGTGGCTGCTGCGGGCCCGGCCCCGCGCGGAGCGGGCGGATGCGCGCATGACGCTGAGCTGGGCGGGCGCCCTGATCGCGGTGGCCGGCGCGCCGGTCTGGCTGTCGCCGCTGTTGCCGGAACTCCCCCCGCCCGCGCCGTGGAGCGCCGCCTGGCCGGTGCTGGCGGGTCTGGCCGTGGCCGCGGCGCTCTTCCGGTATCCGGCGCCCATACCCGGGATTCCCCCCGGCGATGTGCTGGCCTGGCTGGAACCGGGACTCACCCGCCTCTGGCGCGCCCTGCTGCGCGGCGTCTCCTGGCCGGATCGGCTGGCCGCGGGCGGAAAAGCAGACGGGACACCCCGCCCCGGACCCTGATCGCATGCTCCTTCGTCCGGCGGCGCGGCCGCTTCCATGACATCGCCCGCGTCCGCCTCGGCGAGGTCATGGCCGGCGCGTCAGGCGCGCGGTCTCAGCGCCCGGCGGGTTTGCGTCGGGGGGCTGACGCGCGCGGCGAGCTGGCCCAGGCGGTCGATGGCGTGCAACTGCGCGACGCGCGGGCCGGACATCGGCTGGTCCTCCGAGATCGGCGGAATGCGCGCGCAGAAGCGCTGCGTATCCTCCAGCGGTGCGCGCGCCTCCATGAGGGGACTCCCGATGATGAAACACACCCCGCCCGCTTCGGCCTGAAGGCCGGCCCGGCCCGATGCCGCCCTGCTTCCGGATACGGAGCGGGCGGGCCGGCGGTATCATTTCGCGACCCCGTCGGCCCTGTGGCGCATCCCCGACGTAGCTTGCACCCCTTCGCGACGCGTGGGTTCGCAATACCGACCGCATCAACCAATTTGGAGCCTATCTCAGCAGGAATCATGCCCAGCGATCCCTCCCATCCCCATGCCCAATCCGCCGCGGCGGTGTTGTCCGCCCTGGACAGCCGCTCTGGCGGGCTCTTTGCCGAGGAGGCCGCCGCCCGTCTGGCCCGCCACGGCCGCAACCTGCTGCCGCCGCCGAAAAAGCGCGGCCCGCTGCTGCGCTTCCTGCTGCAATTTCACAACGTGCTCATCTACGTGCTGCTGGCCGCCGTCGTGATCACCGGGCTGCTCGGCTACTGGCTGGACAGCGGCGTGATCCTGGCGGTGGTGGTGATCAACGCCCTCATCGGCTTCATCCAGGAGGGCAAGGCCGAGGCGGCGCTGGAAGCCATCCGCGCCATGCTCTCGCCGCGTGCCCAGGTGCTGCGCGACGGCCGCCGCCAGGAGGTCGACGCGGCCGACCTGGTGCCCGGCGACATCGTCTTCCTGGTCTCCGGCGACCGCGTGCCGGCGGATTTGCGCCTGCTCGAGGTGAAGAGCCTGAAGATCGAGGAAGCGGCGCTGACCGGCGAGTCCGTGCCCGTGGAGAAGCAGGTGGAGCCGGTGCCGGCGGACGCGTCCCTGGGCGACCGCGCCAGCATGGCCTGGTCCGGCACCCTGGTGACCTACGGCCAGGGCGCGGGGGTGGTGACGGCCACCGGCGCGGCTACCGAGATCGGCCGCATCAGCCGCATGCTCTCCGAGGTGCGGGAACTGGCGACGCCGCTGCTGCGGCAGATGGCGGCATTCAGCCGCTGGCTGACCTGGGTGATCCTCGCCGTCGCCAGCGCCACCTTCGCCTATGGCGTGCTGGTCGGCGGCTACGGCGCCGACGAAATGTTCCTGGCCACGGTCAGTCTCACCGTGGCGGCCATCCCCGAGGGCCTGCCGGCCATCCTCACCATCACCCTGGCCCTCGGCGTGCAGGCCATGGCGCGACGCAACGCCATCGTGCGGCGCCTGCCGGCGGTGGAAGCGCTTGGCGCGGTGACGGTGATCTGTTCGGACAAGACCGGCACCCTGACGCGCAACGAGATGACCGTGCAGACCGTGATCGGCGCCGGCGCGGTGTACGCGGTGTCCGGCGTGGGCTACGCGCCGGATGGCGGCTTTAGCCTGGACGGGCGCGAGGCGACGCCGGAGAGCGCGCCGGAATTGCTGGACATCGCCCGCCTCGCCTTGTTGTGCAACGACGCCGTGCTGACGCGGCAAGACGGGCAGTGGATCCTCGCCGGCGACCCCACCGAGGGCGCCCTCATCACCCTGGGCATGAAGGCGGGCCTGGACGCGAAGTTCGAGGCCGCGGCGCTGCCGCGCGTCGACGTGATTCCCTTCGAGTCGGAACACCGCTTCATGGCCACCCTGCACCACGACCATGCCGGCCACGGTTTCATCCTGCTCAAGGGCGCGCCGGAACGGCTGTTGGAACTGTGCGCGGCGCAACGTCGCGACGGCAGCGATCACCCCCTGCATGCGGCTTACTGGCACGCGGCCATGGAGGCTGCGGCGGATCGCGGCATGCGCCTGTTGGCCTTGGCCATGAAGCCGGCCGAAGGCGGCCAACGCGAACTGAGCTTCGCCGACGTCGAGACGGGCGGCTTCACCCTGCTGGCGGTGCTGGGCCTAGCCGACCCGCCGCGCGAGGATGCGGTGCGCGCCGTCGCCGCCTGCCGCGCGGCGGGCATCCGGGTGAAGATGATCACCGGCGACCATGCCGCCACCGCCCGCGCCATCGGCCGCGAGTTGCGCCTGGACGACGAGGTGCGGGCGCTCACCGGCGCCGACCTCGATAGCCTGGATGACGCCGACTTGCGCCGCGCGGCGGCGGATACAGCCGTGTTCGCGCGCGCCAGCCCGGAGCACAAGCTGCGCCTGGTGCAAGCCCTGCAGGCCAACGGCGAGGCGGTGGCGATGACCGGCGACGGGGTCAACGACGCGCCGGCCCTGAAACGCGCCGACGTCGGCGTGGCCATGGGGCGAAAGGGCACCGAGGCGGCCAAGGAGGCGGCGGAGATCGTGCTGGCGGACGACAACTTCGCCTCCATCGCCGCCGCCGTCGAGGAAGGCCGCGCCATCTTCGACAACATCCGCAAGACCATCGTCTTCATCCTGCCCACCAACGGCGGCCAGGCCGGCGTGCTGGTGGCCGCCATCCTGCTGGGCCTGCCGCACCTGCCGATCACGCCGGTGCAGATCCTCTGGGTGAACCTGGTCACCGCCATCACCCTGGCCCTGGCCCTGGCTTTCGAGCCGGCCGAGGCCGACATCATGCGACGGCCGCCGCGCGACCCGGCCCGGCCCATGCTGTCGGGCTTCATGATCTGGCGCATCCTGTTCGTCTCGGCGCTGCTGGTGGCGGGCAGCCTGGGGCTGTTCCTGTGGGAACTGGAACGCGGCATGAGCCTGGAAGTGGCGCGCACAGCCGCCGTCAACACGCTGTTCATGGGCGAGGCGTTCTATCTGTTCAACTGCCGACGCCTCACCGCGCCGGTGCTGGACCGCTCCGCCTTCACCGGCAACCGCTGGGTGCTGCTGGCCATCGCCACCCTGCTCGTCCTGCAGGCGCTGTTCACCTACTGGCCGCCGATGCAGGCGCTGTTCCGCACCGCCGCCCTGGACGCCGCCACCTGGGGCAACATCCTGATCGTCGGCGTGCTGGTGTTCTTCGCCGTGGAACTGGAGAAAGCCGTCTTCGGGCGGCGCTGGCGCGGCTGATTGAGCCGGTGCGTCGGCCAAAGCGAGCGGTTGCGGACATCCATTTCCATAAGTATTGTGTGCAATATTCTGTACAAAAAACCCTTGGAGGCCTGCATGACCCTCTTCACCAGCGATGTCGTTCCCCTCTCCCAAGCCCGCGCCAACCTGTCGGAACTGGCCGACCAGGTGAAGGCCGGCGCGGAAAAAGTCATCACCAAGAACGGTGAAAGCTACGTCGCCCTCATCGATGCCCAGCGCCTGGACTACTACCATCGGCTGGAACGGGCGCGCATCCATCTGCTGTTGCTGGATGACGCCGGCCGAGGTCTGGAAGACATCGCGGCGGGACGGGTCAAAGAGGCCCGCGGGGCTCTGCAAGACCTGAAAAAGCGCCAAGCCGGTCAGGCCTGAAGATGCCGGTTTGAGCGGCTTGACCATCCATTTCACCGCCAATTTCGAGGCCAACCTCGAAGCCATCGCCGTCTTCCTCGCGGAAGCCGGCTTGCCGCGGGCTTTCGACGCATTGCTCGACGAACTGGGCGACACCATCCTGCCCAACCTGGAACGATTTCCCAGGATGGGGCGGCCCTTTCTTGCCCAGCGCCCCGACTCGGTCGAGGCCGCCATGAAGTTGGAGGGACTGCGCGCCCGGCTCGACTTGCTGGCGACCGACGCCGAAATCCGGGAATACGTCAGCGAGCACTACCTGATCCTCTACGTGTTATCGGGTGAAGCCGTCTATTTGCTGTGCATCCGCCACCACAGGCAGTTGTCTTTCGACTTCGCGCAGCTCTGGCCGGGCGAGTCGGGTATGCAACCGCGGCAAGGATGAAATCTTCATGACCGCCAACGAAGCCCTGCCCCTGGGGGTGCTGGCCTCGTCGCTGATTCCCGGGCTGATCATCTTCGCCCTGCCCGAGGCGCGGGTGGGACTGCGCACCGCCCTCAACCTGTTCGGCGCCTTCGCCAAGCTGGTCCTGGTCGGCGTGCTGCTGGCCGGGGTGGCCGCCGGCGAGGACTACGGCTTCCGCCACAGCGTGCTGCCGGGCCTCGACCTGGTGTTCAAGGCCGACGCCCTGGCCCTCTTGTTCGGCGCCCTGTCCACCCTGCTGTGGCTGTTCACCACCCTGTACGCCATCGGCTACCTGGAAGGTTCGCCCCACCGCAGCCGTTTCTTCGGCTTCTTCAGCCTGTGCGTCACCGCCACCATGGGCATCGCCATGGCCGGCAACCTGTTCACCTTCTTCGTGTTCTACGAGTTGCTCACCCTGGCCACCTTCCCCCTGGTGGTGCATCGCGGCACGCCGCAGGCGATGCGCGGCGGCATGGTGTACCTGGCCTACACCCTGGGCGGCGGCGCCGTGCTGCTTACCGGCATCGTCTGGCTGCATGGCCTGACCGGTTCGGCGGATTTCGCCCACGGCGGCTATCTCGCCGTCCTCGGCGGAGAGCACGCGATGCAGTTGCAGATGATCTTCCTGCTGCTCATCGCCGGCGTCGGCGTCAAGGCCGCCATCGTCCCCCTGCACGGCTGGCTGCCGCAGGCCATGGTGGCGCCGGCGCCGGTGTCGGCCCTGCTGCACGCGGTGGCGGTGGTGAAGGCGGGGGCCTTCGGCGTGGTGCGCGTGGTGTACGAGGTGTACGGCGTCGAGTTCGCCCAGTCCCTCGATCTGTTGACGCCGCTGGCGCTGGCGGCGGCCGTCACCATCGTCTGGGGCAGCCTGCGCGCGCTGGCGCAGGAGGATCTGAAGAAGCGCCTGGCCTTCTCCACCGTCAGCCAGGTGTCCTACATCATCCTCGGCGTGGCGCTGTTCGGGCCGCTGGGCACGGTGGGCGGGCTGGTGCATCTGGTGCATCAGGGCGTCATGAAGATCACCCTGTTCTTCTGCGCCGGCAATTACGCGGAGACCCTGGGCATCCACAAGATCGGCGAGTTGGATGGCGCGGGCCGGCGCATGCCGCTTACCACCGTGGCTTTTACCATCGGCGCACTGGGCATGATGGGGGCGCCGGCCACCGCCGGCGCCATCTCCAAGGCCTGGCTGTCGGACGGCGCCGTGGCCGCCGGCATGGACTGGGCGGTTTGGGTGCTGTGGGCTTCCAGCCTGCTCAACGCCGCCTATTTCCTGCCCATCCTCTGGCGCGCCTGGCTACGTTCCGCCCCTGCCGCCTGGCCGCAGGAGCACATTTTGCGGCGTGGCCTGCGCGAGACCTCCGCGCTGCTGCTGTGGCCGCCCCTGATCACCGCCGCGGCGGTAGTGCTGGCGGCGATCTTCGCCGACTCCGCCTGGAGCCCGCTGGCCTGGGCGCGGCTGATCGCGGCGCGCGAATATCTCGCGGGAAATTGATTCGCCACAAACTTCAGAAGGCTCATCCGGCAAACCCGACCCATGCCCGGATCGAGGGCCGTTCGTCTTGTGCGCGCGATGATGTGCATTTTCTAAACCATGCATTTAGTATTTGCATATGTTGCCAAGACACCTCCAGGCCCACATCGCCGCCCTGCTGCGCCATTTTCCCTGCGTGGCGGTCCATGGCGTGCGCCAGTCGGGCAAGACCACCCTGCTCTCCGCCCTGCCCGGAGACTGGCGGCGCTTCGACATGGAGAGCGCGGCGGATCGCGCGCAGGTGCTGGCCGATCCCGAGTTGTTCCTGCGCCTGCATCCGCAAGGCGTCGTCATCGACGAGGCGCAACTGGCGCCACCGCTGTTTGCCGCCCTGCGCGTCGCCATCGACGCGCAGCGCGGCTTAAAGGGCCGTTTCGTCCTGTCCGGCTCCAGTTCGCCGGAACTGGCCCGCAACGTCGCCGAGACGCTGGCCGGTCGCATCGGCCTGGCCGAGCTGGCGCCGCTTTCGCTGGCCGAGGCGTATCGCCTGCCCGCCTCTCCGCTCTATGAGCTGCTCGCGCGGCGGCCCGCGCCGCAAGACGTCGTCGCCGCCGGCGCGCCGCGCCTCGACCTGCGCCAGGTGCTGGAACACTGGTTCCAGGGAGGTTATCCGGAACTCTGGAGCAGCGAAGACGCCGAGTTCCGCCGACTCTGGCACCGCAACTATCTCGACACCTACCTGATGCGCGACATCGGCGCGCTGTTTCCCAACCTGAACCGCGACCGCTACCGCCAGTTCATCCAGCTGCTGTGCAACCTCTCCGGCGCCATCCTCAACAACGCCGAGATCGCGCGTTCGCTCGGTGTTTCCGAACCGACGGTGCGCGACTGGCTGGCCATCGCACACGGCACCTACCTCTGGCGCCATTTGCCGGCCTGGGATCGCTCGCCGCACAAACAGCTGGTGCGCCATCCCAAGGGTTGGCTGCGTGACAGCGGACTGCTCCATCGCCTGCTGCAGATTCCCGACGCCGATGCACTGGCCAGCCATCCGCTGGCCGGCCGTTCCTGGGAGGCCTATGCCGGCGAACTGCTGTTGCGCGGCTTTGCCGCCGCCGGTATCCAGGCGACGCCCAGCCACTACCGCACCCGCGGCGGCGCAGAGATCGATCTGGTACTGGCGGGAGAAGTCGGCACGCTGCCGGTCGAGATCAAGCTCGGCGCGACGATCGAAGCGCGTTCACTGCGCGCGCTGGCGGAATTCGTCGCCGCGCACGACTGCCCGCTGGGTCTTGTCATCAACAACGACGAAAAACCGCGCCTGCTGAGCGAACGCATCGTCTCGATCCCGGTGGCGGCGCTGTAAGCAAGGCGCTGATGTTTTCCGGAGAGGTTCCGGCGGGGGCGCCCGGCCTCGATCCGCCGTGAGCCGGATGCGCCCGCGCCGGCGATAATGCCGCCCTCGATCTGGAGTCCGCATGTCCACGACACCTCTCACCCTTTCCCCCGGCCAGGCCTGGAACCTGCTGTTCCTGGCCTGGCTGGTGGCCGCCGTGTCCACCCTGGCCGCCCTCTTCCTCGGCGAGGTCATGGGCTACACGCCGTGCGTGCTGTGCTGGTACCAGCGCATCTGCATGTTTCCCCTGGTGCTGATCCTGGCGGCCGGGCTGTTCCCCTTCGACCGCCGCGTGCTGCGCTACGCCCTGCCCCTGGCGCTGGCGGGCCTGGCCCTGGCGCTGTGGCACTGGGGGGTGGCGGCCGGCCTGATTCCGGAAGAGGTCACGCCCTGCAGCCAGGGCGTGCCGTGCTCCAGGGAACTCGTGAGCTGGTTCGGCTTTCTCACCCTGCCCATGCTCTCCGCCCTGGCCTTTTCCAGCATCATCGCCCTCCTTCTGCTGATCCATTTCAAGGTGCCCGAATGAAGAAGACCATGTTCGTTTCCGCCGGCCTGCTGCTGCTCCTCGCCTTCTTCGGCGCCGCCCTGTACTTCAAGGCCGAGCGCGCCGGCGAAGCGGAACGACTGGCCGAGGCCAACCGCGCCGGCCTGACGCGGGAACATGCCCCGACGCTGGGGCCGAGCAGCGCCAAGGTGCGCATCGTCGAATTCCTCGACCCCGCCTGCGGTACCTGCAAGCGCTTCTACCCCTTCGTCAAGGACATGCTCGTCGCCCACCCCGAGCGCATCCACCTGACCCTGCGTTACGCTCCCTTCCACGAGAATTCCGAGCAGGTGACGGCGCTGCTGCTGGCGGCGGCGAAGCAGGGCCTGCACTGGGAAACCCTGGAGGCCGTGCTGAACGCCCAGGACGACTGGGTAGAGAACCACGTGGTGCAGGTGGACAAGGTCTGGCGCCATCTGGACGGCCTCGGCCTGGACATGGCCAGGTTGCAGGCGGACATGGCCGATGCGGCCATCGCCCGGCAGATCGAGCAGGATCTGGCCGACGCCCGCAGCCTCGGCGTGAGCAAGACGCCCGAGTTCTTCGTCAACGGCAAGCCCCTGCCCAGCTTCGGTTTCGAGCAACTGAAGACGCTGGTGGATGAGGCCCTGGCGCGGGCCTATCCGTGAGCGTGCGGCTTTTATGCGCGCGCCCCTCCTGCTGCTAAGCCTGCTGTGGCCGTTGGCGACGGCGGCGATGGATGCGCCGCCCCTGCCGCCCGCCGAGACGCGCCAGCCGGTGGACCTGGAACGGGAACTGCGCGCGCCCTGGCAGGCTGGCGGCGAGATCACGCTGTTCGCCGCGCCAGACGGCGGCCTGCGCGCCGGGCGCCGGACCACGCCGCCGGCCGACGCGGCGGAGGAACGGGCGCGCCGCGCCGAACATTTCGCCCTGGCGCGCAAGCTCAACCTGGTGACGCAGCCGCGCGTGGCGCCCTTCGCCCTGCCCCTGTCGGCGGACCAGGTCGAACTGCTGGAGCGCTTCGCCCTCACCGACGCCGGCGCCGTCTGGTTCCGGGAAGTCGCGGACGACACCCTGCGTCTGCTCGACAAGGGTTATCTGGAGTACGACGCCGCGCGCTGGCGCGCCTATCTCGACGGCGGCCCGCGCCCGCGCCTGTCGGAACTGATCAGCGGACGCCTGTCCGAAACCGGCCAGTTCGCCCAGGACAGCGCCGTGTTCCGCATCTACGCCTACGAGGGCGCCGGCTCGATGGCGGCGGCGGCGAGCGTGCGCATGGGCAACTCCGGTTTTCGCTGCCAGTTTCAGATCAGCGGCGAGGCGGTGGACCCCTTCGCCATCCTCTCGCACGAGTTCGGCCACAGCCGCTACGGCGACCCCTGGAGCGCCGGCCTGCCGTTGGGCGAGGCGCGCACCGTGGCGCGCTACGAGAACCCGGTGCGCATGCGCAACGGCTATCCGCCGCGCCTGGTGTATTACCTGCGCATCCCGCCCGGCCGCACGGCGGCCTCGACCAGGGATCCGCTGCTGGCGCGGCTGCTGGACTGGCGCGAACAGGCGCGTCTCGACCTGAGCGAACTGGCTCCGGTGCAGGGGCTCTATTGCGAGTGCCCGGAAGCGCCCGCCCTGCGCGATTGCCTGGCCGCTCCGTCCGTCGCCGCGCGCCAGGACTGCGAGCTGCGCTGGGTGGCGGTGCGCGTGGCCGAGCCGGAATCCGACGATCCTCTTCCCCTCAGCCCCCTCCCCACGACTCCATGACCGCTCCCTCCAGCCTGCACGCGCCCGGCGTCCGCGCCCGCCTGGCCGCCTTCATCGAACACCCTTTGACCCAGCGCGTCATTCTCGCGCTGATCCTGATCAACGCCGTCACCCTCGGCCTGGAGACCTCTTTCGCCATCATGGCCGCGCACGGCGAACTCATCCTGGCGCTCGACCAGGCCATCCTCAGCGTGTTCGTGCTGGAGATCGGCATCCGCCTGTACGTCCACCGCCTGCGTTTCTTCCGCGATCCCTGGAGCGTGTTCGACTTCCTGGTGGTGGGCATCGCTTTGCTGCCGGCCACCGGCCAGCTTTCCGTGCTGCGCGCCCTGCGCGTGCTGCGGGTGCTGCGCATCCTCACCATCGTGCCGTCGATGCGCCGGGTGGTGGGTGCCCTGCTCGGCGCCATCCCCGGCCTGATGTCCATCGGTCTGGTGCTGCTGCTGATCTATTACGTGTTCGCGGTGATCGCCACCAACCTGTTCGCCGCCGCCTTCCCGGAGTGGTTCGGCCATCTCGGCCGTTCCCTCTACACGCTGTTCCAGATCATGACCCTGGAGAGCTGGTCGATGGGCATCTCGCGCCCGGTCATGGAGCAGTTTCCCTACGCCTGGATCTTCTTCATCGCCTTCATCCTGGTGGCCACCTTCACCATGCTCAACCTGTTCATCGCCATCATCGTCAACGCCATGCAGACCTTCGGCGAGAACGAGCAGCAGGAGACGGTGCAGGCGCTGGAGCAGGCGCGCGAGCACATCGAGGCGGACCTGCACGCCGAGGTGCGCGCCCTGCGCCAGGAAATCGGCGAACTCAAGGCCCTGCTGCGCGATTCGCGCTCATGAGGCAGGCGCGGCCGCACGATTCGCGCCTGGTGCGCTGGATCTGCCTGGGCGCCGGCTTCACCGCCCTCGCCCTGGGCCTGCTCGGCATCGTCCTGCCGGTGCTGCCGACCACGCCCTTCCTGCTGCTGGCGGCGGCCTGTTTCGCGAAAAGCTCGGTACGTTTCCACGACTGGCTGCACGCGCACCGCATTGCCGGTCCGCTGCTGCGTGAATGGCACGAATACCGCGCCATGCCCCGCCGCGCCAAGCGCGTGGCTTACGCGCTCATGGCCCTGTCCTTCGGCGCCTCCATCCTGCTCATAGAGTCGCCCTGGCACCGCCTCATGCTGGCGGCGCTGGGACTGGTCCTGCTGTTCTTTCTGTGGCGCATTCCGGTGCGCGAGCCGTAGCCCGACGATGCGGCGGGCGGAGCCCGCTGACGCGCCCGCGGATTGCGTCTGATTGACCCGCCATTTCAGCGAACGCTTATAATCCTTCGGTGTCCCTGCTCCTGCTCGTTCTCGTCCCCTTCCTGGCGGCGGCCCTGGTTCCCTGGCTATGCCGCCACGGCCGCGGGGTCGGCGCCTGGGGCGGGGCCGCGGCCGCGTTGTCGGCCATGGCGCTGCTGGCCGCCAGCCTGCCCACCGCGCTGGCGGAGGGCAGCCTGGTGCAGCGCCTGGACTGGATTCCCCAGGCCGGCCTGAACCTGTCGTTCCGCCTCGACGGCCTCGGCCTTTTGTTCGCCGGACTGATCCTCGGCATCGGCCTGCTGGTCATCCTCTACGCGCTCTACTACTTGTCCGAGCGCGACAGCCTGGGCCGGCTGTACGCCTATCTGCTGCTGTTCATGGGTTCCATGCTGGGCGTAGTGCTGTCGGAGAACCTGATCCAACTGCTGATCTTCTGGGAACTGACCAGCCTGTCCTCCTTCCTGCTCATCGGCTACTGGCGCCATCGCCAGGATGCCCGCACCGGCGCGCGCATGGCTTTGGCCGTCACCGGCGCCGGCGGCCTCGCCCTGCTCGGCGGCATCCTGCTGCTCGGCGAGATCGTCGGCAGCTACGAACTTTCCGCGGTGCTGGCGGCCGGCGACCTGATCCGCGGCCACGAGTTGTACCGCCCGACGCTGATCCTCATCCTGCTCGGCGCCTTCGCCAAGTCGGCGCAGTTTCCCTTCCACTTCTGGCTGCCGCACGCCATGGCGGCGCCGACGCCGGTGTCGGCCTACCTGCACTCGGCAACCATGGTGAAGGCGGGGGTGTTCCTGCTGGCGCGCCTGTTCCCGGCGCTTTCGGGTACCTGGGAATGGACGCTGCTGGTCGGCGGCGCCGGCCTCGCGACCCTGCTGGTCGGCGCCGTCATCGCCCTGTTCAAGCACGACCTGAAGGGGCTGCTGGCCTATTCGACGGTCAGCCACCTGGGCCTGATCACGGCGCTGTTCGGCATCGGCACGCCGCTCGCCGCCGTGGCCGGGGTGTTCCACATCATCAACCACGCCACCTTCAAGGCCGGCCTGTTCATGGCCGCCGGCATCATCGACCACGAGTGCGGCACGCGCGACATGCGCCGCATCAACGGCCTCTGGAAGTACATGCCCTACACCGCCACCCTGGCCATGGTGGCGGCCGCGGCGATGGCCGGGGTGCCCTTGTTCAACGGCTTCCTGTCGAAGGAGATGTTCTTCGCCGAGGCGGCCGAAATGGCCGATCGCCTGTCCTTCGGCTGGCTGCTGCCGGCAGCGGTCACCTTCGCCGGGGTCTTCGCCGTCGCCTACTCGCTGCGCTTCATCCACGACGTCTTTTTCAACGGCAAACCCATCGATCTGCCGAAGACCCCGCACGAGCCGCCGCGCTGGATGAAGGCGCCGGTGGAAATCCTGGTGGTGCTGTGCCTGCTGGTCGGCATCCTGCCGGGGCTGACCGTGGCGCCGCTGCTCGGCGTGGTGGCGGCCGCCGTGCTGCAGGCGCCGCCGCCGGCGTTCAACATCGCCCTCTGGCACGGCTTCAATGCGGCGCTATGGATGAGCGTCATCGCCCTGGCCGGCGGCATCCTGTTGTATGCCGGACGCAAGCCGCTGTTCGCCTGGCACGCGCGCAACGAGGGCCTGCTCGACGCCAAGCGCATCTACGAACGTCTGCTCGGGGCCCTCCTGGCCGCGGCCGTCGGCATCACCCGCGGCTTCGACAACGCCTCCCTGCAACGCATGCTGCTGGTGTTCATGCTCGCCATCCTCGGCCTCGGCATCGCCGGCTGGATGGGCAGCGGCAGCCCGCTGTCGGGCGCCCGCGCTTCAATGCCGGTGGATCCGGTGAGCGGGCTGGCGGCGCTGGCCATGGTCGTCGCCACCGTCGCCACCGTCGCCCTGCACCGGCAACGCTTCGTCGCTCTGGTGCTGGTCGGCTCGGTGGGCCTGCTGGTCTCGCTGACCTTCGTCAAGTTTTCGGCGCCGGATCTCGCCCTCACCCAGCTCTCGGTGGAGGTGGTGACCATCATCCTGCTGCTGCTGGCGCTCTACTTCCTGCCGCACTACAGCCCGGCGGAGTCGTCGGCGGCCCGCCGCCTGCGCGACGCCGGCATCGCCGGCCTGGTCGGCCTGGGCGTCGCCGCCCTGGCCTGGGCGGTGCTGTCGCGGCCCTTCTCCAGCATTTCCGGCTACTACCTCGCGCACAGCGTGCCCGGCGGCGGCGGCGGCAACGTGGTGAACGTGATCCTGGTGGATTTCCGCGGCTTCGACACCCTCGGCGAAATCACCGTGCTGGCTCTCGCCGGTCTCGCCATCTACGCCATGCTGTCCAACACGCGCCTGCAAGGCCACACCGGCGACGCCGACGGGCGCGCCTGGGACGGCGACCCGCATCCGGCCATCATGGCGTCGCTGACCCGGCTGCTGCTGCCGCTGGCCCTGCTGGTATCGGTGTTCATCCTGCTGCGCGGCCACAACCTGCCGGGCGGCGGCTTCATCGCCGGCCTGGTCACCGCCGTCGCCCTGATCATGCAATACCTGGCCAACGGCGTCGCCTGGACGCACGCGCGGCTGCCCGCCAACATGCACCCCGCCATCGCCGCCGGTCTGGGAATCGCCACCCTGACCGGGCTGGCTTCCTTCCACTTCGAGCATCCCTTCCTCACCTCGACCTTCGGCCACCTGCACTGGCCGCTGGTCGGCGATATCCATCTGGCCTCCGCCATGGCCTTCGACCTCGGCGTGTATCTCGTCGTGGTGGGCGCCACCCTGCTCATCCTCATCCACCTGGGTCTGATGCACAACGCCAGCCACGATGCCGCCGCCACTGCGAGCGGGGAGGCGCGCTGATGGAAGCCCTGCTCTCCGCGCTGATCGGCGTGCTCACCGCCGGCGGCGTCTATCTCATGCTGCGCGGGCGCAGCTTCCCCGTGGTGCTGGGCCTGACTTTGCTGTCCTACGCGGTCAACCTGTTCCTCTTCGCCATGGGCCGGCTGGCCATCGGCCAGCCGCCGGTCATCGGCACCGGCCTGACCGGCTACGCCGACCCCCTGCCGCAGGCCCTGGTGCTGACGGCGATCGTCATCAGCTTCGCGATGACCGCCTTCGTCATCATGCTGGCCCTGAAGGCGCGCGCCGAGCTCGGCGACGATCACGTCGACGCGGAGCACAAGCCATGAGCGCCGGCGCCGGGAAAAGGGACGCACGATGAGCCATCTGCCCATCGCCCCCATCCTGCTGCCGCTGTGCGCCGGCATCCTCCTGCTCATGCTGCGCCATGTCGACATCCGCCTGCGCCGCGCCCTGGCCCTGGCCGCGGTGCTGGCGCAGATCGGCGTCGCGCTGGCGTTGACGCGGGCGGTGGCGGACGGCGCCATCCTCAGCTACGCGCTGGGCGCCTGGCCGGCGCCTTACGGCATCATCCTGGTGGCGGATCGCCTGGCGGCCTGGATGCTGCTGCTCGCCAGCGTCCTCGCCCTGTTTCCGCTGTGGCACGCCAGCCATGGGCTGGACACGCGCGGCCGCCATTTTCATGTGCTCTACCAGTTGCAACTGTTCGGCCTGTCCGGCGCCTTTCTCACCGGCGACGTCTTCAACCTGTTCGTCTTCTTCGAGGTCCTGCTGCTCGCCTCCTACGGCCTGGTGCTGCACGGCGGCGGCGTCGAGCGCATCCGCGCCGGCCTGCATTACGTGGTCATCAACCTGGCGGGCTCATCGCTGTTCCTCATCGCCGTCGGCGCCCTGTACGGCCTCTACGGCACCCTCAACATGGCCGACCTGGCCCGGCTGATGCCCGCCACGCCCGCCGAGAACCTCGGCCCGGCGCGCGCCGCCGGCCTGCTGCTGTTCGCCGTGTTCGCCCTCAAGGCGGCGCTGCTGCCGCTGTATCTCTGGCTGCCCGCCGCCTACGCCAGCACCAGCGCGCCGGTGGCGGCGCTGTTCGCGATCATGACCAAGGTCGGCGCCTACGCCATCCTGCGCGCGTCCACCCTGCTGTTCGGCGCCGAGGCCGGCGGCCTCGCCGGCCTGCTCGATGCCTGGCTGCTGCCGCTGGCCCTGGCCACCCTGCTGGCTGGCCTGCTCGGCGTGCTGGCGGCGCGCCATCTGCGCGAACAGGCGGCCTACCTGGTGGTGGCCTCGGTGGGCACGCTGCTCGCCGCCTTCGCCCTGGGCAGCCATGCCGGCCTCGCCGCCGGCCTCTACTACCTGCCGCATTCCACCTTCGCCGCCGCCGCCCTGTTCCTGCTCGCCGAGCGCATCGCCGCCGCGCGCGGCGCCCAGGCGGATCGCTTCGAAGCGGGGCCGCGCATGCGCGGGGAATACTGGCTGGGCGCGCTGTTCTTCCTCGCCGCCATCCTCATCGCCGGCCTGCCGCCGCTGTCGGGCTTCATCGGCAAGTTCCTCATCCTGCAGGCCGCCCTGGCGCATCCCGCGCGCGCCTGGATCCTGGCCGTGCTGCTGGTCGGCGGCCTGCTTGCCCTGATCGCCCTGGCGCGGGCGGGCAGCCTGTTCTTCCTGCGCGTCGAACGGCAGCGCGACGACGCGCCGCAAGCGCCGGCGCCGGTGGCGCCGGCGGTGGGCCTGCTGCTGCTCGGCCTCGGCCTGACCGTCGCCGCCGGTCCCGTCCACGCCTTCGCCGGGGAGATCGCCGAGCAATTGCTGCAGCCGCGCCTGTACATCGAGGCCGTCCTCGGAGGTCGCCCATGAGTGCCCGACTGCTGCCGCATCCCCTGCTCACCCCGGCCCTGGCGGGGGTCTGGCTGCTGCTCAACAACAGCCTGGATCCCGGCCACATCATTCTCGGCGCGCTGCTGGGCTGGTTGATTCCCCTGTTCACCCTGCGTTTCTGGCCGGAGCCCGTGAAGATTCATCGACCCCTGCTGCTTCTGCGCTTCACGCTCGTCGTGCTGTACGACATCGTGCTGGCCAACATGGTGGTGGCGCGGCGCATTCTCGGCCGTCCAGAGAGCCTGCGGCCGACCCTGGTGGAAGTGCCCCTCGATCTGCGCGGCGACCTGGCCATCAGCCTGCTCGCCAATACCATCTGCCTGACCCCGGGCACGGTCTCGGCGCGGCTTTCCGGCGACCGCCGCACGCTGCTGGTGCACGCCCTCGACGCCCCAGACGCGGCCGCGGTCCGCGCACAAATCAAGGCGCGCTACGAAGCGCCGCTGAAGGAAGTGTTCGAACCATGTTGAACCTGGTCCTGCCCATCGCCTTCGCCCTCGTCGCCGCCGCCTTCGCCCTCAGCTTCTGGCGCCTGCTGCGCGGCCCCAGCACGCCGGACCGCATCCTCGCCCTGGATACGCTGTACATCAACACCATCGCCCTGCTGGTGCTGCTCGGCATCCAGCTCGGCACCGCCCTCTACTTCGAGGCGGCACTGCTCATCGCCCTGATGGGCTTCGTCGGCACCGTCGCCCTGTGCAAGTACCTGCTGCGCGGCGACATCATCGAATAGCAGGCCCGCCATGCTCGATATCCTGCTTGCCTTCCTCGTCCTCACCGGCGCCATCTTCACCTTCATCGGTTCGCTGGGCCTGGCGCGGCTGCGCGACTTCTACACCCGCCTGCACGGCCCGACCAAGGCCACCACCCTGGGCGTGGGCAGCCTGCTGATCGCCTCTTCGGCGTATTTCAGCCATCAGGGCGATGGCATCAGCCTGCACGAGATCCTGGTCACCCTGTTCCTCTTCATCACCGCGCCGGTTTCCGCACACCTGCTGGCCAAGGCGGCGCTGCACCTGAACCTGCCGCGCCTTGGCAAGGGCGCTGAACAGGAAGCAGGCACGTCCGCGCGCGGCCCGGATATTGCGTCGCAGCGCTCGGACAGATAGC
>JBBIPL010000017.1:0-31525 GCA_037442845.1 Hydrogenophilales bacterium | reverse complement strand
ATGAGTTCGGATGCTGAATTGGCGGAGAGGGCGGGATTCGAACCCGCGGTGGGGTATTAGCCCACACACGCTTTCCAGGCGTGCGACTTAAACCGCTCATCCACCTCTCCGGAAGGGGCCGGAGAATACACGCAGGCGGGGCGTCAGGCAAGGCGCGGGCCGGGTGATCCCGCTTGCAATCCGCGCTGGTCGCGCCTTCCGGGCAGGAACCGGAAATGAAAACCGCCGCGCGCCGGCGGCGGTTTCACCAGAACAAGACCCGCTTACTTCTTTTTCTTGCCTTTGGCGTTGGCGGCGGCGGTGAGGGCGGCGCCGGGCTTGAAGCGCACGACTTTCTTGGCGGGGATCTTCATTTCCTTGCCAGTCTGCGGATTGCGGCCGGTGCGCGCCTTGCGATCCTGCACGCTGAAGGTGCCGAAACCAATGAACTGAACGTTCTCACCCTTGGCCAAGGCCTCGGAGATGGCTTCAATGGCGGCGGCGACCACCACCGAGGTGGCGGCTTTGCTGGTTTTCGCCTTGGCGGCGACGATCTCAATCATTTCAGCTTTGTTCATAGTCAGGTCTCCTGGTTGATGTCATGGGCAATGACGGGGGCGATCATAACAAGGCTTCGGCGTTTGTGTAGTGCCCGAAGTCAGATATTTCCAGCAATTCCGTGTCTTCGTGCCGGTACGCCGGGCTGCAGGAACACAGGAACCGAAGGGGCCCGATGCCGAAATTCTCGATGTGATGGAACGTGCCCGGCGGAATCAGCACGCTATCGCCCTCCTCCACCGGAAACTGCTCCGCGCCAAGCGTCATGCGGCCGCGGCCGGCGAGGATGTGGCAGATTTCCTCGGCCTCCCGGTGCCGATGCGGGCGGGCGGGTGGCCGCCCCCGCCGCCGCCAGGGCCAGGCTCTGCCGGCGCACCGGCTGATGATGCGGATGCATGAGTTCGTGGATTTCCGACCCGTCCAGGGTGCGGTAGGGCGTGATATCCCGGCGCGTCGGGTCAGCGTAGCGGGTATAGGAGTTGGCCGCGGCTGGCAGCTTGGCAGGAGTAGTAGGCCGGAAATCTCATCGCGGACCTCGAATTCAGCTCAACTTCTTGCTTTCTTCCTCGATGCGATCGAGTTCCGCATCCATCTCGTCGCCGGTCAGGGGAGTGTAGGTTTCCTCCGCGACGGGCGCCGGGCGGTTCTTCACCAGCCAGGCGGCGATCACCACCCCCAGTTCGTAGAGCACCCACAGCGGCACCGCCAGCATGAACTGCGAGATCACGTCCGGCGGCGTCACCACCGCTGCGATGACGAAGGCGCCGACGATCACGTAAGGACGCGCCTCCTTGAATTTCTCCACCTCGACCATCCCCATCAGCGCCAGGGCGATGACGACGATAGGCACTTCGAAGGTCAGGCCGAAGGCGAGGAACATGGTGAGGACGAAATCCAGGTACTTGTTGATGTCCGTCATCACCGCCACCCCCACGGGGGCGATACCGATGATGAAGCCGAACACCACGGGGAACACCAGGAAATAGGCGAAGGCCATGCCCAGGGCGAACAGGAACAGGCTCGCCACCACCAGGGGCAGGATGAACTTTCTCTCGTGGGCGTACAGCCCCGGCGCGACGAAGGACCAGACCTGGTAGAGGATGACCGGCAGAGCGCCGAGGAAGGCGGTCATCATGGCCACCTTGATGGGCACGAAGAAGGGCGTCACCACCTCCGTCGCGATCATCTGCCCGCCCTGCGGCAGTTTGGCCAGCATGGGTTGCGCCAGCATGGTGTAGAGGTCGTTGGCGAAGGGGAACAGCGCGATGAACAGCACGATCCAGGCGATGGCCGCGCGCAGCAGGCGGTCGCGCAGCTCGATCAGATGCGAGATGAAGGTTTCCTGACCATCCAGGCTCATACCCGCGCCCTCAAACCGTGCGTCCGGGAGGCGCATCGCGCTGCTCTGACGCCGCGGGCGCGGCGCCTTCGTCCGGCGCCGGAGCCGGTTGTGCGGTAACGGCGTTCGCCGCGGACGGAGCGGCCTGTTCGCCGGCGGGCGAACTCTCGACCAGCGGCGTCTCGCTCGCCGCAGCCGCCTGCTCGGCCTGCATCTTCTCGTACTCGCGCTTGGCCAGGCCGCCGTCGGTGGCGCTCATGGCCTGCATCACCCGGCTGATCTGGCCGGTCTCCTGCTGCACCGTCTCCTCGACCTCGCGCGCCGTCTGGTTGGCAAGAAGTTCGTATTTCTGCGCCGTCTCGCGCATCTCCTGCTGCATCTTGCGCAACTCTTCCAGCTTGATGTCGCGGTCGATGTCCTGCTTGACCTGGGAGACATAGCGGTTGAGCCGCCCCAGCCACTGCCCGGCGGTGCGCGCCACCTTGGGCAGGCGCTCGGGCCCGATGACGATCAGGGCGATGATGCCGATGACCAGCAGTTCGGTGAAGGCGATGTCGAACATCTTTTGTTTGCGGGTAGCAGATAGCTCGTAGCGGGTAGCTATTGTTTGCGCGCCGGAGGCGCGGAAGAAAAGCTGCCGGCTACCCGCTACAAGCTGCTAGCTGTTTTGCCTGTCCTTGACCTCGCCCTCGATGGTGGCGCCCTTGGCCTCGTCCTGGCGCGGCAATTCGACGGCGTCGGACTTGTTCTTCTCCTCGCCCATGGCTTGCTTGAAGTTCTTCACCGCCCCGCCCAGGTCGCCGCCGATGTTGCGCAGCTTCTTGGTGCCGAATACCAGCAGGACGATCAACAGCACGATCAACCAGTGCCAGATGCTGAAAGTACCCATCACATTTCTCCTCAAACGAAATCTCTATAAGTTGGCGTCACAACGGACGCGGTCCGCCGCCGCCGATGACATGCACATGCAGGTGGAACACTTCCTGGCCGCCACCACGGCCGGTGTTGATGACGGTGCGGAAACCGTCGGCAAGACCTTGCTCCCGCGCCAGTTTCGGCGCCAGCAACAGAATCTTGCCGAGCACGTCGCGATGGCTCTGGTCGCACTCCGCCAGCGAGGCCACATGCGCCTTGGGGATGAGCATGAAATGCACCGGCGCCACCGGGTGGATGTCGTGAAACGCCAGCACGTCCTCGTCCTCATACAGCTTGCGGCAGGGAATCTCGCCCGCCACGATCTTGCAGAATATGCAGTCGCTCATCGTTACGCCTCTCGTCGCCCTAGTCCGCGCGCGAAGCCTTCTCGGCCAGCCCGGACAGGCCCTCGCGCCTGGCCAGCTCGTTCAGGATCTCGTCGGGGCGGATGCCTTGCCTTGCCAGCAGAACCAGGGAATGAAACCACAGGTCGGCGGTTTCGTAGATGATTTTTTCGCGTTCGCCGTCCTTCGCCGCCATGATGGTCTCCGCCGCCTCCTCCGCCACCTTTTTCAGGATCGCGTCGAGGCCCTTGGCGTAGAGCTTGGCGACGTAGGAGGACTGCGGGTCGGCCTGCTTACGCGCCTCCAGGGTGTCCGCCAGGCGGTCGAGAATGTCGGAAGCGGCGCCGCTCATGTCTTGTAGATCTCGTGCGGGTCCTTGAGCACCGGGTCCACCGCCAGCCACTGGCCGTCCTCGAACTTGTGGAAGAAGCAACTGCGCCGGCCGGTGTGGCAGGCGATGCCGCCCACCTGCTCGATCTTCAGCAGCAGCACGTCCTCGTCGCAGTCCAGGCGCAGCTCCAGCACCTTCTGGGTGTAGCCGGATTCCTCGCCCTTGTGCCACAGCTTCTTGCGCGAACGCGACCAGTACACCGCCTCGCCGGTCTCCACCGTGCGCTGCAGGGATTCCCGGTTCATCCACGCCACCATGAGGATGTCTCCGGTCTTCGCGTCCTGGGCGATGGCCGGAATCAGGCCGTCCGCCGACCAGTTGATCTTGTTGAGCCAGGCTTCGCTCATGTCGTTTTCCTCACAACCGTACCTCGATGTCTTGCTCGGCCATGAAGCGCTTGCACTGCTCCACGGTGTATTCGCCGAAGTGGAAGATGCTGGCGGCCAGCACCGCGTCGGCGCCGCCGATCTTCACCCCGTCGGCCAGGTGCCGCAGATTGCCGACGCCGCCGCTGGCGATGACGGGAATGTTGACGGCGTCGACGATGGCCCGCGTCAGGTTGAGATCGAAACCGATCTTGGCGCCGTCGCGGTCCATGCTGGTGAGAAGGATTTCACCGGCGCCGAGTTCCTCCATCTTTTTCGCCCAAGCCAGGGCGTCCAGGCCGGTGGGCTTGCGGCCACCGTGGGTAAAGATTTCCCATTTTGGATGCGCGCCCCAAACGGTCTGCTTGGCGTCGATGGCCACCACGATGCACTGGCTGCCGAAGCGGTCGGTGCAGTCCTTCACCAGTTGCGGGTTGAACACGGCGGCGGTGTTGATGGAAACCTTGTCGGCGCCGGCGTGCAGCAGCCGGCGCACGTCCTCGACGGCGCGCACGCCGCCGCCCACGGTAAGGGGAATGAAGACCCGGGCGGCCACGTCCTCGATGATGTGCAGGATCAGGTCGCGGTTGTCGGAGGTCGCGGTGATGTCGAGGAAGGTCAGTTCGTCCGCCCCCTGCTCGTCGTAGCGGCGGGCGATCTCGACCGGGTCGCCGGCATCGCGCAGGTTGACGAAGTTGACCCCCTTCACCACGCGGCCGGCGGTGACGTCGAGGCAGGGAATGATGCGCTTGGCGAGGCCCAATTCGGTCTTCCGTTACTTGTTGCCGGCAAGCTCGTCGGCCAGGGCCTGGGCGGCGGCGAAGTCAAGTGTGCCCTCGTAGATGGCGCGGCCGGTGATGGCGCCCATGATGCCCTCGCCTTCGACCGCGCTGAGCCGGCGCACATCGTCGAGGTTGGTGATGCCGCCGCTGGCGATGACCGGGATGCTCAGGGCCTGGGCCAGTTGCACGGTGGCTTCGATGTTCACCCCGGAGAGCATGCCGTCGCGGCCGATGTCGGTGTAGACCACGCCTTCGACGCCGTAGTCCTGGAATTTCTTCGCCAGGTCGATGACGTCGTGATGGGTCACCTTGGACCAGCCTTCGACCGCCACCTTGCCGTCTTTGGCGTCCAGGCCGACGATGATGCGGCCGGGGAAGGCGGTACAGGCGTCGTGCAGGAAGCCCGGATTCTTCACCGCGGCGCTGCCGATGATGACGTAGGTGATGCCGTCATCCAGGTAACGCTCGATGGTGTCCAGGTCGCGGATGCCGCCGCCCAACTGCACGGGAATGTCATCCCCCACCGTGTTGACGATGGCCTTGATCGCCGCCTCGTTCACCGGCTTGCCGGCGAAGGCGCCGTTCAGATCCACCAAGTGCAGGCGGCGGGCCCCGGCCTGCAGCCACTTCGCCGCCATGTCGGCGGGATTGCCGGAGAACACCGTGGCGCTGTCCATCTCGCCCTGCTTGAGGCGCACGCACTGGCCGTCTTTGAGATCGATCGCGGGAATGATGAGCATGGCTTACCTCGGATTGCCGTCCCAGGACACAAAATTCTGCAGGAGGCGCAGCCCCGCGGCCGCGCTTTTCTCGGGGTGGAACTGCACCGCGAACAGGTTGCCGCGGGCCACCGCGCAGGTGAAGGGAAAAGGGTAGCTGCTCTCGCCGGCGGTGACGCCGGGCTCGGCCGGCAGCGCATAGTAGCTGTGCACGAAGTAGAAGCGCGCACCGTCCTCGATGCCGTTCCACAGGGGATGGCGCATGCTCTGGCGCACGTTGTTCCAGCCCATGTGCGGCACCTTCAGCTTGTTGCCGGCGGCATCGCGCATGGCGGCGTCGGGGAAGCGCCGCACTTCGCCGGCGAAGAGGCCCAGACAGGGCGTGTCACCCTCGTCGCTGTGGCTGAACAGCACCTGCAGGCCCATGCAGATGCCGAGGAAGGGCTTGTCCGCGGCCGCCCGCAGGATGGCCGCGCGCAAGCCATGGGCTGCGATCTCCGCCATGCAGTCCGGCGCCGCGCCCTGGCCGGGAAACACCACTCGGCCGGCGGCGGCGATCAGGGCGGCATCGTCGGTGACCACCACCTCGGCGCCGGGGGCCACGTGCTCCAGGGCCTTGCGCACCGAATGCAGATTGCCCATGCCGTAGTCGATGACGGCGATGTCCGGCATTACAGCGCGCCCTTCGTCGAAGGCATGGCATCCCCCAGACGCGCGTCGGCCTCCACCGCCATGCGCAGGGCGCGACCGAAGGCCTTGAACACGGTTTCCGCCTGATGGTGGGCGTTGACGCCGCGCAGGCAGTCGACGTGCAGGGTGACGCCGGCATGGTTGACGAAGCCCTGGAAAAACTCGCGGAACAGGTCGACGTCGAAGTCGCCGATGCGGGCGCGGCTGAATGCCACGTGGAACTCCAGGCCGGGCCGGCCGGAGAGGTCGATCACCACACGCGAAAGGGCTTCGTCCAGGGGGACGTAGGCGTGGCCGTAGCGGCGGACGCCCTTCTTGTCGCCGAGGGCGCGGGCCACGGCCTGTCCGAGGCTGATGCCGAGATCCTCGGCGGTGTGATGGGCGTCGATATGCAGGTCGCCCTCGGCGTCGATGTCGAGATCGATCAGGCCATGCCGGGCGACCTGATCCAGCATGTGCTCCAGGAAGGGCAGGCCGGTGCGGAACGCGCAGCGGCCGACGCCGTCGAGGTTGAGCTTGACGGTGATGCGGGTTTCCAGCGTGTTGCGCTGCACTTCGGCGGTTCGCGGCATGTCGGTGTTCCTGCTTCCCTACTCGGTTTTCAACTCGGCGCCCAGGGCGGCGAGGAAGGCTGCGTTCTCTTCCGGCGCGCCCACGGTCACCCGCAGACAGTTGTCCAGCAGGGGATGGCTGCCGTGCAGATTCTTGATCAGCACGCCGCGCGCCTGCATGCCGGCGAACACGCGGGGCGCGTCGGCCGCCCGGAAGAGGATGAAATTCGCGGCGCTGTCGAACACCCGCACACCGTCGAGGCTGGACAAGGCCCGCATCAGCCGCCCGCGCTCCTCGACCAGCATGGCCGCCTGGGCTTGCAGCGTGTCCACATGGTCCAGGGCATAACGGGCCGCCACCTGGGTCAGGACGTTGACATTATAGGGGAGTCGTACCTTGTCGAGCTCGCGGATCCAGGCCGGCGCGCCCACCAGCATGCCCAGACGCAGGCCCGCCAAGCCCAGCTTGGAGACGGTGCGCAGCAGCAGCAGGTTGTCATGGCGGCCCAGCGCATCCATCACCGACAGCCCGCCGGCGAAGGCGTGATAAGCCTCGTCCACCACCACCAGCCCCGGCGCGGCGCGAATGATGCGATCCATGGCGTCGCGCGCGAAGGCGTTGCCGGTGGGATTGTTCGGATAGGCCAGAAAGGTCAGGGCCGGCTCCTCGCGCTCCATGGCCTCCAGCATGGCGGCCTCGTCGAGCGAGAAATCCGGCCGCAGAGGCACCCCCGCGTATCGCATGCCGGTAAATCCGGCGATCAGGCGATACATGACGAAGGAGGGCTCCACCGCCAGCAGGGTGGCGCCGGGCCTGGCCAGCGCCATGGCCAGAATCTGGATCAGTTCGTCGGAACCGTTGCCGAGCAGGATGTCCTGTTCCGCGGCAAAGCCGAAGGCCCGGCGCAGGGCCTGCTGGAGTTCGCGGCCGCGCGGATCCGGGTAGCGGTTGACGGGCGCGTCGGCGAGCAGGCCGCCCAGTTCCCAGCGCAGCGCTTCCGGCAGCCGGTAGGGGTTCTCCATGGCGTCCAGCTTGACCAGGCCGCTGGCGTCGGCCACGTGGTAGGCGGACAGGGCCAGGATTTCGGGGCGGATCAGTTGTTCGGGGGTCATGGCGAGGGATCGAGCCCGAAAGATACCGGATTCCGCGGGGCGCGGGGCGCCCCGCGGCGGCTTCTCGTGTCGGTCAGCGCCCCATCCGGTATTCGGCGGAACGGCCGTGCGCCTGCAGACCCTCGCCGTAGGCCAGGGCGGCGGCGATCTCGCCCAGGCTCTTCGCGCCCTGCTCGGAGACATGGATCAGGCTGGAGCGCTTCTGGAAGTCGTACACCCCCAGGGGCGAGGAGAAACGCGCCGTGCGCGAGGTGGGCAAGACATGGTTGGGGCCGGCGCAGTAGTCGCCCAGGGCTTCGCAGGTGTTGCGGCCCATGAAGATGGCGCCGGCGTGGCGGATCAGGGGCAGCAGGGCATCGGGCTCCGCCACCGACAGTTCCAGGTGTTCGGGGGCGATGAAGTTGGCGATCTCGGCGGCCTCGGCCAGATCGCGGCACTGGATCAGGCCTCCCCGGTTGCCGATGGAGGTGGCGATGACCTCCTGGCGCGGCAGGGTCGGCAGCAGCTTGTTCACGCTGGCCTGCACCGCGTCCAGGAAGGCGGCATCGGGGGAGATGAGGATGGATTGGGCCAGTTCGTCGTGCTCGGCCTGCGAGAACAGGTCCATGGCGATCCAGTCCGGCTCGGTCTTGCCGTCGCAGATCACCAGGATTTCCGAGGGGCCGGCGATCATGTCGATGCCGACGATGCCGAACACCCGGCGCTTGGCCTCGGCCACGTAAGCGTTGCCGGGGCCGACGATCTTGTCCACCTGGGGGATGCTGGCGGTGCCGTAGGCCAGGGCCGCCACCGCCTGGGCGCCGCCGATGGTGAACACGCGGTCGACGCCGGAGACCAGGGCCGCCGCCAGCACCAGGTCGTTGCGCACCCCGTCCGGGGTGGGCGCCACCATGATGAGTTCCTGCACCCCGGCCACCTTGGCGGGAATGGCGTTCATCAGCACCGAGGAAGGATAGGCCGCCTTGCCGCCGGGCACGTACAAACCGACCCGGTCCAGGGCCGTGACCTGCTGGCCCAGCACGCTGCCGTCCGCCTCGGTGTAGGTCCAGGATTCCAGGCGCTGCCGCTCGTGGTAGACGCGGACCCGCTCGGCGGCGGCCTTCAGGGCCTTTTCCAGGCGCAGAGGCAGTTTCTCCCGGGCCGCTTCCAGCTCGGCCTTGCCCAGTTCCAGGCTGGCCATGTCCGGCGCGTTCAGGCGATCGAAGCGGGCGGTGTATTCCAACACCGCCGCGTCGCCGCGGGCGCGCACCCCGGCCAGGATGTCGGCGACGGCGTTCCGCACGGCGCTGTCGGTGGCATCGTTGAAGGCCAGCAGCGACGCGAGGCGCGCCCTGAAGTCGGGCGCGGCGGCATCGAGTCGGGTCATGGTGACGTCGGTCATGATCGGGGCTCTCGGCTGGGGTTTGGGGAGCGTGACAAGGAAGTCCGGCGGAAATCGAATTATAGCCATGCCGCAGTGCG
Organism: Hydrogenophilales bacterium; assembly: GCA_037442845.1. Lineage (GTDB taxonomy): Bacteria > Pseudomonadota > Gammaproteobacteria > Burkholderiales > Thiobacillaceae > PFJX01. Next base: position 22,318 of record JBBIPL010000017.1, on the reverse strand, counting down.
GCAAGGGTTGGCATGCCCGGGTTTTTCGGGATTCAACTCAGGGGCGCACCGCCCCCCGGAAGGCCTCGATGATGGGTTGCAGGCTGTCATGCTTGAGCTTCATGGCCGCCTGGTTGACCACCAGGCGGGAGCTGATGCTCATGATCTCCTCCACCGCCACCAGGTTGTTGGCCTTGAGGGTGCCGCCGGTGGAAACCAAATCGACGATGACGTCGGCCAGGCCCACCAGAGGCGCCAGTTCCATGGAACCGTAGAGCTTGATGAGGTCCACGTGCACGCCCTTTTGCGCGAAATGCAGGCGGGCGGTCTGCACGTACTTGGTGGCCACGCGCAGGCGGGCGCCCCGGCGCACCGCGGCCTCGTAGTCGAAACCCACGGGAGTGGCGACCATCATCCGGCACTTGGCGATGTGCAGGTCCACCGGCTGGTAGAGGCCCTCGCCGCCGTGCTCGATGAGCACGTCCTTGCCGGCGATGCCCAGGTCGGCGGCGCCGTGCTGGACATAAGTGGGCACGTCGGTGGCGCGCACGATGATGAGGCGCACGTCCGGCCGGTTGGTGCCGATGATGAGCTTGCGCGAGGTCTCCGGGCTCTCGCTCGGCGTGATGCCCGCCGCCGCCAAGAGGGGCAGGGTTTCGTCGAAGATGCGGCCCTTGGACAGGGCGAGGGTGATTTGACTCATAGAAATCCTATAGATTGCCTGGCCTGAGCGCTCCCGGCATTGGCTTCTTTTTCCAACCGCTTGTGCTCAGCAACGGTGACAGTGCTCGAAAGCCAGGCGCCTTCGCCCGCACCCCGATTTTTGTCTACCGGCCTCACCACACCGCCCCCCCGAAGCGCTCCCTGATCCGCTGATCGCGTGTGACCAGCACGGCACCGTCGTACTGGGCGTGCGCGGCAATCAAACGATCGAAGGCATCGCGCGTCCAGGTGAGCAACGAAGCCGACTGCACGACCGCATCGAAATCCGCGCGCGCGATACCGAGGTCCATAATCTGGCGCAGCGCGGTCAGAACGGTCTCGGCATCGAGGTCATTGCGGCCGACCTCATAGAGGTACTGCAACTCCAGTCGCACCATGGGTGAAATGCAACACGGGCCTCGCTCGATGCAGGCCCTTGCCGCGGGTGAAAATTGCTCGACCCTGCCCTCATAGAGCCAGATCACCACATGGGTGTCGAGGTGGACTAGCCGAGGTTGTTCGGTTCGCCCCATTCGGCTTCATCCCAGGTTTTGGCGTTTACGAGTTCCTCGGGGTCGCCGTTGAACAGCTTGCGGCGCGGCAATTTACTGAGATCCAGCCTGGGGCGCTCGGCGACCAGCAGCAAGTGCCGGCCGTTGCGCTCGATGACCAGCGGCTCGCCGGTTTCAAGAACCTGATCCGCAAGCTGAAAGATGTTTTGCCTCAAGGCGGTGAGGGTGACGGTTTCCATGGCAAACCTCGCATGATGTACGTGGTTGCATCCTAGCACGTACATGTCCTGTCTTGCCTGGCTTTCTCAGGCCTTCTCCCGTCGAATCCTGGCCCCCAGCGCCCCCATCTTCCGCTCGATGTGTTCATACCCCCGGTCCAGGTGGTAGATGCGCTCGATGTGAGTGTCCCCTTCCGCCACCAGGCCGGCGATGACCAGGCTGGCGGAGGCGCGCAGGTCGGTGGCCATGACGGTGGCGCCCTGCAAGCTCTCGACGCCCGTGACGAAGGCGGTGTTGCCGTCGATCTTGATGTCGGCGCCCAGGCGCTGGAGCTCCACGGCGTGCATGAAGCGGTTCTCGAAGATGGTCTCCCGCATCACCGCCGTGCCGTCGGCGACGCAGTTGATGGCCATGAACTGGGCCTGCATGTCGGTGGGGAAGGCGGGATAGGGCGCGGTACGGATGGATACCGCCTTGAGACGGGCCGGCGCGACGATGCGGATGGATTCGTGATGCGGCGTCTTCTCGCCGATGAGTTCGCAACCCGCGTCCATGAGCTTGTCCACCACCGCGTCCAGGTAGCCGGTGGAGGTGCCGTTGAGACGGATGTCGCCGCCGGTGGCCGCGGCGGCGCAGAGGAAGGTGCCGGTCTCGATGCGGTCCGGCATGACGCGGTGGCTGGCGCCGTGCAGGCGCTCGACGCCGCGGATACGGATGACGTCGGTGCCGGCGCCGCTGATCCGCGCGCCCATGCTCACCAGGCACTGCGCCAGATCCACCACTTCCGGCTCCCGCGCCGCGTTCTCGATGATGGTCTCGCCGGAGGCCAGCACGGCCGCCATCATCAGGTTCTCGGTGCCGGTAACGGTGACCATGTCGGTGAACAGGCGCGCGCCCTTGAGCTTGGCCGCCTTGGCGGTGATGTAGCCGTGTTCCACCGTCACCTCGGCGCCCATGGCGAGCAGGCCCTTGATGTGCTGGTCCACCGGCCGGGCGCCGATGGCGCAGCCGCCGGGCAGGCTGACCCTGGCCTCGCCGCGGCTGGTCAGCAGCGGCCCCAGCACCAGGATGGAGGCGCGCATGGTTTTCACCAGTTCGTAGGGCGCCGCGGGGTTGTTCAGGCCGGAGGCATCCAGGCTGACGTTCTCGCCGTCCCGTTCCACCTTCACGCCCATCTGCGCCAGCAGCTTGAGCATGGTGCCGATATCGTTGAGGCAGGGCACGTTGCTCAGGGTCAGGGGCTCGCTGGACAGCAGGCTGGCGCAGAGGATGGGCAGCGCGGCGTTCTTGGCGCCGGAGATGGAAACCTCGCCGGAGAGGCGGGCGCCACCGGTGATGACGAGCTTATCCATTTCTTGCCCGCCACTCTTCCGGGGTCAGCGTCTGCATGGAGAGTGCATGGATTTCGGCATGCATGCGCTCGCCGAGGACGCCATAGACGAGCTGGTGGCGCGCCACCGGCAGCTTGCCGCGGAACTCGGGACTGACGATGAGGGCTTCGAAATGCTGGCCGTCACCGGCCACCTGGATGTGGTCGCAAGCCAGGCCGGCCTGGATCCACTGCTGAATTTGCTGGGGGGTCACCATGAAAATACTCGGGGAAGGTCAATGGCGGAGTTTATAGCCCGACTTCAACATCCTCAAAGTCAGGACGGCCAGCAGCACGACGCATGGCGTCACCACCGCCAGGCTCAGCCAGGGATCGACGTCGCCCTGGCCGAAGAAGCCATGGCGAAAGCCGTCGATCATGTAGAACACCGGGTTGATGTGGGAAACCCCCTGCCAGAAGGGCGGCAGGGAGTGGATGGAATAGAACACGCCGGACAGGAAGGTCAGCGGCATGATCAGGAAGTTCTGCACCGCCGCCAGGTTGTCGTATTGGTTGGCCCAGATCCCGGCGACGATGCCGATACAGGCGAACACGGCACCGGAGGCCAGGGCGAAAGCCAGAATCCACAAGGGATGGCGCATCTCGATGTCGGCGAAGAACAGGCCCACCAGCAGCACGCCCAGGCCGACGGCGAAGCCGCGGATGAGGGCGGCGATGAGGTAGGCCAGGAAGAACTCCAGGTAGGAGATGGGCGGCAGCAGCACGAACACGATGTTGCCGGTGATCTTGGACTGGATCAGGGACGACGAGGAATTGGCGAAGGCGTTCTGCAGCAGGGACATCATGATAAGGCCGGGCATGAGGAAAGCCGTGTAGCTGACGCCCGCATAGACCTGCACGTGTTCCTCCAGCACGTGCGAGAAGATCAGCAGGTACAGCAGGGCGGTGAGTACCGGCGCGCCCACGGTCTGCACCAGCACCTTCATGAAACGCAGGATTTCCTTATGCAGCAGGGTACGGAAACCGACGCTCATCGCCGTGTCTGCGGAGTCCCGCGCATCATCCGGAGAAAGACTTCCTCCAGGTCGGCCTGGCCGTGATGCAGGTCGCGCACGGCGATTCCCGCCGCGCGCAGTATGGACAGGATGTGCTCCAGCTCGCCGAAGTCGGGCAGTTCCAGCACGAATCGTTCGCCCTCCCTGCCGATCAGGCGCGGCAGCAGGGCTTCGGGCAAGCGCGCCGGCTCCAGCTCCAGGCTCAGGCGGCGCCCGCCGCCCGACCTGAGCAGGTTCTCCGTGCGGTCCAGAGCGATCACCCGGCCTTCCTTGAGCATGGCGACCCGCTCGCACAGGCTCTCGGCCTCTTCCAGGTAATGGGTGGTCAGCATGATGGTGTGGCCGTCTCGATTCAGGCGGCGGATGAAGGCCCACAGGGATTGCCGCAGTTCCACGTCGACGCCGGCGGTGGGCTCGTCCAGCACGATGACCGGCGGCCGGTGCACCAGGGCCTGGGCCACCAGCACCCGCCGCTTCATGCCGCCGGAAAGCTGGCGGGTGTAGGTGTCCGCCTTGTCAGTGAGACCCAGGTTGGCGAGCAGCTCGTCGATCCAGGCGTCGTTGCGGCGCAGGCCGAAGTAGCCGGACTGCAAGCGCAGGGTCTCGCGCACGGTGAAGAAGGGGTCGTACACCAGTTCCTGCGGTACCACACCGAGGGCGCGGCGTGCATCCCGGTAGTCGGCCACCACGTCATGGCCCATGACCTCGGCGCTGCCCGCCGTGGCGCGGGTGAGGCCGGCGAGGATGCTGATGAGGGTGGTCTTGCCGGCGCCGTTGTGCCCCAGCAGGGCGAAGAACTCGCCCTGCGCGATATCCAGGTCGACGCCGCGCAGGGCATGCACCCGCGCGAATCGCTTGTCCAGGCCGCGCAGGCGGACGGCGATGTGCATGGCGGAAAACTTACAACTGGTCGGCGATGCCGTAGAGCTTGGCGAGGCTGCTCAGACTCTCGGGTACGGAGCGAAATTCGACGGGCCGGTCCGCGGCGCGGCGCCGCAGCGAAAGCATCAGGCTGAGGGCCGAGGAATCCACGTGGCCCACCCGCGAGAAGTCGAACACCCTGGCGCCTTGCGCCAGCGCGGCTTCGGCCTCCGCCAACAGGCGGCTGGCCTGGTCCAGGATGAGATCGCCTTCGAAAGCGGCGACGCCTTCATGCACGCGCATCAGGGACCCGTCACGGCGGCCTGCTGCTGGTTGCGCCGGCTGAGCGCGGCCACCAGTCCGTCGATGCCGCCCTTGCGCACTTCCGTATTGAAGGTGTTGCGGTATACCGTGACCAGGCTCACGCCTTCCACCAGCACATCGAACACCTTCCAGCTGCTGTCCTGTTTCTCCATGCGGTAGTCGATCGGCAGCGGCGGTGCGCCGGACTTGTTGACCACGGAGTTGACGGTCACCTCGCTGGCGCCCGGCGCCATGCGCAGAGGCAGGAATTCGATCTTGTAATCCAGCACGCTGGTCAGGGAAGCCGAGTAGGTCCGCACCAGCAGGGTCTTGAACTCCTCCACCAGCCGCTCTTGCTGCTCGGGCGAGGCCTTCGACCAGTTGCGGCCCACCGCCAGCCGCGTCATCTGCCGGAAATCGAAGTTGGGCAGGATCTTCTGTTCCACCAGGGCGAGGATCTTGCGGTTGTTGCCGTTACGCAAATCCTTGTCCTGCCTGAGGATGTTCAACACCTCGTTGGTGGTATTGCGCGCCAGCGTGTCGGGCGCCACGACCTGGGCCTGCGTGGCCACCGTCATCAGCGCCAGGGCGGCGGCCAGGAAAAATCTGCTTGCTCGATTCATGGTTGCTGTCTCATGTCTGCGGTCGCCCCACTTTCCACAGGAAGCCGGGGCGGGTCAACCCCATGCGCGGTCCGGCCCTGGGGTCGGCCCGCGACTGTCGCATTATTGAGGCGTATTTTCGGCTTTGCCTTCGCCCTCGGCCTTGTTGTAAAGGAACTGGCCGATGAGGTTCTCCAGGACCACGGCGCCCTGGGTCAATTTGAGCCGTTCGCCATTGGCCAGCATCTTCTCATCCCCGCCCGCCTCCAGGGCGACATATTGTTCGCCCAAGAGGCCCGAGGTCATGATGGAGGCGCTGGAATCACGCGGGAACTGATAGCGGGCATCCAGCTTGAGGGTGACGCTGGCCTCGTAGGTCTCCGTATCGAAGCTGATATCGCCGACGCGGCCCACCACCACGCCGGCGCTTTTCACCGGAGCGCGCGCCTTCAGCCCGCCGATGTTCTCGAACGAGGCCTTCACCTCGTAGGTCTTGGCGCTGTCGAAGGCGCCCATGTTACCCACCTTGAGGGCGAGGAAAAGCATGGCGGCGAGGCCTACCGCGACGAAGAAGCCGACCCAGAGGTCGAGGGTTGCGCGCTGCATGGATCAGACTCCACTGAACATGAATGCGGTGAGAATGAAATCCAGGCCGAGGATGGCCAGGGAAGAGGTTACCACCGTGCGGGTGGTGGCGCGGGAGACGCCCTCGGCGGTGGGCGGCGCGTCATAGCCCTCGAACAGGGCGATGGTGGTGACGGCGACGCCGAACACGAAGCTCTTGATCACGCCGTTAAGAATGTCTTCCTTGAAATCCACGGCCGCCCGCATCTGCGACCAGAACGAACCCTCGTCGACGCCGATGAGCACCACGCCCACCAGCCAGCCGCCGAGGATGCCCATGGCGGAGAACAGCGCCGCCAGCAGCGGCATGGAAATCACCCCGCCCCAGAAGCGCGGCGCCACCACGCGGGCGATGGGATTCACCGCCATCATCTCCATCGCCGCCAACTGCTCGGTGGCTTTCATCAGCCCGATCTCGGCGGTGATGGCGGAACCCGCCCGGCTGGCGAACAGCAGGGCGGCGACCACCGGCCCCAGTTCGCGCACCAGCGAGAGGGCCACGAGAACGCCCAGGGCTTCCTCCGAACCGTAGGTCTGCAGGGTCTCGTAGCCTTGCAGGCCGAGCACCATGCCGACGAACAGGCCGGACACCAGAATGATGATGAGGGAGAGCACGCCGGTGGAAAAAACCTCCCGGATGATCAGGTGGAAGCGGCGAAAGCATTGGCCGGAATGCAGCAGCAGCAGCAGGAAAAAGCGCGTCGACACGCCCATGCGCCACACCATGTCCACCACGCGGTGGCCTAGGCGGCGCACACCGTTGAGCAAGCCGTTGATCATGCGGACAACTCCAGATCGGCGGCGTAGGACGGCGCCGGGTAGTGAAACGGAACCGGACCATCCTCCTCGCCGTGCACGAACTGGTGCACGTAGGGCAGTTCTGAGGCCTTGATCTCTTCCGGCGTACCCTGGGCGACGATGACGCCCTCCGAGACGAAGTAGATGTAATCGACCATCTTCAGCGATTCGTGCACGTCGTGGGTGACGACGACGGAAGTCATGCCCAGGGTATCGGTGAGGCGGCGGATCAGGTTGCCGGTCACCCCCAGGGCAATCGGATCGAGGCCGGCGAAGGGCTCGTCATAAAGGATGAGGGCCGGATCCAGGGCGATGGAGCGGGCCAGGGCGACGCGCCGCGCCATGCCGCCCGACAACTCGGAGGGCATCAAATCCTGGGCGCCGCGCAAGCCCACCGCGTTCAGCTTCATCAGCGCCAGATCGCGGATCATCTCCTCCGGCAGATCGGTGTGCTCGCGCAACTGGAAGGCCACGTTGTCCAGCACCGACATGTCGGTGAACAGGGCGCCGAACTGGAACAGCATGCCCATGCGCCGGCGCAGCCGGTACAAGCCTTCCTGATCGACCTCGCCCATGTCCACGCCATCCACCCGCAAGAGGCCGTGGGTGGGCCGCAGGGCGCCGCCGATCAGCCGCAGCAGGGTGGTCTTTCCGCAACCGGAGTTGCCCATGATGGCGATGACCTGCCCCCGCCTGGCGCTCAGATGGATGCCCTTGAGCACCATGCGATCGCTGTAGGCAAAGGAAAGGTCGCGAATTTCGATGAGGTTGTCCGACACGGAATGATGTTCTGAAGCGGTTTTGGTTCTTGTTGGCGGCGGCATTTTACCACCCCGCGCAGCGCGCCCGGACGCCGCGTTTCCGGCCCGCCCGCGCGACGCTCTCGTCTGGCAATCAGTAGCCCATCAGTTCCAGCAGGGTGTTGACCCGATCCATCTGCGCCAGATCGGCATCACGGCTGAGCAGAAACAGTTCCCCGTGCTCGGCGCGCGCGCGGATGGCTGCCGCCAGTTGTTTCAGATCGCTGTGCGCATCGAACCAGATCAGGCGCGCGTCGCCGCGCGCCAGCAGCCGGGTCTTGTCGTCCAGGCCGCCGTCGGAGAGCGTGCCGGCATCCTCCTCCAGCAGAAACACGAAGCGGGCGTGCACCTCGTCACACCATTGCCGCAACCCGGCGGAATTGGCCGCGCGCCAGTCGCGCGCCGGCAAAAACACACAGTTGTACTGGCCCGAGTAATAGGCAAGCCGCCATTCCTCCGGCATGTCGTCGGGATAGAACGCGCCCGTCCAGGCGGCATGGCGCCAATCCATCGCGCCAATGCGGACGCTCGCGCTCATGCGGCCTCGCTCTGGAGAGCCGCCTGCCTGGCCCACTGACGAAGTTGCGTCAGCACTTGGCGAATTTGCAACATCGCATCATCTCCATAAGGCTGGCTTATCCCAGGCGCTAGTTAAATTAGGATATTTTGATATTCTATGCATCACCAAGCAGTTCATTTCATACCCCCCCTGTTCCGACCCAACCTTTGAAGGAGATCGTAATGAAAGTGAAATTCCTCGTTGCCGCCCTGCTGGTCAGCGCCGCCCCCATTGCCTTCGCCCAGACCGCCGCGCCCGCCGCTGCTCCCGCCGCCAAGCCGGTTCCGCAGACTCCCGAAGCCTGGCTCGCGCGCATGACCGACATGACCCAGAACCTGTCCGCCTTCAAGGATCCCAAGGTGTTCGTGCCCTGGCTGAACGCCGTGACCGAACCCGGCTTCTACACCACCATGGGCCTGCACATGCAAGATCCCGCCAACTGGCTGAACATGATGAACTCCATGACCCAGCCCGGCGCCTACACCAACGTGGCCGCCTTCGCCGACCCGAACGTGTACATGAAGTGGCTGGCCGCTTCCATGGATCCCAACTTCTACACCGCCATACTGACCCAGCTGTCCGACCCGGGCAAGCTGATGCGCTGGGTGATGTCGCCGCTGGATCCCAAGGTCATGCAGATGTTCATGAACACCCTGAACCCCAACGTGTACGTGAAGTGGGCGGTGTCCCCCCTGGACCCCCGCTCCTTGCAGCTCATGATGGCGCCCGTCAACCCCAACCTGTACATGGGCTGGCTGGGCGCTTCCATGAACCCGGGTTCCTACGGCGACATGTGGAAGGGTTTCATGAATCCCGCCACCTACAGCATGCCCGCGCTGACCCTGCCGACCCTGCCGGCCCTGCCCGCCGCTCCCGCCGGCGCCGCTCCGGTTTTCAACCCGTTCGACCCGAATGCCTGGGCCCAGATGTTCCAGATCCCCGGCATGCCCGCTCCGGCCGCCGCTCCTGCTCCGGCCGCGCCCGCGAAGTAATCGGGTTCGTTCCGCGCAAAACGGCTGCTTCGGCAGCCGTTTTTTTTACGCCCGCGCCGGAGCGATCAGGCCCGTCGCCAGAGCGTCCCCTGCGCGCCGTCCTCCAAGACGATGCCGGCCGCCTTGAGTTCATCGCGGATGGCGTCGGAACGCTTGAAATCCCTGGCCTTGCGCGCCGTCAGGCGCTCCTCGATCAGCGCCTCGATGCGCTCGGCGCTGTAGCCGTCGTCTTCACCGACGCCCCCTTGCAGGAAATCGCCGGGTTCCCTTTGCAGCAGCCCCAGCACCCCGGCCAGCGCCTTGAGCAATCCGGCCTGACGGGCATCCCGCGCGCGGTTCACTTCCCCGGCCAGGTCGAACAGCACGGCGAGGGCTTCCGGGGTATTGAAGTCGTCGTCCATGGCCGCCTTGAAGCGGACGGCGAACGGCTCCCGCCAATCGATGGCGACCTCAACTGCGTTTAAGCCGCGCAAGGCGGTGTAGAGCCGGGTCAGCGCCGCCCTGGCGTCTTCCAGATGCTGGTCCGAGTAGTTCAGCGGGCTGCGGTAATGGGCGCGCAGGATGAAGAAGCGCACCACCTCGGCGTCGAACTTGTCGAGGATTTCCCGGATGGTGAAGAAGTTGCCCAGGCTCTTCGACATCTTCTCGTCGTCCACCCGCACGAAGCCGTTGTGCAGCCAGTAATTGACGAACTTGCAGCCGTGGGCGCCCTCGCTCTGGGCGATCTCGTTCTCGTGGTGGGGAAATTGCAGGTCCTGGCCGCCGCCGTGGATGTCGAAATGCCGGCCCAGCAAATCCGAGCCCATGGCCGAGCACTCGATGTGCCAGCCCGGCCGGCCCGCTCCCCAGGGCGAAGGCCAGGACGGCTCGCCGGGCTTGGCGGCCTTCCACAGCGCGAAATCCATGGGATCGCGCTTGTTGGGGTCCACCTCCACCCGCTCGCCGGCGCGCAAATCGTCCAGGGACTTGCCGGAAAGCTGGCCGTAGCTCGGGAAGCTGCCCACCGCGTAGTAGACGTCGCCATTGTCCGCCGCGTAGGCATGGCCCCGCTCGATCAGGGCCTGGATCATGGCGAGCATCTTGCCCACGTATTGCGTGGCGCGGGGTTCGTGGTCCGGCGGCAGCACCCCGAGGGCGACGCTGTCCTCATGCATGGCGTCGATGAAGCGCTGGGTCAGGGCGGTGAAGGCTTCACCGTTTTCAGTGGCGCGCTTGATGATCTTGTCGTCGATGTCGGTGACGTTGCGCACGTAGGTGACATCCAGACCCGAGGCGCGCAGCCAGCGGGCGATCATGTCAAACACCACCAGCACGCGGGCATGGCCCAGGTGGCAGTAGTCGTAGACCGTCATGCCGCAGACGTACATGCGCACGCTGCCCGGGGTGATGGGGACGAAGGCTTCTTTCCGCCGCGTCAGGGAGTTGTAGACCTGGAGCATCAGCCTTGCTCCTTCGCCCAGGAATCCTTGAGGGTGACCGTGCGGTTGAACACCGGCCGCCCGCCCGGCGCGTGCTCGAAGCGGTCGGCGCAGAAATAGCCCAGGCGCTCGAACTGGTAGCGGGTTTCCGGTTCGGCGTTGCGGACGCAGGCCTCCGCCCAGCCCGTCACCACCTTCAGGGAATGCGGATTGAGGAATTCCAGGAAGTCGCGGCCCTTGTGACCATCCGGAATGGGATCCAGGAACAGGCGGTCGTACAGGCGCGCCTCGATGGCCACGGCGTGGGCGGCGGACACCCAGTGGATGACGCCCTTCACCTTGCGGCCCACCGGGTTCCGGCCCAGGGTGGCGGGGTCGATGGCGCAGCGCAGTTCCACCACCCGGCCATCGGCGTCCTTCACCACCTCGTCACAGCGGATGACGTAGGAATAGCGCAGCCGCACCTCGCCGCCGGGCGTGAGACGCTGCCAGCCGGGTGGCGGGGTTTCCGCGAAATCGTCGCGCTCGATCCAGATCTCCCGAGAGATGGGCACGTCCCGCTCGCCGAATTCCGGATGCTGGGGATGAAAGCCGGCGGCGCGGGAGGCGGTGACGCCTTCCTCGTAATTGGTCAGCACCACCTTGAGGGGGTTCAGCACCGCCATGACCCGGGGCGCCTTGGCTTCCAGGTCCTCGCGGATGGCGCCTTCCAGCACCGCCATGTCGACGATGTTCTCGCTCTTCGAGATGCCGATGCGACGGACGAATTCGCGAATGCCGGCGGGCGTGTAGCCGCGCCGGCGCATGCCTTGGATGGTGGGCATGCGCGGGTCGTCCCAGCCGGAAACGATGCCCTGGGTCACCAGTTGCAACAGCTTGCGCTTGCTGGTGATGGTGTAGCGCAGCTCCAGGCGGGAGAACTCGATCTGGCGCGGGTGGGAAGGCACCGGCAACTGCTCCAGCACCCAGTCGTACAAGGGCCGGTGATCCTCGAACTCCAGGGTGCACAGGGAGTGGGTGATGCACTCCAGGGCGTCGGAAATGCAATGGGTGTAGTCGTACATCGGGTAGATGCACCACGCATCGCCGGTGCGGATGTGATGCGCCCGCTTGATGCGGTAGATGACCGGGTCGCGCAGGTTGATGTTGGGGCTCGCCATGTCGATCTTGGCGCGCAGGGTCCTGGTCCCGTCTGCGAACTCGCCCGCCTTCATGCGCCGGAACAGGTCCAGGTTTTCCTCGACCGTACGGTCGCGGTAGGGGCTGGGCCGGCCCGGCTCGGTCAAGGTGCCGCGGAACTCGCGCATCGCCTCGACAGTCAGGTCGCAGACGTAGGCCTTGCCCTGCTCGATCAGGTTCTCCGCGTATTCGTAAAGCGCCTGAAAATAATCGGAAGCCCAGCGCACCTCGCCGTTCCACTGGAAGCCCAGCCAGCGCACATCTTCCATGATGGCGTTGGCGTATTCCTCGGATTCCTTCTCCGGATTGGTGTCGTCGAAGCGCAGGTTGCAGGCGCCCTGGTAGTCCTGGGCCAGACCGAAGTTGAGGCAGATCGACTTGGCGTGGCCGACGTGCAGATAGCCGTTCGGTTCCGGCGGAAAGCGGGTGACGATGAGGCGGTGCTTGCCGCTGGCGAGATCGGCCTCGACGATGCCGCGGATGAAATGGGCAACCGGCGCGCCGACCTGGGACGCGGAGGAGGACGAAGTCTTGTTGTGCATGATCGGGAACGGGTATCGGAACGCCGGACAGAGCGCGCGAAGATTTTCAATTGTGCCCCGCGAACGCTAGAATTCACCTGACTTGGCGCCTTCCAGGCAACCGCAAAATCGTCGAAAAGCATAGCACATATGGCCTTAACCCGTTTTTCCATCGCCTTCCTGCTGGCCATGTCGCCAGCGCTGGCCATGGCGAGCACCCCCACCGTGCAGGACGCCAGCCAGGCCTTCCATCAGGGCAACAAGACCGCCGCGCTGGACAAGGTGAACGCCTTTCTCGCCGCCAACCCCAAGGACGCGCAGGGGCGCTTTCTCAAGGGGCTGATCCTCACCGACATGAATCGTTACCCCGAGGCCATCAAGGTGTTTTCCGGCCTCACCGACGACTATCCCGAACTGCCGGAGCCCTATAACAACCTTGCCGTGCTGTACGCGGCGCAGGCCGACTACGAACGCGCCAAGCAGAGCCTGGAGATGGCCATCCGCACGCATCCCAGCTATGCCACCGCGCACGAGAACCTGGGCGACATCTACGCCAAGATGGCCTCCCGCGCCTACGACAAGGCCCTGCAACTCGACCAGGGCAACGTTTCCGCGCTGACCAAGCTGGCCCTGATCAAGGACATCTTCAACCCGGCCCCGCGCGCCCAGGATGCCGTGCAGAAAGGCGCGGGCAAGGCGGCCAAGGAAGGCGCGGCGGCGAAGCAGCCCCAACTCGCCCAGGAAACCAGCGTGCCGGTTGAACCCCCGTGGCCCCAGGAGGCGACCGCGGGTGCGGACGTCAAGCCCGAAGCGCCCGCGGCGGCAGCCGCCGTCGCAGCCGCGGACGACAAACCGAAGACCGTGACGAAACCCGGCGCGAATGCCAAGGCGGAGATCGAAAAGACGGTGCGGGCCTGGGCCGAGGCCTGGAGCGCGCGTGATGCCGACGCCTATCTGGCCTTCTACGGCAACGGCTTCAAGACCCCCGGCAACGACCGCGCAGCCTGGGAAAACCAGCGCCGCGAGCGCGTCACCCGGCCCCAGTACATCAAGGTCGCCGTCGAACAGCTGCGCGTCCGCATGAGCGGCGACGAGCTGGCGCGCGTCAGTTTCCGCCAGCGCTACGAGTCCAATCTGCTGCGTAATTCCGGCAACAAAACCCTGACCCTGGCGTGGGAAGGCGACGCCTGGAAGATCGTCGACGAACGATGAATCGCATCTCGCGCTTCCTCGCCCGTGTCCTGCTGGGTCTCACCTTTTCCCTTGGCGCGGTCGCCGGCGAAGCCCCGCTGCTGCTCGCATCCTCCGACGCGGGCCGCCTGCTCGGTTCGCCCGACGCGCGCATCGCCAGGGCCCTGCAGGACATCCGCGGCAATCGCCTGGAAGACGCCCTGCGCGAGGTCGACCGCGTCATCGCCCAGCGTCCGGATTTCCGTCTCGCCCACCTGATACGCGGCGACATCCTCATGGCGCGCGCGCGGCCGCTCACCGGCCTGGGCACCAGCACGCGGGCGCCGGCCGATTCGCTGGCGGACCTGCGCGACGAAGCGCGCGCCCGGCTGCTGCGCTACATCGACCAGCCGGCGCCCGACCTCATGCCCCGCCAGATCCTGCAACTGGCGCCGCAACACCGGCACGTGCTGCTGGCCGACGCCAGCCGCGCCCGCCTCTACGTGTTCGAGAACGTCAACGGCGAGCCGCGCCTGGTCAGCGATTACTACATGACCATAGGCCGCAACGGCACCGAGAAGCGGGCCGAGGGCGACAAGCGCACGCCCGTCGGGGTGTATCGCATCCTCAGCCGGGTGGCGCGCCAGCGCCTCACCGATTTCTACGGCGCCGGCGCCTTTCCGCTCGATTACCCCAACGCCTGGGACCAGGCCCAGCGGCGCGGCGGGCACGGCATCTGGCTGCACGGCGTACCCTCCGACACCTACAGCCGGCCGCCGCGTTCCAGCGATGGCTGCGTGGTGGTGAGCAATCCCGACCTCAAGGATCTGTCGCGTTACATCGACGTCGGCAGCACCCCGGTGGTGATCGCCGAGCGCGCCGACTGGGTCGATCGCGACACCTGGACGCGGACCCGCGATGGCCTGCTGCTGCGCCTGCGCGACTGGAAGGAGGACTGGGAAGCGCGCGACCCCGACCGCTTCCTGCGCCACTACTCGAGCAACCTGGCGATGCCCGACGGCCAGGGCTGGCTGCACGCCAAACGCGGCAACATCCTCAACAAGGACTGGATCCGCGTCAAACTCTCCGACGTCAACCTGTTCCTCTACCCCGACGGCGACATGGCCTACGCCGAATTCCAACAGAACTACGCCAGCGACAAGTTGTCCAGCCAGTCCAGCAAGCGCCTGTTCTGGCGCCTGGAGGAAGGCGCCTGGCGCGTCGCCCTGGAAACCTCCGCCGAAGCGCGCTCTTCCACCCAACTCGCGAAACGCTGATGCCCCTCACCCGCCGTCATTTCCTGCTGTTTGCCCTGGCCGCCCCGCTGTCGGCCTGCGAGGCCGGCAGCACCGTCCCTGCTCCCGCCCAACCCGGCAAAGCGGCCACTCCCGTTCCCCGAAAGGTCAAAATGGTCAGACTGCACACCAACTTCGGTCCCATCACCCTGGAACTCGATGCCAGCGCCGCGCCGGAAACGGTCGCCAACTTCCTGCAATACGTGCGGGACGGCCACTACAACGGCACCGTCTTTCATCGCGTCATCGACGGTTTCATGATCCAGGGCGGCGGCTTCACCGCCGACATGGAGCAGAAACCCACGCGCGCGCCCATCCAGAACGAGGCGGCAAACGGCCTGAAGAACGTCGCCTACAGCATCGCCATGGCGCGCACGCCGAACCCTCACTCCGCCAGCAGCCAGTTCTTCATCAACGTCGCCGACAATGCCTTTCTCGACTACCGCGAGCCCTCCGCTTCCGGCTACGGCTATTGCGTGTTCGGCAAGGTGGTTGAAGGCCGCGACGCGGTGGACAACATCCGCAAAGTACGCACCGGCATGCGCGCCGGTCATCAGGACGTGCCCATGGAAAACGTGCTCATCGAGCGCGCGGAAATCCTCGAAAGCTGACGCCGCGGGGGCGCGCCCCCCTGCCCGGCCACCCGATCGGCTGCACCCGGCAAATGTCCCCTGTCCTCTTCATTTCCGATCTGCACCTGACGCGGGAACGGCCGCTGGCCGCCCTTCTGCTGCGGCGTTTCCTGAGCGAGGCGGCGCCGTCCGCCGCCGCGCTCTACATCCTCGGCGATTTCTTCGAAGCCTGGGTGGGCGACGACGATTTGTCCGAGCCCTTCCACGCCGACATCGCCGAGGCCCTGCGCACCCTGTCCGGCCACGGCACGCAGGTCGCTTTCCTGCCGGGCAACCGCGACTTCCTGGTGGGTGAGGCATTCGCCCGCGCCGCCGGCCTGACTCTGCTGCCCGACCCCACGCACCTCGATCTGTTCGGGGTCCCCACCCTGCTTACCCACGGTGACGCCTTCTGCACCGACGACGCCGCCTATCAGGCATTCCGCGCCCAGGTGCGCGGCGCCGCCTGGCAGCAGGCCTTCCTCGCCCGTCCGCTGGCCGAACGGCGGGCGCTGGCGCGCGAGTTGCGCGAGCGCAGCGAGCAGGCCAAGGCCGGCAAGAAGCCGGAGATCATGGACGTGAACGCGGCGGCGGTGGAACGCGCCTTTTGCGAATCGCAGGTGGACCGCATCATCCACGGCCACACGCATCGGCCCGCCCGGCATGAACACCTGGTCGACGGGCGCCCGCGCGAGCGCTGGGTACTGGCCGACTGGTATGACACCGGCGCCTACCTGCATTGCGATGCGCAAGGCTGCCGCAGCGTCGCCCTGGCCGCGGCATGAACCCGCCCCCCTATGCCGGCCTCTCCCCGGATCGGGTGCTGGATGCCCTGGACAGCGTCGGCCTGCATCCCGACGGCCGCCTGCTGGCCCTGAACAGCTACGAGAACCGGGTCTACCAGGCCGGCCGGGAGGACGCGCCGTCTGTCGTGGTCAAGTTCTACCGGCCGGGACGCTGGTCGGATGCCGCCATCCTCGAGGAGCACCTCTTCACGCGTGAACTGGCGGACGCGGAAATTCCCGTGGTGCCGCCCCTGACGCTGGCCAGCGGCGCCAGCCTGCATGCGCACGCGGGTTTCCGTTTCGCCATCTATCCGAGCCAGGGCGGGCGCATGCCCGAGTTCGACCGCTCCGACACCCTGGAATGGATGGGCCGCTTCATCGGTCGTATCCATGCGCTGGGCGCCCTGAAGCCCTACGTCCACCGCCCCACCCTGGACATCGCCAGCTTCGGCGAGGAACCGCGCGCCTTCCTGCTGGCCGGCCGCTGGCTGCCCGCCGACCTGCTGACGGCCTGGAAGAATGTCATCGACCAGGCCCTGGAACTGGCTCGCCACTGCTTCGCCCGCGCCGGCGATTTCCAACGCCTGCGCCTGCACGGCGATTGCCACGCCGGCAATGTGCTGTGGACCGAGGGCACGCAATCGAGTGGCCCGCATTTCGTCGATTTCGACGACAGCCGCATGGGGCCGGCGGTGCAGGACCTGTGGATGCTGCTGTCCGGCGAGCGCGACAACCAGGTCCGCCAACTGGCCGACATCCTCGCCGGCTACGAGGACTTCCGCGAGTTCGACGCGCGCGAACTGCACCTGGTCGAAGCCCTGCGCACTTTGCGCCTGATCCATCACTCCGCCTGGCTGGCGCGGCGCTGGGACGACCCGGCCTTTCCCGCCGCCTTTCCCTGGTTCAACACCCAGCACTACTGGCAGGAACGCATCCTGGAACTGCGCGAGCAGATCGCCCTGATGCAGGAAGAACCGCTGTGGCCAAGCTGATGGAGGCGGCCCATGTGCGGCATCGCCGGTGAATTGCGCTTCGACGGCGCCGCCCCCGACCAGGCGGCGCTGCGGCGCATGGTCGCCAGGCTGGCCCGGCGCGGTCCGGACGGCGAGGGCCTGCATGGCGACGGTCCCGTCGCCCTCGGCCACCGGCGGCTTGCCATCATCGACCTCAGCGAGCGCTCGCGCCAGCCCATGGTGGACGCCGCGACGGGCCTCGCCCTGGTGTTCAACGGCACCCTCTACAACTACCCGCAACTGCGCGCGGAACTCATCGGCAAAGGACACCGCTTCCACTCCGACGGCGACACCGAAGTGCTCCTGCGCGCCTACGTGGAATGGGGCGAGGCCTGCGTCGAGCGCCTGCAGGGCACCTTCGCCTTCGCCATCTGGGATCGCCTCGCCGGCAGCCTGTTCCTGGCCCGCGACCGGCTCGGCATCAAGCCGCTCTACTACAGCCTGGACGCACGCCGTCTGCGTTTCGCCTCGACGCCGCAGGCCCTGCTGGCGGCGGGAGGCGTCGATACCGACATCGACCCCGCGGCCCTGCATCACCACTTCACCCTGCACGCGGTGGTGCCGGCGCCCTCCACTCTGCTGCAGGGCGTGCGCAAACTGCCGCCGGCCGGCATCCTGCGGGTCGGCGCCGACGGCGGCCTGTCCAGCCGCATCTACTGGCGCCTCGCGGCGACGCGGCCGCAGCAGCCTCTGCCCGAGGCGGAATGGCGCGAGGCGGTGCATGAATCCCTACGCCAGGCGGTGCGAAAACGTCTGCTGATCGCCGACGTGAAGGTGGGTGTGCTGCTCTCCGGCGGCCTCGATTCCAGCCTGCTGGTGGCCCTGCTGGCGGAACAGGGCGCGCAGGACCTGTTGACCTTCTCGGTCGGCTTCGAGGACCAGCCCGAGGAACGCGGCCACGAATTCGAATATTCCGACGCGGTGGCCGCGCATTTCGCCACCCGCCACCACCAGTTCCACATCCCCAACAGCCAGGTGCTCAGCCGCCTGCCGGAAGCCGTCGACGCCATGGCCGAACCCATGGTGGGCCAGGACGCGGTGGCCTTCTACCTGCTCGCCGAGCAGGTGGCGAAGACCGTCAAGGTGGTGCAGAGCGGCCAGGGCGCCGACGAAGTGTTCGGCGGCTACTACTGGTATCCGCGCATGCACGCGGACACCCTGGGCACGCCGCTGGAACGCTTCCGCCGCCATTACTTCGACCGCGACCACGCCGAATTCCTGGAAACCGTGCAGCCGGCCTTCCACGGGCTGGACCACACCGCCTACACCGTCTCCGCGCGCCTCAGCGAACCCGACGCCGACAGCTTCATCGACCAGGTGCTGCGCATGGACGCGACCATGCTGATCACCGACGATCCGGTGAAACGGGTGGACAACATGACCATGGCCTGGGGCCTGGAAGCGCGCGTGCCCTTCCTCGATCACGAACTGGTGGAACTGGCGGCGCGCATGCCGCCCGAACTGAAACTCCTGTCCGGCGGCAAACACATCCTCAAGAGCATCGCCCGCGGTCTCCTGCCGGACGCGGTGATCGACCGCGAGAAAGGCTACTTCCCCATGCCGGCCCTGAAATACGTGCGCGGCGAGTTCCTCGAATTCATGCGCGACATCCTCGAATCGCGCGCCTGCCGCGAACGCGGACTGTTCCAGCGGGACTACGTGCGCAAGCTGCTGGCCGCGCCGGAACAGCACCTCACCCGCATCCAGGGCAGCAAGCTGTGGCACCTGGCCCTGCTGGAATTCTGGCTGCAGCGGAACGTCGACGGCAGCGCTTGATGCGCACCCCGATCAGGCCTGATCCGAGAGTTCCCCGCCCAGGGCCAGGACGCCCGCGCGCAGCCGGGCGAAGGCGGCTTCCAGGCGGTCCGCCGGACCCCGCACGCCGAGGTCGATCTCGTAGTGGAAGCGCTGTTCGGGGTCGATGCGCGGCAGGCTCCAGATGCGCACACCCTCGAATTCCCGCTCCAGCGCGTCGAACAGGGGCGTCAGCGTGCCCTCGTTGAGGCCGCTGACCAGCAGGCCCCGCTCCGCCTCGGCGCCGGCGCCGAAAAGATGCCGGTACTGGCGGTCCAGCACCCCTTCGATCATCGGCCAGGCCATGACCGGGAAGCCCGGCACGAAATGGTGGCGGTCCAGGCTGAAGCCGGGAATGCGGTTGTAGGGGTTGGGGATGAGCGCCGCGCCCGCCGGCAGTTCGCCCATGCGCAGCCGCTCCGGCGTCAGCGGCTGGCAGATCTCTTGCATGTGCCGGGCGATCAACTCGCGGGCTTCGGGGTTCAGCGCCAGGGGCACGCCCCAGGCCTCGGCGGCGGCCTGGCGGGTATGGTCGTCCGGCGTCGCGCCGATGCCGCCGCAGCTGAACACGACATCCTCGCCGGCGCGAGTCTGCCGCAGGTGTTCCACCAGCCTGGCATGCTCGTCGCCCAGGTAGCGCGCCCAGGCCAGCTTCAGGCCGCGCGCCGCAAGCAGTTCCACGACCTTGGCGAAGTGTTTGTCCTGGCGCTTGCCGGAGAGAATTTCGTCGCCGATGACGATGAGTCCGAAGGCCATCCCGAATCTCCTGGTCGATTTATCATGGCGCGATTTTCACCCGGCGGAGCGACAAATGAGTGACAACCTGGTGTGCTGGAAATGCGGCGCTGGCCTGGACGACCTGCCCCAACCCTTAAGCCGACGCGCCGGATGCCCGGCCTGCGGCGCGGAACTGCATGTCTGCCGTCTCTGCCGACACTACGACACGGCGAAGGCCAAGCAATGCCGTGAACTGGCGGCGGACGAGATCAAGGACAAGACCCGGGCGAATTTCTGCGAGTGGTTCCAGGCCCGGGCCGGGGCCTGGCCCGCCGCGGGCACGGCCGCGGGCGGCGCGCGCGCGGCGCTCGACGCGATGTTCGGCGGCCCGGCCGCGGCCGGCTCGGTGCCCGACGCCCGGCGCGAACTGGACAAGCTGTTCGGGAAGGACTGACGGACATCCGTTTCCCGCCCTCCCCGGCTTGCGCGGGAGCTTGCCCTTACTGGGGGATGCGCACTTCCCGCTCGCCGTAGCGTCCCTCGTTGGCGCGGATATGGCAGGCGACGCAATTGCCCGGCGTGCCGATCTTCTTGCGCTGCCAGATGTGCCGGGGCACCTCGTCGTGCATGAACTTGAAGTAAGCGGTCTCGATGATGCGCTGCGGCGCCGCGTTGGCGGGGATGGCCGCGCTGATGCGGCGCATGCGCATGTTGGCCTGCGCGCCGTCGGCGGCCAGCGTTTCCAGGTCCTTGAGGATGGCCAGGTGCTGGGGCTCGTCGAGGCTGGCATCCTCGCCGAAGTGATTGGCTAGTTCCGCCATCATCTTGCGCCAGGAGCGCGCCGGCAGCAGGCCCGGCGCGAAGGCGGTATGGCAGCCGCCGCATTCGTTTACATAGGTCTTGCCCGCCGGCATGGGAAAGACGGCCTCGTCGCCGGCCGGCGCCCGCTCGATGACCAGGGCGGCGGCGCCCACCGCCAGGACCAGGCTGGCCAGGTGTTTCCAGGTGATGCCGTAGCCGTTCATGGCGCGCTCACTTCACGGAAATCATGTAGGCGGTGAAATCGGCCTTTTCCTGCGGCGTGCAGGGCCGGTCGAGGACTTCCTGGCAATTCCGCTTGAACCACTTCTCGACCTTGGCGGGGTCGGTGAAGCGATCCTTTTGCGCGACCGGCGCGAGCGGATCGATGCCCTTGAAGGTCTTCACGTGCTGGCCGACGGCCTTGGGGTTGTCGGTATGGCAGGCGACGCAGGAGTCGGCCGTCTTGCCGGCCTTGGACTTGGCCCGGTACAACTGCTCGCCGCGCGCGACGGAAGCGGGGCCGGCCTTGGCGACGAGGCTATCGAGGATCAGTTGCGGAGTCTGCGCGGCCGCGGGCAGGGCGATGCACAGGGCGAACAGGGGGATGAGACGTTTCACGATTTCTCCTTGCGATATTGGTAGCCGCTGACCATCGCCTGTGCGACCGGCACGCCATGGCGCGACTCGTGCAGGATCAGGGCGGCCAGGTGCAGCACGATGAAGCCCCAGACGAATTCCTCGAGCAGATCGTGCGGGCGCTTGAACAGGGCCTTGTTGGCGACGTCATGTCCCAGCCATTCGACCAGGGGGCCGCGTCCCTGCTCGATCGCCGCCAGCGCCAGGCCGGTCGCCAGCAGGGCGAGGATGACCAGGTAAAAGACCAGATAGACGGCGGCGGCCAGGGGATGGTGGCCATAGCCCTCAGGCTCGGTGAACAACCGCCGCGCGCGCAAGGCGGCCCACCACGCCCGCCATTGCCAGAACGCGCCGAGACGGGCGTGTTCGGGACCATGAAGACCCCAGGCCAGGCGACCCGCCAGGCCCAGAGCGAGGGCATAGCCGCACCACACGTGCAGATGCCAGAGCGCGACCGCCTCCGGCGTGAATTCGAGGACGGCGGCGACCAAGCTGGTGGCGACCAGCAGCAGGATGGCGAGGCCGTTGCAGGCGTGCAGAATCCGCAGAACCGGGTCGTACACCTTGGCCCGGCTGAGCGCCTGCCCAGCCATCGCTGTTACCTCGCGGCGACGAGGGAAAGGACAGCAAGGGCGGCGATACGGGTCTGCATGGGAGGCTCCTGAGAGGATGGAAAAAAATGGATAAAATTTTTAATTCAGCCTATCAGGGCATTCTAATACTGTCAATTTACCCTTCCGGATCAAGGAGATACGTACCGATATCCATCTCTCCGCAAGCACCGGCATGCTGAATCAGGCGCCGGACGGCGGGCTTCCGCTCAGGCCATCGAGGCTTTCGCGCGCGATTTCGCGGACGCCGACATCCTCGTCGTCGAGCAGGGCTTCCAGGCAGGGCCGCGCATCGGCATCGCGGGTCAGCCCGAGGAGATGCGCGACATCGGCGCGCACCCGCGCGTCCGCGTCTCGCGCAAGATCGCACAGGCGTGGCGTGAGCGCGCGCAAAGCGGCGCTGCCGGCGTATTCCTCGAACACCATGCCGG